>JBAUBR010000397.1:0-15407 GCA_049676965.1 Occallatibacter sp.
CTTCAGCCGTGCCGCAAATGCACAATAAAATAGAGGGCTTTAGCCCCTGAGGGAATGCAAGTCAGGCGGGACAACTGCACTCGCATGGTTGCAAGGGAACAGGACATTACTTGTGCAGCATTCAATAGCCCCTGAGGAGAGATTCTTCAGGAGTTTGCATTCCCTCAGCGGCTAAAGCCGGAGACCAAAATCAGCTCTCGATGTACGGGCTGAAGCCCGTACCCTTCAAAGCGCCCAGTTTCTGGACAGGTTCTAAGACGCTCTCAAATCATGCGCCAACAGGCGGTGAAAAAGATGCTCGCCGCCCTCGCGGCGGACCGACAGCCTTCCAGCGCCGTAGGCCCGCGAGCGCAGTCCGCGCTGTACCGATTCGCAGATATCCACATCTTCATCCTGAATGCGCTCGCTGACCGCAACGCTGTTTGAGTTATATTCTCTCCGGCTTTCGCTGACATCGGCGAAATAGAAATCGAACTGCACGTGGCACTTATCCACCGCCAGCGGGAGAACCAGGTTCGTATCCATCACACCTTCATAGATATTGACCATGAAATTCGGATACAGCCAGTAGTAATAAGCGCGTTCGCCGGTTCTTGTCGCCGCGAAGGAAGCATCTTCCCGCGACGCGACCATGGGGCTCGATTGCAATGAGTAATGAGTGCTATTTTCGATCGTATACTCTTTATAATCCAGCACGCTGTTCAAGCCCTTGTGCAGATGAGGCACATGGTATCCGCCATCGAGGTAGTTATCCACATAAACTTTCCAGTTACAGGCGAGAGTATAGGTCTTTCTCTCGAAGAAGCGAAGTTTCTCGAGCGAAAGAGGCGCAACCCTTTCCCGCAGATCGCCGAGAAAATCCACGAGCGACGGGATTTCATCGCTCAGCGCGACAAACACGAATTGCTCCCATGTAGCTACGCGAACCGGAACCAGGCCGTTCGTGGCGCGATCGAAGTTACACACGCCGGCAAACTCCGGAGCTCCTTTGAGCGCGCCGTCGAGCCCATAGGTCCAGCCGTGATAAGGGCAGCGGAGGTGCTGCACCGTGCCGCTGGGAACGTTGGCAACAGCGGCGGCATGATGGCGGCACACATTGTAGAAAGCGCGAAGCTCGCCATCGGCTCCGCGCACGACGACGAGCGGCTCACCGGCCAGCTCAATCGTAAAAAACTGCCCCGGCTCCGCCGCCTGGTCCTCGCGCCCCGCGGCGATCCAGTTACGGCCGAAGACGCGCTCGCGTTCCAGATCTACGATGCGCTCGTCGAGATACCACGCCGCCGGTATGGTGTAGGCCTCCTCGAGCGGCGCATCCGCGTTATACGAATCGAGCACTTGCTGCAGGGGCATCTTCACGCTTGGTTCCTTTCCTGGTTTCTTTGCCGGCGAAGTGCAATCCGTCTTCCGCTGAATGCATTGCGAATTCATCCACATTCGCAGCCTATCGGGGCGCGGAATCCGGCGCTGGATGGCGACTCCGCGAGGAGCGCGAGCTCCAGTAATAGATTGCAACGCCGGCGCCCAGCAGCAGAAGAGTCATGATCGAAATCTTGAGCAGCGTTGCCGTGGGATTGGGGTCGTCCGATGCGGGAAAGAGTGACAGCACAATGGTGCAGCCCGTGGAAGCGAGACCGATGGCGGCGAGCGGGATGGCAGTCCATTTGCCGCCCGGCAAACGAATGGCCGCGGCGGGTGCCGGCCGCGACTGCAGGCGAATCATCGATGCGAAGAGGAAAAGATAGGGAATGAAATAGGTGATCACTCCCATGCTGATGAGCATGTCATACGCGCCTTCCACGCTCGATCCAGCCTCGCCGAGTAATCCGAAGAAAATCGCTACTGCGCCATACGAGATGAGAGCGATGTAAGGCGTGTTCCAGCGCGGATGCACGCGTCCGAAGACAGGCGGCAGGTAACGATCGACTCCGGCGACAAACGGAAGCCTGGCGGCCGCTGCCAGGTAAGCACCCGCCGCGCCAATGTTGCCGAGCGCCACGAGAATGGCGGCAGGCGCCACGAATGCACCCGCTCCGAGCGTGCGGGCAAGATAGTCGATCGCGGTCATAAAGCCGCCCAGGCCGCCGATGCGGCCCGCCGGCAGGGCGACCAGCATCGCCGCGGTTCCGGCCATGTAGCCAACGGTGACAATGGCGCCGGCCACCAGCAGCGATTTGGGAATCGTCCTGCGCGCATCGGCGATCTCCTCTCCCATGAAAGACGCAGCCTCGCAACCACCGAAGGCAAAGAAGATTGTCGACAGGAAAACAAGATTTCCCACGCCTGCGTGCGGCACGAGCGCCCTCAGCGTAAAGTGGGTTGCGGAGCCGAATCGCGCGAACGAAAGTGCGCCGAGGCCAATGAGCAGAATCACCGGCAACGCCATTCCCAGCGCTCCCAGGTTGTTCAGCCACTTCCCTGTTTTGAGCCCCACCACGTTGAGCGCGGTGATCAGCAGGAGCACCGTTGCGGTGAAGAGCATGAAATATGCGCGTGAGCCGGCGAGGTGCCGCATGTCGTGCCCCGCATACAACAGGCTGCTTGCCGCAAAAAAAAGTACAGCGGGGAAATAGGGAAGATTGCTCATCCAATAGGTCCAGGCGGAGATGAATGCGGGGAAAGGGCCAAACGCTTCGCGCGTCCAAACGTAAAGACCGCCTTCAGCGGGGTAGCGCGAGGAAAGCTCGAGCACGCAACCGGCCAGGGGCAGGAAGAATCCGCACCACGCCAGCACCCAGAATCCGAGCGCGGAAGGACCCGTGGCGGCAGCCGTTGCAATCCATCGCAGGCTCAAGCCGGAAACAACATAAAATAAAACCAGGTCGCGAAGGCCGAGTTCGCGCTTCAGTTTTCCCGTTGCCAAAGGTTACCTCGCACGATTGCAATCCAGGGTCACGTGGCGGGGTCGCATCGCTTTCCCGCGCGGGCAGAGTGTTTCCCGAGCGCCCCTGAGACCGGACAGAAGCAATTTCTCCAGAGAGGACAATATACCTTGGCCGATGGTTCATGAAGCACGATCGCATCCAAAACTGGATCGGGGATCATTCAGCCACGCCGGCTCCACAACGATGGCCGGTATTCAACCCCGCCGCTCCATTGGTTACGATAGACGCATGAGCATGAAGGGAAAAATCGTCTTCATTACCGGCGCCAGTGCGGGGATTGGCGCGGCGACGGCGCTGGCGTTTGCCGCCGAAGGGGCGAAGCTGCTGCTGGCCGCGCGCAGGGCCGACAAGCTTGCGGAAGTGGCCAAGGCTGCGAAGGAGCGGGGAGCCGAGGCGGTGCACACGTTTCAGCTCGATGTGCGCCTTCATCGCGCGGTGCAGACGGCCGTCGACGAGTTGCCCGCTGAGTGGGCGGAGATCGACGTGCTCGTGAACAACGCCGGCCTGAGCCGCGGCCTGGAAAAGGTTTACACCGGCAAGATCGAAGACTGGGACGAGATGATCGACACCAACGTGAAGGGCCTGCTCTACGTGACGCGCGCCGTGGTGCCGGGCATGGTGGTGCGCGGGCGCGGGCACGTGGTGAACCTGGGTTCGACGGCGGGCGATCTCGCCTATCCTAATGGCGCCGTCTACTGCGGATCGAAGGCCGCGGAACGACTGATCAACGACGGGCTGCGCGAAGACGTACTGGGAACCCCGGTGCGCGTGACCAGCATCGATCCGGGAATGGTGGAGACCGACTTCAGCCTGGTGCGCTTCCATGGCGACCTGGAGCGCGCGGCAAAAGTCTACAAAGGCGTCACCCCGCTCACACCCGAAGACGTGGCCGACGCCATTGTATGGGCGGTAACGCGCCCGGCGCACGTGAACATTGCGCGCATATCGCTGACCACGATACACCAGGCCAACTCGCTCCTGTTTCACCGCGAGGGGTGAAGCGCGCCAGCCGTCGGCGGACTGCAATGCGAATCATCGTTGCCTTGCGAGCTAGCCCAGCGACTCGATTGAAGCCTCGATCTGCGCCAGCGCTGCCTCCAGGGCCGCGCGCCGCCCGGGATTCGACGTACGCTGCGACAGGATGTGTTCGCGCTGCAGGTTGAGCGACTGCAGTTTGCGCTCACGTTCGGCGCGGCGCTGTTCGTCCTGGCGGCGCGCCTCATCGCTGCCCAAGCCGTTGTGCGAAAGCGCCTGCGGGCCTTGTGAGACAGATGCCATCTGCTCCTCCACGGATTTACTTTCCCAACCACGAGCCATAATTTCATTTTACGGGGAATTTCGGGAATGCGTCCCGTGAAATGATGATGTTGGCGCGGCGCAGCCCCCGGCACACCAAGGAGAGGCTCATGCAGGCATGGCAGATTCCATCATTTGGCATTGATTCCTTAGAGTTTGCTGAGCGTGACACGCTCCAGCCGGGGCCCGGACAGGTGCGCGTGCACATTCGTGCGGCTTCATTTAATTACCGCGATCTGATGATGATCAAAGGGTTCTACAACCCCAAGTTGCAACTGCCGCGCATTCCGTGCTCCGACGGCGCCGGCGAAGTGGATGCCGTTGGCGAGGGCGTAACGCGGTGGAAGACCGGCGACCGTGTGGCTGGAATCTTCATGCAGAACTGGCTCGACGGGCCGCTGACACCGGTGAAGGCCAAGGGCGCGCTGGGCGGGGACATCGACGGCATGCTGGCCGAGCAGGTGGTTCTCCACGAGAACGGCCTGGTCGAGATGCCCCGGCACCTGAGCTTTCAGGAGGCGGCCACGCTGCCCTGCGCCGCGGTGACGGCGTGGAACGCGCTGGCCGCAGGCGATGTGAAGCCGGGCAGCACGGTGCTGATCCAGGGAACGGGCGGGGTTTCCATCTTCGCGCTGCAGTTTGCGCGGCTGAAAGGCGCGCGCGTGCTGGGTATCTCCGGCAGCCAGGAAAAGCTGGAGCGGGCGATCAGCCTGGGACTGGACGCGGGATTGAACTACCACGACAATCCCGACTGGGACCACTGGGCGGTGGACGAGACCGGTGGCGACGGCGTCGACCTGATCGTTGAAGTCGGCGGCCAGGGCACGATGGCGCGGTCGCTCCGCGCCATTCGCATAGGCGGGACGATCGCGCAGGTGGGCGTGCTTGCGAGCTCGGCCGAGCCGCTGGCGGTGCCGACGATCCTGCACAAGCAGGCGCGCATTCAGGGGATCTACGTCGGCTCGCGCAAGGATTTCCAGGACATGAACAAGGCCGTCTCGCTCACCCGCCTGCGGCCGGTGGGCGCGAACTACCATTGGGACCAGACGCGCGAAGTGCTCAAGCGCATGGAGCAAGGCTCCCACTTCGGCAAGCTGGTGGTGACGGTGGGGTAAGGGCGGCTCGCAGTTCATAGTTCGCAGCTCATGGCTCACAGTTCATGGTTCACCGTTCATAGTCCATGGTTCACAGTTCATAGTTCACAGTTCATAGTTCATAGTTCATAGTTCATAGTTCATGGTTCATGGTTCGTACAGCGTGTTTCAAAAACCCGCTCGCCGCGGCGAGTATCAGGGCACGACTTCAGTCGTGCCGAAAAGCGCCAAAAAATGGGGGCTTTATTGATCGCTGCAAAACAAATGTCCGGTTCGGATCACCCGGCAGATCGCGGGTTTTGAAAGGGCACGGCTTAAGCCGTGCCGCAAATGCGCAATGAAATCGACGGCTTTAGCCCCTGCGGGATCGCCAGTCGATCAGCGCATATTTCCTTGTATAGCAATGAGGAAACAGGGCATTATTTCTGCAGCCTTCAATAGCCCCTGAGGGAACTTTTTCGCCGCAAATTGTTCCCTCAGAGGCTAAAGCCGACAATCAAGATCGGATACAAATGGACGGGCTGACGCCCGTCCCCTTCAACCTCATGGTTTCTGGACAGCTTCCATCAGATTGGAACGGTGCGCCTGTGAAGAAAGCCGCCATAGGCTTGGCATTGTCGATCCTCTGCATGGCTCAGGGCCAATCGCCGCCGCGCGCGCCGCGATTTCGCGAAGTCGACATTTCCGTCGGCCAGGGACCCAGGTGGATCTCGGTCGCCGACGTCAACCATGACCACAACCCCGACATTCTGGTTGCCAACGCCGACGGTGGAACGCTCACCGTTCTGCTCGGCGACGGGAACGGGCAGTTTCACGAGGCTGCCGGTTCGCCTTTCGCCGCCGGTCATCTTCCCAACGACATCGCCATCGCGGATATGAACGGCGACGGCAACCTCGATCTTGTCGTAGCAAATCACCAGTCGCCGTATATCTCGATTTTCCTGGGCGATGGAAAGGGTGGATTTCGCCCCGCGCCCGGATCTCCCGTCGATGTCCATTCCAAACCACACCCCCACGGAGTTGCCGTCGCCGATTTCAATGGCGATGGCAAGCCGGACGTGGTGACCGACAGTTGGGGCTCAAACCAGATCGAGCTGCTGCTGGGTGACGGAAAAGGCGGTCTTCGCCTGCCAGGCCGCTACTTCAACGTGGGCCATCGGCCTTATGAGCGGCTGCGCTCGGCGGATTTCAACCATGACGGGCTCCCCGACGTGGTGACGACCAATCTCGACGATGGAACAGCCACGATTCTGCTCGGGGACGGGAAAGGCGGATTTCGAGAAGCAACCGGATCGCCCTTTCCCGCCGGCGCGAAACCCTGGCAGGTTTATGTCGGCGATCTCGACGGCGGCGGAAATGCCGATCTCGCCATCATTCCCTATCAGCGCGACATCGCCGGTCCGTCGGAGGACGTCGTGACCGTGCTGTCGGGAGACGGAAAGGGATCGTTTAAGCCAATGCCGGGGACGCCGTTGCCGCTGGGCGATTGCCGCGGGCCGAACAGCATCACCGCCGGCGATCTCGCCGGGAACGGGACGCAGACGATTGCGGTGGCCTGCGCCGAGAGCAGGAACCTGATGCTGTTCGATCGCGGCGCGGAGGGGAAGTTTACTTCGTCGTCGGTTCCATTCAAGGGCGGTTGGGGTTCGGTGACCGCCGCCCGCCTGACAAGCGACAATCGCAGCGAGCTGATTACCGCGAATCCCGACGATGGCACAATCTCCATCTTCTTTCCGCGGTAAGGTGGCGCATGATCCAGCCACCGAGCGGCTCGTTCAGATTCTCAAAGATTCCGGATGTATGTAAGCACATTCCAGCGCTTTTTGGGGTTGAGATTGGGGAATTCCAATTTGTCGCGCCGCATTTCGTCGAGCAGAAATCCGCACTTCTCCAGCACTCGCGCCGAAGGCCGGTGGTCCGGATGGCAGACGGCCGCAATGCGCCTCAAGCCTGTCGCGCGGCCCAGTTTCACCATGGCCTCCAGCGCCTCGGTGGCGAATCCCTGCCCCCACGCGTCCTGCGCCAGCACGTAGCCGGTGACCGCCAGCGTTGGAGTCTGAAACGAAAGCCCGGTGCCTCCGAGCAGGCGGTTCTCGTCGCCGCGCTCGAAGATCAGGTAAGACCCCGCAGGCCAGCGCTCCCACTCCTCGTCGCTCCATCCCAGAAAGGCATGCGTCTGCTCCAGGGTGCGATGCGTGGGCCAGCTCAGGTAGCGCGTCACGTCGGGATCGCTCGCATAGCGCCGGAAAATCGACTCGGCATCTGCGGCAGCCGGCTTGCGCAGCAGCAGCCGCTCCGTCACGATGCGCTCGGTCGGCTTCATTGAATGAAGATGTCAGTACGCCTGCAATTGCGTGAGCGGCAGCCGCACGCGGAAGCAAGTTGATCCCGCCTCGGAGCGGACGCCGAGATGACCGCGATGCTTGCGCACGATGCGCATCGCGTTATCCAGGCCCAAACCCAGTCCCTGCCCCGGGGGCTTGGTCGTGAAGAAGGGCTCGAAGATGCGGTCCTGCAGCTCGGGCGGAATGCCGGGGCCGGAGTCCCAGATCTCCACCAGCATCATGTCGGCCTCCAGCCGGCACACGATCTTGAGCTCGCCCTCATTGCAGATAGCGTCCAGCGCATTCTCGATGAGCGCCGCCCACACTTGGTTGAGTTCGCCGCCGTAGGCGCTGATCGAGGGCAAACCGTCCTCGTAATGGCGCTCCACCTTCACGTTCATCATGCGCGACTGGAACATCTGCAGAGTAGCGTCCAGGCCCGCGGGCACATCCACGTCGAGAATCGGAGCGCGATCCATCGAAGAATAAGTCTTCACCGCACTGATCAGGTCGAAGATGCGCGCCGAGGAGTTCACCAGCGTATCCACCGCGCGCGACGTGCGCAGGTAGCGCGCGAAGAACCCCAGGGCTACGCAAATCTCGTTGTCGAGCAGCAGCAAGCGCAGCTCTTCCAGATCGTCGACCGTAATGCCCTGCTCGGCGAATTGCGGCGCGATCTCCCACGTCTCCGTGCTGCCGATCTCGCCCAGCCATTTGCGGATCGATTCTTCGCCGCCGATCAGGCTCAGCGCGTTCCGGCCGCCTTGCGCTTTGCGGCTTAGAACCTTCTGCTCCCATGCCTCGATGCCGCGAATCTGCTTTTCGTCCAGGCACAGGTTCACCAGCTTGAACCGGTTCTGCCGGTTCGCGTTGAGCTCGATAACCAGGCTGGCGGCGGCGCGCTGGGCGGCCGACGCGGGGTTGTTGAGCTCATGGGCGAGATTGCCCGCCAGCTTGCCCAGCGCGGCCAGCTTCTCCGCCTGCTGCTCGATGCGGGTAACCTCGCGCACGCGGTCGAGCAGCGTGGAAACGCATCGCTGGGCCATCGAGGGTATGGCCTGCAGCATCTCGGGAAAAAGCGTTTTGGGGATGAGCAGTCCCCACGCCGGCGAAACAGCAAATCCCTGGCCGCCGGACACCTTCATGCGCGAAAAAGGCAGCACTCCAGTCATTTGGCCCGCGCGTCCGATGAACAGCGCCATGGGCCCGCCCTGCTGGCGCCGCACGTGAATCTCGCCCTTGAGGATGAGAATCATCCGGTCCGCCGGAGTGCCTTCGTCGAAGAGCACATCGCCGGTTTCCGCCACGAACTCCTGCCCGTTCCGCGCCAGCCACAGCCGGTCTTCGAAAGGGAGCCCGTGCAATGGACCGATGCGGTCGAGCGCCTCCGCAATCTCTTCGGGCGGCGTAGGCGTGGCAGGCGCTGCGATAACAGGAGAAGTGACCATCCGGGGAACCTCCGGCGTCTTTTCAGGATAGCCGATTACCCCATCTGTTATTTCGCTCGCGGGGATGAAATGTGCGCAGGCAGTGACGAGGCTTCCATGGGCAAAACAGAGCCGGTGCTATGATGGGGCGGTTTGAAATCCGGGGAACAGTCCATGTTGAAAACCTTTTCTTCGACAGCCATTCTGTCGATGGCCGTGCTGATGACTCATGCGCAATCCAGTTCTGCCACATTCGATCCAGCCACCAAGGTATTCCGGCTGGATGGCGGCGGAGTTTCCTATGTCTTCGGCGTGAACCCGCGCGGCGAGCTCCAGCAGCTCTATTGGGGAGGAAGGCTGGCTTCGTCAGACGCATTTCCGCCGGCCGCACCCATGCGCGAATGGGCCTCGTTCGATTCCTCCTACACCAACACGCCCCAGGAGTACGCCGGCTGGGGCGCCGGCCTGTTCGTCGAGCCCGCGCTGAAGATCACTTTTCCCGATGGCAATCGCGACCTGGTGCTGCACTACGAGGACCACCAGCCCACCGAGGCCGGGTTAGATGTGGTGCTCAAAGACATTCAGAGGCCGATTTACGTCACCCTCCATTACCGCATCGATGCCGGGAGCGGCATTCTGGCGCGGTCGGCAACCATCGAGAACCGCGGCGACGGGCCGGTAATAATAGAGCAGGCCGCCGCGGCAGCCTGGGCGCTGCCCCCGGCGCACTATTCGCTCAACTATCTAACAGGCCGCTGGGCCGGCGAATGGAACCTGACCCAGGAGACGCTGCACCCCGGCGCGCGCGTCATCGAGAGCCGCCGCGGCACCACCAGCCATCAGGCCAATCCATGGTTTGCCATTCAGGCCGGCGATCCGGACGAAGATCATGGCGAGGTGTGGTTCGGAGCGCTGGCCTGGAGCGGCTCCTGGCGCATCGTCGTCGAGCAGGATCAGTTGGACCAGGTGCGCGTCACCGGCGGCTTCAATCCCTTCGACTTCGGCTACGTGCTGCACCCCGGCGAGAAGCTGGAGTCGCCAGTCTTTTATGGTGGTTACTCGGCCGGCGGCCTCGGCGGCGCTTCGCGGCTGCTGCATCGCTTCGAGCTCGAACACATTTTGCCGCGAACGGCGAAAACCGCGGGACAAACTTATCCGAAGCCGCGGCCGGTGATCTACAACTCCTGGGAGGCGACTGAGTTTAGTGTGAACGAGGCCGGCCAGATGGCGCTCGCGGAGAAGGCCGCCGCGCTGGGCGTCGACCGCTTTGTGATGGACGACGGCTGGTTCGGCCAGCGAAAGAATGACCACGCCGGCCTGGGTGACTGGTACGTAAACCCGGAGAAGTTCCCCCACGGCCTCAAGCCGCTCATCGACAAGGTCCACTCCCTCGGCATGGACTTCGGCCTGTGGGTTGAGCCGGAGATGGTCAATCCCGACTCCGATCTTTATCGCGCGCATCCCGACTGGGTGCTCAACTTCCCCGGCCGTCCGCGCTCCGAGCAGCGCAACCAGCTTGTGCTCAACCTCGCCCGCCCCGACGTCCGCGACTACGTCCTAGGCTTTCTCGACAAGCTGCTCACTGAGAACGACATCGCCTTTTTGAAATGGGACTACAACCGCAACTGGAGCGAACCCGGCTGGGACCAGCTCCCCGCGGCCGAGCAGAAGCGCGTCTACGTCGACTTCATTCGCAACCTCTACACAATCCTCGCCGAGCTGCGCCGCAAGCACCCCAACGTGGAAATCGAGTCGTGCTCCGGCGGGGGCGGACGCGTGGACCTGGGCATTCTGCGCTATGTCGACGAGGTCTGGCCCTCTGACAACACCGATCCCTTCGACCGCCTCACGCAGCAGGATGGATTCACCTACGCCTACACGCCGCAGCTCATGATGGCCTGGGTCACGGACTCACCCCACTGGCTCAATCACCGCTCCACGTCGCTCGCCTACCGCATGCTCAGCTCCATGCAGGGCTCTCTGGGCATCGGCGCCAACATTGCCAACTGGACGCCTGAAGAGAATGCGCTCGTCAAGCGGCTCATCGCCGCCTATCACCAGGTGCAGCCCACCATCGTCCAGGGCGACCTCTATCGCCTCATCTCGCCCCGCGACGGCAGCGAGTTCTCGGCAACGCAGACGGTGAATCGCGACAAGAGCCAGTCGGTGGTCTTCGCCTTCATCCACTCCACGCAGGAAGGCCGCGGCTTTCCGAGGCTGAAACTGAAAGGCCTCGATCCCGCAGCCGAATACGCGATCAGCCCCATTGAGGGGAAGCTCAGCGTAGGAAAGCCGGCACAGGCGAGCGGCGCCTGGTGGATGAACCACGGCCTCGATATGGACGAGGATTTTCGCGGCGACTTTCAAGCCGCCGCCTTCCGGCTGGACAAGAAATAGCCGGGAGAGGCTCTTTTATTTGTATATGTGTGATATATACAGAACATGGGCTCTGGCGATCCCCTTGCGGCTTGCACCGGATTCGATTGGGACGAGGCCAATGTCGCAAAGAATTGGGACCGCCATCGGGTGACTCCGCAGGAAGCCGAGGATGTCTTTTTCCGTGACCCATTCGTGCTTCGATCCGATCCGGCGCACTCGATTCGCGAAAAACGCTACTGGGCTTTGGGTAGAACGGCGAGTGACCGAATGTTGTTTGTCGCCTTTACGATACGGGGCAAATTGATCCGCATCGTCTCGGCGCGCGACATGAACCGAAGGGAAATTGAGGCATATCGGAGACATGAAAAGAGCGATTCCTAAATTCGCGAGCGAAGCCGAGGAGTTCGAGTTCTGGTCGTCGACCGGTGCCGGGGCAGACTCGACGAAATATGTCGATTGGTCGAAGGCCAAACGCGTGAAATTGGCCAATTTGAAACCCTCGCTCCGGACGATCTCCGTGCGGCTGCCGGTGGCAATGATCGAGGATTTAAAGATCCTGGCCAACCGGCGAGACGTACCGTATCAGTCGCTGCTCAAGGTCTTCCTGGCCGAGCGACTGGAGGCGGAGCGAAGGCACAGGCAGCATTGACAGATCGCCTTGCCGGAAAATGACCTTATCCGGAACCGAGTCGGCACTTACCGCGTCTTCGCCACTTCCTCCACCGTCACCGGATCGAGAAACGGCATCGCCGCGCGCAGCCTTTTGCCCACGATCTCGACCGGATGCTTCGCCTCTGCCTCGCGAAACGCCAGAAACTCCTTGCGCCCCGAATTCTGGTCGGCGAGAAATCGCTTGGCAAACGATCCATCCTGAATTTCGGCCAGGAGCTGCTTCATCGCCTTGCGACTTTCGGCATTGATGACGCGCGGACCGCTCACGTAATCGCCCCACTCGGCCGTGTCGGAGATCGAATAGCGCATATAAGCCAGCCCGCCGCGATAGATCAGATCGACGATGAGCTTGAGCTCGTGCAGCACTTCGAAGTACGCGCTCTCCGGCTGATAGCCTGCCTCGACCAGCGTCTCGTAGCCAGCCTTGATGAGCGCGCTAACTCCCCCGCACAGCACCGCCTGCTCGCCGAAGAGATCGGTCTCGGTTTCTTCCTTGAATGTGGTTTCGAGCACTCCGGCGCGCGTGCAGCCAATCCCTTTCAGATAGCTCAAAGTCAGCGCGTGCGCCTTGCCGGTTGCGTCCTGCTGAACGGCGATAAGTCCCGGCGTTCCTCCGCCTTCGGTAAAGATTTCGCGCACGCGATGGCCCGGAGCCTTTGGAGCTGCCAGCCCGACATCGATATCTTTGGCTGGAACAATGGCCTTGAAATGAATATTGAACCCGTGGGCAAAAAGCAGGAGCTTTCCGGCACTTAGATTGGGGCCAATCTCCTCCGCGTATAACTTGGCCTGAGTCTGGTCGGGAGTAAGAATCATCACCACATCGGCCCACTTAGTCGCGTTGGCGACAGTGTCCACTTCAAGCCCGGCTTTCTGCGCCTTGCCAATCGACTTCGAGTCAGCCGCCAGCCCAACCTTGACATCCACACCCGAGTCCTTCAGATTCAGCGCATGCGCGTGCCCCTGGGAGCCGTAGCCGATGATGGCCACCTTCTTGGCCTGAATAAGTGTCAAATCCGCATCGTGATCGTAGTAAGTCGTCGCCATGTTCCTCTCGTTCTCTCTTTTTGTGTGGGTTGTCTTTCCAATGAGCTAACTTCGAAGCGATGAGCTATTCAGGCTCGATGGCCGCCGCCTCCGGAAAACTTTCCGGGAACTGAGCGCTCTGGCCGCCGGCCTCGGCCGGTTGTGCCACGCCGGCGACCATGGCCTTGACGACACTGGAGACGTGATGGCCGCGGCGCATGGTCATCTTGCCGCTGCGGCAGATTTCGAGAATGCGCCCCTCCTCTTCGTGCAGCACTTCGATGAGCCCCTCGATCTTGCTTTCGACGCCCGTCATCTCGATCATCAGTGACTCCGATGTGAGATCGACGATGCGCGCCCGGAAGACCTCGGCCAGTTCGAAGATCCGCGACCGGTTCTGGTGCGTAGCCGCCACCTTGATAAGCGCCAGCTCGCGCGTCACTGCGGGCGCTCCGGCAATATCGTCCACGTCCACCACATTCTCCAGTTTATACAGGCTGGCGCGGACGCGATCGCCGGCTTGGGCCGAGGCCTCGCAGACCAGCGTCAGCCGCGACAGGTCTGCGCGCTCACTGCGGCCCACCGTCAGCGAGATGATGTTGATGTTCAACCGGCGAAACAGCGACGCCACCCGCGCGAGCACGCCCGGCAGGTCTTCAACATAAGCGACAAATGTATGCAGCATGGTCAGTTCTCAGTTCTTAGTTCGCAGTTCACACTGGTCAGCGATCCGATCGCCGTCATCGATTAGTTGTCGTCCGCGGTTTCCACCAGGGGATTGCTGCCCGGCCGGCGAATCATCTCGTGCAGCGCGGAACCTGCCGGAATCATGGGATACACCGAATCTTCCTTCTCCACCAGGAAATTCAGCAGGAATGTGCCGGATGCGGAGCGTGCTTCCCCGACCGCGCTTTCCAACTCGCTTCGAGTGCGCACGGCCCGTCCGGGAATGCCATGAGCCTCGGCCAGCTTGACAAAGTCGGGACTTACTAGCGGAGTCGACTCGTAGTTACGATCGTAAAAAAACTCCTGCCACTGGCGAACCATTCCCAGATAACCGTTGTTAATGATGGCAATGTTGATCTTGATCTTCTCCTGGACGATGGTGGATAACTCGGCCGCCGTCATCTGGAAGCCACCGTCGCCGGCGATGACCCAGACTTCCTTTTCAGGATAGGCGAACTTGGCGCCGATGGCCGCGGGCAGCGCGAAGCCCATGGTTCCCAGCCCACCGGAAGTAATCAGCGAGCGGGGATGTTCATGATGAAAATACTGCGCCTCCCACATCTGGTGCTGGCCCACGTCGGTAACCACAAGCGCATTGCCGCCGGTGATGCGCCACAGGTCGTGCACCACGTGGGCCGCGTAGAGATGGCCCGAGTCGGGCAGGTTCTTGATGTCGCGCACAGCCACCGCGCCCTTGCTCGCTTCGATGGTCTTGATCCACGCGGAGCCGTCGCGCGCAGAGATGCGTGGAAGCAGTTCTTCGAGCACTTCACGCAGGTCGCCCACAAGCGCCACATCAGCCTTGACGTTCTTATTGATCTCAGAAGGATCGACTTCGATATGAATCTTCTTCGCCTTCAATGCATAACTCGAAAGCTTTCCGGTCACGCGGTCGTCGAAGCGCATGCCGCAGGCGATAAGCAGGTCGGCTTCCTGGATGGCTTGATTGACCCACGCCTCACCATGCATGCCCATCATCCCAAGGTTGAGCGGATGCGAGGCTGGAAATCCGCCAAGCCCAAGAAGAGTCAGGGCAACGGGAATCTCAGCCCGCTCGGCCAGCGTCCGCACCTGCTCCATCGCGCCCGACTCCATAACTCCATGGCCCGCGAGAATAATGGGACGCTTCGACTGGCGAATCAGTTCCGCGGCGTGCGCCAGTCCGGAATCTTCGACGCGAAGCATGGGATGAGGACGATACGCGCGCGGCGCCGCGGAAGCAAAGTCGAAGATGGCCGTACCCTGCTGCGCGTCCTTGGTGATATCGACTAACACGGGGCCGGGTCGTCCGGAGCGCGCGATCTGGAATGCATGACGAATCGCAGACGCCACATCCTCAGTACGATTGACGAGGAAGTTATGCTTTGTCACCGGCAGGGTAACTCCGGTGATGTCCACTTCCTGGAATGCGTCGGTGCCGAGAAGCTTGCTGGGAACATTGCCGGTGATACAGACGATCGGGATGGAATCAAGCATCGCTGTGGCAATGCCGGTAACCAGGTTGGTCGCGCCGGGGCCGCTGGTGGCGATGGCCACGCCCACCTTGCCCGACGCGCGCGCGTAGCCGTCGGCCATGTGCGC
>JBAUBR010000398.1:0-9117 GCA_049676965.1 Occallatibacter sp.
CGCCTCGCCCGTGACTACGAAAGGCTTGCCACCACGCTCGGGGCCTTCCACTTCCTCGCCTTCGCCTGCCTCATGATCGCTCAACTCTTTAGGCTCCTCGCATGAAGTTAATAACAGGCTCTAGACAACTCGTCGAGTTTAGCCCGCGAGAGAGCCTCGATGAATTCCCCTGATGGACGGCATTCAATGGTGTAATCCATTTGTCGAATCCTCCACAATTGACGCTCTGATTATATCTCCAACATTCGTTAAGAACCGTAAGAAACTCCTTTTCCGCCCGTCCGCCCCAGGGCCTCTCTATCTTTAGGCGGAGTCTTGGCGTCGTACCTCACGCTCCAGGGCAAGGGCTGCGCCCTCGGGTTCGGTGTCCCCGCATCACGCTGGCAGCCATGCCGAGGAGGGCAAGACGCTTTCGGAGGCCACGGTGAACCGCGACATGGAGGTTGTACGCCACATGCTCTATTCGGCCGCGGACGAGGGCTTCATTCCTGCCAACCCAATCGCCCGCGTCCGCATGGGCCGCGAGCGGCGGACCCGCAGGCCGGTGATGCCGGTGGCCGAAGAGACAAAACTCCTTGCCGCGTGCTCTGCGCACCTTCGTTCGATTGTCACCGCTGCGCTCGATACCGGCAGGCGCTGGGGCGAGCCTCTTGGCATTCAAGACCGATCCCGGAATGGACCGCGAGGATGCCCACAGCAGGTAGCTACTAAGAACCTTCGTCTTGACTTACTTGGATTCTTCGATGGGCAGAAGCTCTATTAGGCAGAGATAGGTATTTATCTGACTCAGGTACCCACTACATCTTGTGGTTTCAGAATGGCGGCCGTGCCGAACATTTGACCAAAGATTTGTAGGGAACCGGCTCGACGGCGACGGCCTGCTCCAGCAGGCGGTAGAAGAGCTTGCCACGGCTGCGCGATTTGCGCCGGTTGAAGCGGAACGTGAATTCGTCGAGGTAGGCATCCAAATGCTCCGCGCTCACCCCGCCCTGGTGGGTTCCAAGCAACCAGCGTTTGAGCAAAGCGACCGCAAGATGAACCCGCGGCATCAGCTCCGAAGCCGTTTTCTTGTTTCCTTTCAGGAAGGTGATCTTGTGGCGGTAGCCTTTGCCCCCCAGCGGCTGATAACCCAACCAGCCATCGGTGTGGACCACGCTGCCCGGCTCCACGGAGTCTGCGATGAAAGGCATAAGGCTTTCTGCCGAGGCGTCCGGAACGTGCCGCATCCGAATCCGGCCGATCCCGTCGCCACCTTCTTCCACGGCAACTGCAATCATGGCTTTGCTTTCGGCTTGGCGTCCGTGAACGCCCTCCTCTTCTCCGCCGACGAAAGCCTCGTCCACTTCTACGCGCCCCTGCAGCCGATCCCGGCCAGGACGCACCATGGCATGGCGCAGTTTATGCAGCATAGTCCAAGCCGTCTTGTAGCTCTTCAAGCCCAACACGCGCTGCAAGCCCCTGGGCGCTGACTCCGTTCTTCTGGCTGGTCACCCACCACACCGCCCGGAACCACAGGGTCAATGGCAGGCGGCTGTCCTGAAAGATCGTTCCCGCCGTAACCGAAATCTGGCGATGACACCCCGTGCACTCCCACAGCAGCTCCGACGCCGGCCACGCCTTCCGCCCTCCACAACGCGGGCACTCGAACCCATCTGGCCAGCGCAGTTGAAACAGATACGCCCGGCAGGCCTCACCGGTCGAAAACCGGGTCTCCAACTCCAGCAGGTCTCGCGGATAATCCTCCACGGCCTGAAACACTACAGCTTGTGGTCACCTGAGTCAAGTAAATACCCATCTATTCCAAATCGGCGCTACGGATGTTCGCCTTGCAAGTCGTGTTTACGCATGTCACTACGATGTGCGCATATGAAAGATCAGCGGAAGCTGCAGCGATTCACAGACTTCCGTTCGTACTGAGAGGCGCAATCAAGAAGCATTGGGATGGCAAATACGTTCAACAAAGAAACCTTCGCAGAATGATTGTCCGTTCAGCGCTGAACGAGGCCCTTCGCTACTCATTTGACGCGTACGGCAGAGAAGAACTTCTTGCGGCTCTCTTTAGAGTGCGGGAGGAACGGGAGTTTTCAAAGGTGCGCGAAAGGATCGAAGAATTGAAGCTATTGACGATGAGCCCGACTAGGGAGAGCGAAGAGCGTGCCAAATCACTCATCGCGGAAATCGACGGCGAAGCAACAACGGGCTATGCAGAACACTTTGGAATGGGAAGAAATGTGGTGATCGGGCCAGCGGCCTACCCTAGAATCGCGACAACTAACCCGGACGACTTCTTAATCCGTCTCTATACGGTGTTTCCCGAACTCAGGCCCCTAGCTGGGATGCAATCGCGCGTTCTTGCTTGAGTCGCCTGAAAGCTCCGTCGGAGGTATGGAAAAATGGGAACCCAACTCGCGAATGGTTGGCTAGAAGTCCATGGCTCCTTGAGGGTCTGACCGCTCCAGAATCGACACGATAAAGCCCGAAATATCATTAAGCAACCACCAGCTCATAGACGAGGAACTAGTTATCGACGCAAGAGTTTGGTCGAACCCCTGGTGTTGGACCAGAGGCTCACTCGTCTGCGGCCGTGAAAGCGTGCAACGTAAACTGGCTCATATTTCCTTTTGAAATTCTTGATAATTTCGCTGTTCCACGCCCATAGGATCGACCAGGTCAATTTGATCGAACTCAAGTCGGCAGACACCTGGTGTTGGGACCAGAGGGTTGTGTTTCCATTATCGGTTTCACCTCTGCCAGGCAAACCTGCCAAATGCAATTGACCTCGAACTGGCGTGGTTCGTCGGAGCGCGCGGTCGTTCGTCGCCAACTCGCTTAATCCCAGCTCGGAGAAGAACAAGTCAAGGGAAACATTCCCTCAAAAAGCCCGATTCAGTGCAGGTTTTATTATTCACAGAATAACCAAGATGTACATGGAAATGTACCAACGTAGCATTGACACAGGCGTAAACATACATGGTTACTTCATTAAATTTCTTTACAAAACCCTGAAAAACCCTTGACAAGTTAACCGCTTGTGGCGCATTTATTAAACGCGTTCTCAGGGCTCTTGGCCCGGTCTGGCACGTCGCGACCGCAACCAATCTCACACAAGAGCAATAAGTGTCGAGTCATTCAGCAGGGGAAATATTGCCTGAATGACCGCGGGGGAACTATGCGCATTTCACGTGCTTCTGCAGTTCTCGGCTTCGTTTCAGTTCTTGTGGCAGCGTGCGCTTTCGCGCAACCTGCCACGGGCATTTATCCTTACGGTGCTTTTGATAATAGAGGATTCGACACCATCGACCTCGGCAACTTGAATGTCCACTTCAGCATCCCCGTGGTGAACAAGGCCGGACGAGTGACGCCATTCTATTACAACCTCGTTTACGATAGCTTGGTTTGGTATCCGTTGACCTCAGGCAGTACCACCACGTGGAAGCCCGTGACGGGCTGGGGTTGGCATGGCGACACAGAGGTTGCCTTCGGTTACATGACCTTCGCAACGATTGGTACGACCAATTCCCACTTCGTGTATCACGATTCCCTTGGGGTCTCTCATTCCTTTCCGGGCGTTACGACAACACCGACTTCCCCGACCGCGAGCGGGAGTTCCATTGACGGTTCCGGGCTTACGCTCAGTGTAACGGGCCAAACAGATTGCGCGATTTCCACTCCCACTGGCGCGTCGATTGCTGTCCCAAACACGAATAACGGCCCCGCAACGTATACCGACCCAAACGGGAACCAGATTTCCGTCAATAGCAGTGGGCAATTCACCGACACATTGGGAACTGTAGCTCTGACAATATCCGGAACCAACCCGCAGACCTATACCTACACCAACCCGAGCGGCGGTACATCCGCAATCAAAATGTACTATGCGGTCTACACGGTGGCCACCGATTTTGGAGATCCCAATATCAGCGAGTATCCACGCACCGCTGTAGACCTTGTAACGAGCGTAAACCTTCCCAACGGGGTGGACTATAAGTTTACTTATGAACAGCTTCCAACGAGCGAGTGTACGCCCCTCGGCGGGACCAACGGCACAAACTGCCTCACGGGCCGCATCGCATCTGTATTACTTTCAACCGGAGGAACCATAACGTACAGTTACGTTGGAGGCTACAAGGGGATACTCAGCGATGGCAGCACGGCGGGGCTCACTCGCAACGACGGGAAGAACTGGAGCTACGGCAAGACGATGATTTCTTCTCAGAACCCAGGCCCAGGCGTTATCTCCGAAACCACCAAAACTGATCCGAGTGGCAACAAGACGGTTTACACGTTCTCGCAGGACGATGGAGGGACTAACAACCTGTACCCCACGGAGATTCAGTACAACCAAGGGTCTAGCACGTTGCTATCCACCGTGATCCAATGCTTCAACGCCTATAACCCAGGCGGGTACGACAACTGCGGCGGCGAAGTGGTCACTACCCCCATATTCCAGATTGATACCTATACTCAGTTCCCGAGCGGCATGACACGCTTGTCGGAGCTCCTCTACGACGACTACAAGGGCGTGACATACGGCAACGTCACCACGGACAGGGAGTTCGATTACGGGGTTACGTTAAATCAGGCTCCAATAATAACATCGGGGCCGCCTCTGATTCGCGAGACGGACATGACCTACAATTACCCAACCGGCCAGAATGGTGTGTTTTCGGAACTCGCGACCTCCACGACCAATGACTGGAGCAGCGGCACGGAAAAGGAGATTGCGTACACGAGCTATCAATATGACACAAAAACACTTGCAACGCCGCCGGGGAACACACCGCTGCAGTGGATCTCGGTGAGTACCACCCGGGGAAACCTTACCCAGGTGAGCTACTCCACCGGCAGCACCACGCTGAATGCCTAGAGCAGTTATTACAACACCGGAATGATTGATACCGCCACCGCGGTCAGCGGAGCAGTCACCAGCTATTCCTACGGAACCGGCTCGTGCCAAGACGCATTCCCTGTCACAGTCAGCGAACCCCTGAGCCTGTCCCGTTCGATGACCTGGAACTGCAATGGCGGAGTCATGACCAGCGTGACCGATGAAAACGAAAACACCTCCTCAACGGGCTATATAGATGCGAATTTCTGGCGGCCGACTTCCACAACCGATCAGGCGGGCAACGTGACGACGATCACCTATCCGCTCGTCAACAACGCCATGGTCGCGACGGAGTCCTCGTTGCCCATCGTTTCCGGCACTGCCGTTTACGATGTACGGACGACAACGGACAACCTTGGCCGTCCCATGTACACCCAGCAGGAACAAGGGCCCGGCGATACGAACTATGACACGGCCGAAACGGATTACAATAACGACGGGTTGCCTTACCGCTTTACCATGCCGTACACCCAGAGTGCGAGCCCTTCGAGTGGCGACTCCTCCGCGCCGGCCGTTACCGAGACCTTCGATGCCCTTGGCCGCGTGCTCACCGCTACCGATGCGGACGGCGGCGAGGTCCAGTACACGTACACGAATAACGACGTCGTGCAGGTGGTCAGCGGTAGCCAAATCTTCACCAAAGAGTTTCAATACGACGGCCTGGGCAGGCTCACCGCCGTTTGCGAGGTTGCGCCTTACCAATCAGGGGCGGGCTCTTGCGGAATGGGCGTATCAGAGACGGGTTTTCTCACAAATTACACATATGACGCGCTCGGGCATCTGTTCACTGTCACCGAGAGTGCGCAGACCAACGGCAGCCCGCAATCACGCTCGTTCAAGTATGACCTGTTGGGCCGCATGACCTACGAAAAGAACCCCGAGACCGGCCAAACCTGGTACACCTGGGACTCCTGGTCCGACTGTCCGGCGGCTCCAAGCAGTCCCGGGAATCTGGTGGGCAAATCGAACTATGTCGAAAATGCCACCTGCTATGCCTACGACCTCCTGAACCGCGTCACGCAGGCCATGACGACCAACGGGACCGGTGCTTGCAGATATTACGTCTACGACAACGCCACCCCACCCTCAGGTATCACGTTCACCAATGGGAAGACCCACCTGATCGAGGCGTACACCGCGACGACCTGCAATGGCAAGACGAGCCTGCAGACCGACGAGTGGTTCAGCTACGGACCGCGCGGCGCCATGACCGACGTGTACGAGTTGACGCCGAACTCGGGCGGCTATTTTCACACCACGGCAACGTACTACCCCAACTTTGCGCTGGAGTCGATCGGGGGCATTCCGCAAACGCCGACGATCAACTATGGCGCCAACGGCAACGGACTGGACGGGGAGGGGCGCTACACTCAAATCACTGATTCGAGCGGCAACACGCCGATGCAGAGCGCAACATATTCAACAAGCAGTTTGAGCAGCGTGCTGGGGTCGCTGAGCAACATAACGTTTGGATCGGGGGATAGCGAAGGTTTTATCTTCGACCCCAACACGGACCGCATGACGCAGTTTCAATCCACGGTCGGCGGCCAGACGGATACCGGCGCGCTAGGCTGGGACATCAGCGGCACGTTGACGTCACTCAACATCACCGACAACATACCGGGTACCACAGACACCCAGTCATGCGCCTATGCGTATGACGACATCGCCCGAATCAAATCTGCTTCTTGCGGTTCGCTGGGCAGCCAGACCTACACCTACGACGCCTTCGGCAACATCTTCAAGACGGCCAACGGCCTGGGCGTCTCGTTCCTGCCGTCGTCCTACACCGGGAATCAGCCGGCCGGGTATTCGTTTGATGGACTTGGCAACATGCTGACGGACAACCTTAACAACTCCTTCACCTGGGACATCTACGGCGACCTGTTGAGCGCCACAAGCGGCGGGTCCACGGTGAACGTCACCTACGACGGATTGGGTCGGATGGCGGAGATACACTCAACCGAAACCGGATACAATCAGTTTGTTTACGCTCCGTCGATGCAGGAACCGGTGGCGACAACCCTTGGGCAGAGCTTGGGGTGGGCCTACGTTCCGTTGGTCGGGGGTACTCAAGTGGCTTATGAGGCTCCGAATGAAGGTATTGTGTACTACCGTCACTCTGATTGGCTAGGAAGTTCGAGACTCAGTTCGGACGCGTACCAAAGCACCTACAGCGGCACCGCCTATGCGCCTTTCGGTGAAACATATGGCACTTACAACGGGGGAGATACTTTCTTTACAGGCCAAGATCAATACACGGCCGCCGGCTTGTACGACTTCCCATTCCGAAGGCTGAGCGCAAGCCAGGGACGCTGGCTCTCGCCCGACCCAGCCGGCGCGGCAGCGGTGGATCCGACCACGCCGCAAAGCTGGAACCGCTATGCCTATGTCCTCAATAACCCGCTGGGGCTGATCGATCCCTTTGGGCTCGAGTGCGAAGACGAGTTTTATCAGTTCTATTACCCAGGCGAGGATGGAGACGACGGCGAATATGGTGACCCGGAGTTTTGCAATGAGCGTTCGGCGCAACAGGGCGGAAATGTATTCGGCCCTGGCGGAGGTGGCGCGAATAGCAATGCCTGCACGCAACCCATTTTGAATGCCGTCAATAATTACGCCGGAACTAATTTCACGTCAGCTGATATTCAATCGCCTGGTCCGTTTAACAACGGCAATACCACAAACTTAATTCTCGCCAGTAACAGTCTGTCTGCCGCGCAGTTCAACGCAATTCAGACGGGTAGGTACCCGCTGGGTCCGTGGACTTGGCTAACTGGATACGGGCCCACGCTCCACATCACTGGGCTAACGGCCTTTGATCCGGCACCTGCGACGTTCAGCAATAGCAACATTGGAGGCGCACTCTCCGTGATATTAACGGCCCATATAGACTATGCGTTTTCATATAATCCACTCGGCTTAATCATTCACGGTATAGATGTTCTGCTTACAAAACTTGGCTTCACCGTTCATAAGAAATGTTAGGGGTGTCTTCGTGGTTGAAAAAGCCTACGCGTTGCTTCGTCTGCAACTCTCCGTTCTAGGCGCTTGTCTGATGCTGTTAACAGGAGTGCTGGTTCGTGCGCAAGAGGTTCACATCCGGGTTTTGAATGCCCACAACGGAAAGCCTATTACCAATGAATGTCTTAACATTTGGATGGATCAATGGCGGAGCGGAACACTGGTCGCGCCGACAGATCGCGATGGAATCATCGTGCTTCATCTTTCAGAAAACCAAGTGGCGGCGGAGCCTGGGTCGACTCACGGCTGTGGGCGAAATGCCGCCCTAGGACCCAAACCTTTGCCGAACAATGCTGACAACCTATTCGTCAGCGGAAATATGAATGTTGTATGTCAAGAGTATCGTAAGGTTGCTCCCGGCGGATCGGTGGCGGAAAATCTGCCGAACAATAGAATGCCTTCATATTCATTGCGGAGAATTCTGGAGTTAGGCATCACCGCGAGTAACTCATGTGGAGAGTATCGAGTCGCGCCGAAACCAGGGGAGCTTGTTGTTTTTGAGAGGCCGCTGCATTGGTGGGAGAGTGTACGACAATAGGGCGGGCTGCCCGCCCCTCGCGTTCCACGAGCGAACGTGCCGCATCCTTCCCACACTGATTGTGGGAAGGGTGGGACGACTGTAGATCGCACCACGCCCTGCATCGCAGAGTCAATAGAGAGACGCCGAATCTTGAGAAAATCCAGCCAGAGAAAATCATGCTGAAGGCTTTGTCAAAAGTTGCGAGCGTTTCGTCGATTTTGGGCTTTCCTTAGTTTTCTAGGCAAAATTGCGGCTGTCCCTCGCCAAAAACTCCAAAATGATCCAAATGAGGGTACTTGCCCCGCACGTCCATGGACGCGGCTTTCGATCTTGCGCTGCCGAGTCCACCGTATAATACGCTCCCGAAACTGTTCAGACCGAATTTTGGCGAAGGGCACGTCCATATCCAACCCGAATCACTATGGGAGTTGCTGTCGTCGAATTTGTCGCTGCCAAAACCACACAAATGTAGCGGAAACTACAGGATTCAACGAGTCCGTTGATTCGAAAGCCCTTGGAAGCTGGTGATTTCACAAGACCGGGCTATTTTCGCGGAATCTGGTTCGGGACCAGGGGGTCGGAGGTTCAAATCCTCTCTTCCCTCTGATTTCGGACGAATTTCTCGACCCACAATCTGGCCTGCCCGGTAGTTTTGTACCGGCGAGAGAGTTAGTGCAGCGCTCCG
>JBAUBR010000399.1:0-4677 GCA_049676965.1 Occallatibacter sp.
TGGCTGGCCAACAGAACCACCCGCGCCCGCTCCACAAGACGCTGCTCGGAAGTACCCGAGCGTAAATACTGCTTGAGTACCTTCTCTTCTTCCGCCGTCAAACGAATCACTGCTGCCGGCCTTGACAGGGGAACAGCTTATCGTTATATCGCTAACTATTGCAAGTAGGTACTAGAGGCGTCTCAGCTTCTAATCGACCTAAGAAAGCAAAACCCTCCCGCCAAGCGAAACCGCAAGCCTAAGAATGGTTCTCCGTCTTCTGTTTTGGGAACCAAATAAGGCGTCCGATACGGGCCGCTTAGATACCTATAACGTACCTGATACGGGCCGCTTAAGGGTCGCAAACGAAAGTCCGAATAATGGAAACGCGTCCCTAAAATCAAGGCTAGGGACGCGGGGCAAATGGCGCTATTTCTTTGCTTTGCGCCGTTCAAGCAATATTGAGCGAACTACCTGAATCAGGGTCCACAATCCGTGGAATAAATCTATGGTTTCGATCAATTGGTGGATAGAGAGAAAGTGGATGTGTTCCACCCGTTTACTCCGACACGCGTACTTTGTTATCTGGCCGCCGTCGGAAACACTCTACCATCCGTCCATTATTCGGACGGTTTGACTTGCTTATACATCAGGCGCTTTCCGCCCACCCGCTTAATCAGGGCAACCGATCTCTCGCCGTCCGTTACTTTGCGAGTGTTGTATCGAAAATCGAATTCGCAGAGATAACGATGCAAATGCTGCTGCCCGACGTGGTGATAAATCCCGTTGATTCCGCGTTTTAGCAGTCCGAAGAATCCCTCAACCGTGTTGGTTGTAATCATCAGTCCGTTTTCATATCGGACGTACTCTTCCCGCTTGTGATTGACTTGGTAGTGCTCGCGTCCTAAGAGAGCGCCTTTTGCCACGGTTGAGGTATCGGTCATAACCCGTACATCGGGCATAAGGGTTTGGCGAACCACGGCGCGGAGGTTATCAGCGGTAACGCGAGGCATGTGAACAGAACGGACTCGCCCATCGCGCTGGACTAACGCTACGACAGGCGCTTTGTTGTCTATATGGCAATGCCTGTCTTTTGTCCGTTTCCCTTGTTTGGGCGCTTGCGATCCCGCCCGCATTTTCCCGCCGATATATGTTTCGTCAATCTCTACCGTGCCTGAGAGTTTGGGGAATATCGAACCATGGGTCAGAGCGTACCGCAACCGATGCGCCATGAACCAAGCGGATTTATAGGTGATTCCGAGCATACGGTGCAATTGATGGGCGCTCATGCCTTTTTTCGATGAGCAGAGCAGATGAATGGCCATCAACCAGGTATTCAGGGGAATGTGAGAATCCTCGAATATCGTGCCTACGGTTACGGTAAATTGCTTGCGGCATCCCGCACACTTCCAAACTCCCGGTCGTACAGGTTTCTTTGAAGTCTGTTTCGCTTTCAGCCTGTATGCTTCCCCAACCAGTCCGCAAAACGGACAAACAACTCCATCGGGCCAACGTTGGGATTCGAGAAACGCTCTGGCGTCTTCCGAGTCTGAGAACTGCCGCGCGATGCTATTGAGGTTCATTATGTCTGCTCCCTGTCTTTTTCTTACTGATATGGCGAAGTTGAAAGATCGTAAAGAACTACACGCGGCTATTGACGCTTTGGAAGTGACCGAATCAAAGCATCCAGTTTGTCGAATCTCTCTTTCAAGTCTGCTTTCGCGGTTGTCTTCCGTCTGTTTATCTCTCGGTTGGTAAGTGTTTCGTTTGCTACTAAAGCCTTTTCAAGCGCGCCCGTTGCGATCAGATTCGCCTCTGGTAGATAGGCGATCTCTTTTAATGCTTTCTTGGTGGTGTTCATTTGGTTTGCTCCTATTTCCCGTCACTTGCTGAACAAATAGCTGATCCATATTGCGGGGTTCGCTACGAAGAGACCATTACTGGCTTGATGGCAAAGCATCTATCTTCGTGCGAAGAGTGTCGTACGTCTTCGGTAGTTGCACCATTGACTGAATGCTTGCGCGATCTTGTAGCGCGATTACAATCTTCGTCACCTTCTCCAATTCCGCCACAATCTCAGTCAAAACCTCTTTTTCTGCTCGCGTCATGCGCCCTCGCTTTTGGTGCAGGAGTACTATGGCAGAAGAGTTTGGGTTTGTCAAAGGGATAATCCCGCGAATTTCTGTTGCGCATTGAGCCCGGTTTGGAGAGAATGCGGAAAAGC
The DNA here is from genome assembly GCA_049676965.1 of Occallatibacter sp. Taxonomy (GTDB): domain Bacteria; phylum Acidobacteriota; class Terriglobia; order Terriglobales; family Acidobacteriaceae; genus Telmatobacter. The sequence goes on from JBAUBR010000399.1 coordinate 2,204, forward strand.
ACAAAGACCTGTGACGGCTGTCACGGAACGCTTTTGCAAACTGGGAGACACTTCAATTGTCGCCAAGGTTTGGGGAGCGAGTACGAAAGCTCCCTTCGAGCCGGCGGCACGAGGCAGCCGTGGAAAGGGGAAGCCGCAGCCAGCTTCGTTTAAGCAGGGATCACCAGTAGCCGCGCTACCGACCTCCAGCGCCGGCTACTGGTCTCCCCAGAGTTTCCTTGTGATTTGCAAGCGCCTCCGGGGCGAAGCGTTCCTCCGGAGGCGATTTTTTTGCGCTCGCGCGACCCTGTCGGTGAGCGAATGCCCTTTTAGAGGATCGCTGCCCAATCCCTGCCTGCTAACCGCGAATACCTCGGCAGCCCTCCTGCCGGCGAAGAAGCTCGGTGAGTGCGATGGCGATCCAGCTTCCATCCAGAGCTATTCCCGGCGAAATGGGCCAGGGCATCACGCCTCGATCCTCCTGTTTTCTCCTCCGGGAGAAACCACTTCCTCGCCGTCTCCGTTATACTTCTTCGCAATCCCATCATGAAGCGCCACGTCCTCATCTTCGGTCTGGTCGGCGGCCTCCTCATCGCCACCCTCCAATACACCGAATACCGCTTCGTCGTCATCGAGCACTCCGTCGAGCTCTACGGCGCGCTGGTCGCCATCCTCTTCGCGACCTTCGGCATCTGGCTCGGCCTGCGCATCACGCGCAGTCGCGAAACCAGCAGTCTCGAAACCATTCGGGAAACGGTCGTGGTGAGGGAAGTGCCTGTCGCCGCGGAGGCCCCTCCTGAGCGAAGCGGAGCGGAGTCGAAGGACCTGCTTTTTGGGCCAGAGCCCCTGGGAAAACCCGTCCCCTTCGCTCCCAATACGGCCCGCCAGCAGACGCTCGGCATCACGGCACGCGAGCTTGAAATCCTCGCCCTGATCGCCCGCGGTCTCAGCAATCGCGAGATCGCCACGCAGCTTTTCGTTTCCGAAAACACCGTCAAGACACACTGTTCCCGCGCCTTCGACAAGCTCGGAGCCGCCCGCCGCACCCAGGCCGTCCTGCGCGGCAAAGAACTGGGCCTGCTGCCGTGACTGCCGGGGTCGCGTAGCGGGGGGGCGACACGGGGTCGCGCGGACGGGTCTTTGTCCGTGGGGTGAGGAGACAGGTCTTCCTCGCTGGGGTGCGAACGCGTCACCCGAAAGCACGATTTTCGCTCCGTTCCTCAAAAATCATCCGAAAGGGTGACGACATCGGGCCCCATTACGCCGCATCGTGACTCCATCCTCACTCGCACCGCACTCACATTGGGAGCCTCACATGAAGAAAACCGTCCTCACCTTCGGCCTCATCTCCGGCGTCATGATCTCCGTCCTTATGGACGGCTCGCTTCTCCTCGCCGACAAGATCGGCTCCGGCCACAGCATGGTTCTCGGCTACACCATCATGGTGGCGTCGTTCCTGCTCATCTACTTCGGCATCCGCAGCTACCGCGATAACAACCTCGCCGGCCAAATCTCCTTCGGCCGCGCCTTCGCCTGCGGCATCCTGATCACCCTCATCACCATCGTCTGCTACGTCGCCACGTGGGAGGTCCTCTACTTCAACTTCATGCCCCACTTCGTGGACAGCTACTTCGCCGCACAGATTCACAAGGTCCAGTCCTCCGGGCTTGACCCCGCCACCACCGCCGCGCAGGTCTCCGTCATCGAGCGCTCGCAGCAGCTCTACCAGAACCCCTTCGTCAACATGGCCTACACCTTCATGGAGCCCCTGCCCGTCGGCCTCATCATTACTCTCATCTCCGCTGCCATCCTCCGCCGCAAAGCCCCTCAAGAACCCACGGCCGCTCGCGCGGTCATGAACGCATAAATCAAAAGGCCCGGGCGTACGCCCCGGCCTTCCGTCTTCTAAACTGTCAAACGGTACTCATAGGAGGCTGCATGGGTTCAATTACTGGCTTTGGCGGTATATTTTTGCGAGCGGACGATCCAAAAGCTCTTTATCAATGGTACGAGCGGCATCTCGGCCTGGTGAAGGCCGAGGGAGCTTTCTCGTTTCCTGCCCCGACGCAACACGCCCACGTCGTCTTCGCCCTTTTCAAACCAGACAATGCATACTTCCCTCCGGCACAGAAAGCAATGATCAATCTCCAGGTGGACGACCTGGACGGTGTGCTGGACCGTCTGATCGGCGAAGGTGTCGCCGTCGATCCCAAACGCGAAAGCTATGACTTTGGAAAGTTTGGCTGGATCACCGATCCGGAAGGAAATCGTGTCGAGCTTTGGCAGCCGGTCGCAACTGAATGATGCCGAGGCCGTCCCGGATTGGTCCCCAGAAGCCGGCCAGGTTGCGCCGATCCGTCCGGGCATGATCGTTTGAACTAAGTCGCTGGCGCGACGGACGCTGCGGCGTGGGTGGTCCCCGGGCATTGTTGCCGGTGTAAGGCTTGGGTCACAGGAGGTTTATTGTGACCCATCTTCGGCAACTGATGCTGGAT
>JBAUBR010000400.1:0-10360 GCA_049676965.1 Occallatibacter sp.
CCGCAGGGGCTAAAGCCCTCGATTTCATTGCGCATTTGCGGCACGGCTTAAGCCGTGCCCTTTCAAAACCCGCGATCTGCCGGGTGATCCGAACCGGACATTTGTTTTGCAGCGATCAATAAAGCCCCGGCCCGGTCTGGCCTCTGATGTACGGGCTGAAGCCCGTACCCTTCAACTCAGAGCCAGTTGTTGGACAACCTCTTGGACTTAGGCGCCGTTAAAACGACACGTCCGCCGGCTGGGTCACGCGCAGCACCGACTGGTCGCCGGTCCGCTGTTTCCATGCGGCGCGAATGGCGTCAATCTTGGCTTTGTTCTCCGCGGTGTTTTGGTAAAGGATGATGAGTACCTTGGAACGCAGCCGCGAGGGCTCCGGCTCGCCCTTCCCCTGCCATTGCCCGTACATGTTCGCGGCGCTCAGCCCGGCGGGGAAGCGCGGCGTCACTTCCTGGTCGACGAAGTCGCGCCATTGGGCCTCGCTGACGCCCTGATCGGGGTGATCGGCCGGGCCGAGCCCGAAGTAGAGTTCGGTGCGGACCCATCCCTCGGTACTTCCTGGATGTGCCGGATCGCCTTGGAGTGTGGGTGCGGCCGCGGGCGCCGGCGCCAGGGCTCGCGGATGTGTGCAGCCCGCAAAGAAAAGTGACAAAGCGACGGATAGGAGGGTTGAACGAACAATCGGCGGGGGTAGACCGCGGTGCATTTCATCTCCAGGCGAGGCACACGACTGGCGCGGCTCAAGACGATTCAATGATGACGCATGGAGTCGCACGTGTCCGGAGGCCCGCCGCTGTTACTTCTCCACTTCCACGCCGCGCCAGAACGCCACGTAGCCCTTGATTTTGCGCGCGGCGGGCTTGGGATCGGGATAGTACCAGGCCGCGTCGGGGTTATCCTGGCCGTCGATCAGCAGGTTCATGTACCGCGCCTGGCCCTTCCACGGGCAGGTGGAAGTGGTGGTGCTGGGGCGAAAGTACTCGCGCTTGAGGCTGGACTCGGGAAAATAAACGTTCCCTTCGACCGTCTCGGTGGTGTCGCTTTCGGCAATGACCTTGCCGTTCCAGAGTGCTCGCGCCATGGGCAGTTCCGTCCCCACGGTAAACCAGCGCGCCGCAGCGCCAATGCGGCCCCGGCGAGGGTAACCGATATGACACTAGCAGAGATTTCCCCGCGTGGCGAGTGCCAGCCTGGAGTCCCTCTTACTTGGCTGCGGCAATCGAGTCGATGTGGACGCTCTTGGCGTCGGCGTCGGTGGTCGCCTTGACGGTGACATGATCGCCGTAGAAGCCCTTCACCGCGTCGGGATTATCGATCTTCCAGACGGCCTTCTTGGCCTCGTCGACGAACACCGGGGCCATGCCGCCCTCGATGCACTTCTTCGCGCAGGCCGCGCCGGTGCCGGCGTGTTTGGCGCCGCACATCGAATCGGAGATCCAGCCGTTGATTTCGGTGTCGGCGGCGCGGGCCCCGACCCAAGCGATTGAAACCACGACAGCGAGCAAAGCGACAATTCGTTTCACAGCAAGCCTCCAGAGGGGATTTTCCTAACGTCCGCCAGTCTACACCATCCACCCTGACTCGGGTTTCCGCAAGGCCCGCGGCTGGCGCAAACCGGCCCGGCGGCCGGTGCTTACCGCGCCGCAGCCATGCTCTTGCGCCGGGCTTCCACGTTCTTCAAGGCATACTCGTAGCGCGCAGCGGCCACGGTGAAGCGCTCCATCAACTCCGAGGTCTTCCTCAGGAACATCGGCTGTTTTTCGCGGATTTCCGGCAAGATGTGCGCCATTTTGGCAAGGATGAAGAAGCCTTCTGCATTGGAATCGACAAACAGCTCGGCTGAAACCGCGCCGTGCAGCACCAGCGCCGCGGCCATCTCCCAGTAGCTAAGCACCTGCCGCAGCCACGCATTGTGCGGGTCGGCGGGATTATTGGCCACGGCGAAATAGTCCTCCGCCGTCGCCGGCCAGAATTCGCCGGTCATCCAGGCGCGCGCCTGGCGCATCACCGTTTCGGTGCGGAGTTGATATAGTTTGAGGATGATCTCCGCATCGGCGGGCGTTGCCAGCATTCGTTCCATGGTCGTTCTCCGATGCCATGGTAGCAGTCACGGGCGGTGCGCCGGATAAACTGCACCGAAAAACAAAATGAGAGACGCGAAAGATCAGGCGGCTGGAGCCTTGGCCGGTTTCGCCGGGGTGCGGATTTTGCCCGTTGCCGCGCCGGCAGCCAACTCCTCGTCAGTGTAGTAGCGGCCGGATTGATCGAGTTCGCCGGAGGCGAGACGGCGCGCGACTTCATCCAGGGCTTGATCAATCGAGTTTAAGATTTGACGTGAGCTCATTTCCATAAAGCCATCTGCTCCATTTGGGACCAACGCTTGGCGTCAACAATTGCGAGTGGACGCCCCGATTCCTTCTCGGCAACCAGCATTCTTCGCTCCCCACCATTATCGTAGATCGCAGCGGTGTTTGCCAGCGGAAGATACAGATTTCGCATGTTGCTGAGACCGGCGTGGAATCGCCGGACGATCGTATCCGCAGGAATGTTGTGCCCGCCCCGCATCACTCTCTTCGCAACGCGAGCAATCGCTTCTTGCGGAGAAGGCAACCAGAGATAAATCAACGTAATCCCCCAACCTTCACGTTTGCAGCGATTGAGCAGATGGAGATAGGACTTTCCGGAGCAGGTTGTTTCAAAACCAAAACTCCTTTGCCGCTGGACATTCTCGCGCATGCGCTCAATCATGCGCCTTCCGGCTGCCATGGCCGCTGCTTCCGGGTGATCCGGCGCGATTTCGCGCGCGATTTCGTCCGCATTCAAGAACTCGTGCATATGGAGGAACTCCGGCAGCAGAACTCGCGCTGCCGTGGTCTTGCCCGCGCCGTTCGGACCGCCGAGGATTACGATCTCCTTCAAGGCCTTCCCTCGTCACGCCTCCAGAAACCCCGCACGGAAGAAGAACTCGAGGCTCGGCTCGATCCTCATTTCAATATCTTCGGCAGGCACGCCCAGAAAATCGGCCTTCAGCGCCTCGATCAGTTCGTTGCGGCTGCGCGTGCCGTCAAGGAGCATGAACAGCTTGCGCGCAATGGGGTCGTCGAATCGCACAATCGAGTGGAACAAGTTAGTCGCCTGCCCGCTCGAGGCCGCTTCCCGCACGCTGCACCGGCTCGCCCTTGGCCGCGCCGAGATCGCGCGCGGAAGTTCCGCCCTCCATCCGTGCATCTCGATGAATTCCCCCGCGGAGAGTCGCAACAGCAGAGCGGCCCCATCGGCATTGAGCTGAAAGCCGCATCCGTCGATCCGGGGCTCAATCTCCTCCCACCGCAGCGCACGCGGCCACGCCCGCTCCAGCTCCCGCATGATCGCTACCGCTCCCGGGTGATTCGACTCCATGGTCGCACCGCCCGGCAGATTGAAGATCGTTGTCCCGGCTTCTTTGCCGGGAGCTGAAGACGCCGGCGAAGAAAACAACAGCTTCCGGAATCGCTCCGCGGAGAGGTCGCGGCGCACTTCGCAATCCGCCCTGCACAGCAGGGTCTCGCGGTACTTGCGCGCGCGGGCGAAGTCCAGCATTTGCTCTTGCCTGAAGATATCGCCGGGCGCGACCTTCTCGATCGCCTCCCGGATCTGCGGGCGATAGCCTGGATCCGAGGGCGGCGGCAGCTTCGCTTCGCATAGATACTGCAAGCCGTGCCGGCGCGCATGCTCTGCAAACTCGATGAAGCGCACCGCGTCATTCACATCGCACAGCTCGTCGTGAAACGTGGCATTGAGATTGCGGTCCCCCATCCTCTGCAGATGTTGTTCAATCATTCTGCGGTAAGGGTCGTCTTCGGGCCTTCCATCCAGCAGGAAATAAACCAGCCCCAGCGCGACGCCAACCTGGTGATCCACGTTTTCTGTCCCATTCATCATGAACCGCATCATCTCGCGAATCATGGAGCGCACGTAGCCGCCGGGCAGCGCGTTGTAGCTGAGGAATGCGATGCCCTGCGGCATGAGTAGTTCCCGGCAGAGCGCCAGCAGGCGGTCGCGCACCGGCTCCGGAACCCAGGAATAGACACCGTGCGCGATGATGTAATCGAACTGCCCCAGATCGGCGCCGACTTCCATCAGGTCGCTGGCGAAGATGCGGATGTTCTGGAGGCCGAGTTCGCCGATGCGTTGCCGGGCGCGCTCCACGGGCTGGCGCGCGAGATCGAAGCCCACGAACTCGCTGCCGGGGATAGCGTAAGCCATCGGAATCAGGTTCGCGCCTTCGTTGCAGGCAACCTCGAGCACGCGGCAGCGTTCCACCGGCGCCGGCTCCAGGCCATGGAGAATGGCCATGGCTGCCAGCCGTTCAGGATGCGTGTTGGAAAAGGCGAGCGCCGGATAGGGTACTGCGTCGTGAGGATTCTGTTCCGTATTCACGGGAGATTCCTTGCCGTGGGCCCTGAGGGTGAAGCACCCTTCACCCCACCGCGGATTGAAGACCATGCTCCGGCAAGAATTCTCTCACGGCTGCGAATGCGAGCGCGCCTGCCACTACCAGCGCTGCTCTTACCAGCGATAGACCGTCATTTCGTCCAGATACACATTCCCCCACGTAGTCCCGCTGCTGTCCCCGTCGATCTGGAAGTTTGTCCCGATCGTTGGACCCCAGCCGAGATTGTATCCGGAAAAGGCGGTCACGTTCAGGTCCTGCTCGGCTCCGTCGAGCCACACCGTGTGGTAGGTCACCCAGCCGGAATCGTTGTGCGAATAGTAGATCTGCACGTGATGCCACTGGTCGGCTCCCCAGCTATGCACGTCGCAGGGAGCGTTGGAGTGCCCCCAGGTGTCGTTGAAATCGGTCGGCGAGCCGCCGTTCACGGCATAATCCCAGCGCTGAATCCAGCTATCACACTGGAATCCCATGACCACGGTTTCACCATTCGACATCGTCTGGTCCAGATCGAACTCGAGGTTGGAGAATCCGACTGCGGAACCGGCGATATACACCCACGCGTCATAGAAAAAGTTCTGCGAAGTCGCATTGTCGTCGAATTGGACGGAGTACCGCTCACCGCCGAAATCGTTGAACTGGTTGGCAAAGAACCGGGCGGCGCCGGTCAGCGAAGGCGAACTCACCAGCTTCGACGCACCGCTCGAAGAACCCAGGGTTCCGCCGTCGTGAGTTGCAACCCAGTTGTCGAGCGTCTGGATGCTGCTCACCTTGACGGCCGTTGACGGGATTACGGAAGTGGCTCCGCCGGCCACGTCCACCGAGACATCGGTTACGCAGACGTCTCCCGCGTTATTCCAGGCTTTGATATGCACGGTATGCCAACCGCTCGGCGCGCCGACGGGGCCGTCCATCCTTTGTCCGGCGAAGATCGCGGTGTACGTGCTGTTGTCGAGCGAGTAGCCGACGTAGGTGACCGGCCGCGCAGAGCAAGTACTCGCATCCATGGTGAGGTTGAAAGGAGAGGCTACCTGCTCCCCGTTGCCGGGGCTGGTGACAACTGTCTGCCCCAGCGTCGGAGCCGCCGATACTGCAAGCATCAGGAAGACATTTGGGAAAGTTACTGCGAGTTTCATCGACTGTGCCTTTACTCAAAAAAATGGCGCCCCTGTGAGCGGCCGGACGAACACCTTGCGTCGAAACCACCGGTTGGCCGATGGGCTGAGCTTGCGGTTGTCGAGCAGAACCAGGCCTGTCATCGCTCTCACGAATCGGCGCACACGATCCGCAATCGCCTGCGAAGCAGGGCTCAAGTTCACCGCTCCCTGCACTCCTCTTGGGGAGCGAAGGAACGTTCATGAGTTTTTGGGGTGGGCTGTTCTTGAGCCTGAGACTTTGCGAACGTCCGATTCGAGCAGCTCAGCAGACCTCTTTAATGAAAGGCACCCGGCGAAATATGGGCCCTTACTTCTGTTCCGGTAATGCCTTTGGTGTCTTTCAACAAGCTTGCAGCGAAATCCGCACTCCGCAACGGGCTCGGATCACGATCTCTGTGGTTGATTCATGTTCCGGCCGACAGGCAATCGGCCAACCTCAGGGTGTTCAACAAATCCTTACACGTCGATTTCACTTCAGCAACAGGATTCTTCAAAGATCGAGAGACAACAGTCAGACGCGCCGCGAACTATGGCCGATCCTTGATGGGAATCCATCGCGAAGGATACGGCGGGCCGATGTATTCCGCACGCGGCCGGATCAGGCGGTTGTCGTCCAACTGCTCGATCACGTGCGCGGTCCAGCCGGCGATGCGGCTCACGGCGAAGATGGGCGTGTAGAGATCGATGTCGATGCCGAGGATCTTGTACGTGGAGGCGGAGTAGAAGTCGACGTTGGCGTTGAGCCCCTTCGACGACTTGACGTAGACCTCGATGGCGCGCGACATCTCGAACCATTTGGGCTGGCCGGCATCCTTGCCGAGCTGTTCGCTCATACGGCGCAAATGAGTGGCGCGCGGGTCCTCCGTTTTGTAGACGCGATGCCCGCAGCCGGGCACCTTCTGCTTGGCCGCCAGCATGGATTGCACGAATTCGACCGGATCGGCGCCGGCCTTATCGATGGCGAGAAGCAGCCGCATCACGCCCTCGTTGGCTCCGCCGTGCAGGGGGCCTTTGAGCGCGCCGATGGCGCCGGTTATGGCCGAGTGAACATCGGAGAGCGTGGCGGCGATCACGCGCGCCGCAAACGTGGATGCATTCAGTTCGTGGTCGGCGTGCAGGATCAGCGCGATGTCCATGGTGCGGATCGCGGTGTCGGAGGGCATTACACCGTTCAACATCCACAAAAGATTGGCGGCGTGGGTCAGCGAGCGGTCGGGCGGCACAATCTCCAGGCCCTTGCGGATGCGGTCGTAGATGGCCACGATCATGGCGATCTGCGAGGTGAGGCGGTAGCTCTTGCGCACGTTGGCGTCGTGCGCGTTGTCCTGCTCGTCGGCGTCGTAGAAGCTGAGCGCGGAAACCGCGGTGCGCAGCACTTCCATGGGAGTGGCCGATTTGGGAAATCCGCGCAGCATGTCGACGACGCGATGGTCGAGCTCCCGCGAAACCGCCAGTTGCGACTGGAATTCGCGCAGCGAAAACTGATTGGGCAAGAAGCCGTTCCAGAGCAGGTAGGTGGTCTCTTCGAAGGTCGACTTCACGGCCAGCTCATGGATATCGATTCCGCGGTAGGCCAGCACGCCTGCCTCGCCGTCGATCCAGCAAATACCCGAGTTGGCCGCGACAATCCCTTCGAGACCTTTTCCTGCGACAGCAGTTGACATGGCGTTCCGCGCTCCCTGGGCGGTGAATTTGTTCCTCAATGCAGCAAGCGGCCGAGTCCCACGAATCGGCTCAGCGCTTAAATTGCAGCAAAGTTCTTTATAGACCAGCCGTTCCATGGTTGTCACGGCGGCCGGTTCCACGACGCGGAATTGATTGCTCATCAAGATAAAGCAGAAATCCCGAATTGTCCGGAGATGCGCACCACCTTTTTCCCGCCACACCGCCTTCATCCGCTATTCTGGTATTCTCCAGGAATGCCTGAGCGGCGGTTGCCGCGGCCGGACGTCGAGTGCCACATCCGGAGCCGCATCGGCGGGGGTTGAGGAAAGACACTCGCCGCGACACGCGGGGTAACCATCATTGCGCGGTTGCGAGAGCGGCGGCGCACACCTTCCGCCAAGGAGAAGAAAAGCAGACCATGAGCGATGAAGTTGAAAATGCACCCCGAACGTACTCCGGCGCAATACTGGCGGTGATTGGGATCACCCTGGTAGCCGTCATTGCCGGGCTGATCTGGAGCTATACGCTGACCGGGCGCCTCTCGCGCCAGGAAGCCGCAATGGCCGAGGCCAACCAGCGCAGCGCCAGCCTGGAAGCCGAGCTGCGCGAAACCAACGCCCGCCTCAAGGTGGCGACCGAGGAGCTGGGCAACTCGCTGGGACTGACGCAGAAGCAGATGGACGCCCGCGCGCAGGATCTTGTCCGCCGCGAACAGGCCGACGCCGCGCGCCTGGCGAGCGCACAGAAGGCGACCCAGCAACAGGTGAGCGCCGTCTCCAGCGACGTCTCCGCGGTGAAGACCGACGTGGGCGGGGTGAAAACCGACGTGGCCAAGACGCAGAGCGACTTGGCCGGCGCCATCGCCCAGTTGACGTCGATGAAGGGCGACTTGAGCGGCCACACCAGCCTGATTGCCCGCAACCACGACGAGCTGGAGACGCTGAAGCACAAGGGCGACCGGAACTATTACGAGTTCACCCTGCAAAAGGGGCAGAAGAAGCCGGTGAGCACGGTAAGCCTGGAGTTGAAGAAGTCCGACGGCAAGAAGAACAAGTTTACGCTGGTGATCTATTCCGACGACAAGAGCTACGAGAAGAAGGATCGAAACCTGAACGAGCCGCTGCAGTTCTACTCCGGCAAGGATCCGATGCTCTATGAGATCGTGGTGAACAGCATTCCGGGAAAGAACGAGATTGCGGGCTACCTGGCCACGCCCAAGAGCGCGCCGGTTCCGCCTACTGTTCAATAACCGCCGACTGCGGCGCGAGGACCAGGCTGGGCTGGTACTGGAATGCGAAGGTAAAATTCAGGTTCTTGCGCGCGTCCCACTGTTGCTTGCTCATGCGAAAGGCCGAGACAAAGGTTCCTTCAATCGTCTGGCCGGCTTCAAGGGTCGTTTCCGACGGCAGGCTGTTGCCGTGCAGTGAAGCCAACTCGGGATAGGCTACGAATACGCGGTCGTAGTCGGCGGGGATGGCGGCGTAACTGGTGTGGATGCCGTCGTCCATCGTGGCATTGGCCATCACCTGGTGCAGGAAGAGCGGCTTATTGCTCTGGTTGTGCAGCTTGACGCGGGTGAAGACCAGCACCTGGTCGAAGCTTTCCTTGGGCATGGCGGCGCCGGAAGCGTCGAATCCCGAAGTCTCGGTGTGCATGGGGCGCGCCCACACCTGCTCGACGGTTCCCACGGCCGCGGGCGGTTTTTGCTGGCTCCACACATAGAGCCCGATGGCAATGGTGACCAGGACAGTCGCAATCACGCCGGCCCAGACCAGGTGTCCTGTGCCCTTGGTGTACTCTTCGCCGCGGGCGGCACTGTCAGGCGAAGAGGAATCCTGCTGCAGCAGACTCATGGCGCCTCTATCTTACGCCAAATCTCTTAGGATGCGACAGACTCGCGCTGCGGGCTGAGGGAAAACGGTCTGAAACCGTATCCGTGGCGGCACCCTACGGCCGCAGCCTGAAGGCGGCAAGAAACTTACCAGCCGAGGGGGTATTCAGCATTTCCGGGCGCCTCTGCCAGGCGCTGCGTGCCGGTTTCATATCGCTCACCAGTCAGCAGGCTTCAGGATCGGCAGCCCGTCCGCTCCTATTACGGGATTTGGAAACTGACTGACTCCAAGGTAAGGCGAAATGTTGCGGACGTGAGAAGCTAGCCTCTTGAGATCTGCTGAGGGATGAGGCGTCGGTGTAAGCAATGTCACAGGCAACCTGGCCTCCTCGATGACAATCCGCAAAGGCTCTTTCAAATCAGTGTCGTTGGTGAGTAATGCGGCATGTTCGAAGGCCTTTGTGAATGCGTCTCTCACCAAATGGGCACCCAGGTTGACATCCGACCCCTTCTCTTCTGTTTTAACCACCCGAACAAATTCTGGAACGGGCCATGGCGTTGGACCTGGCGGCATGAACTCCATCGGCTGAACTAGAAACATCGATTTCTCGGACACCTGAAACTTGCCAAAATGGACTCTCAGGTTAGGCAACGTTGCAAGTGCTTTCAGATACGTGTGCTGATCTTTCGGTGACGCGGGGTTCCGTCGTGCGGAAACTCGCGCGGTGTAGTAATTGATCACGATAATCTGGCAAGTCTTTGGGAGCACCGCTTCACAGAGCGAGTAGAGGTTGAGCTATTTGTGTCGGGTGTCTTTTAGGGCGCAATAGTATAGGTTGAAGCCGTCTACATAAATGATCGTCTTCATGCCGTGCGATTCTAAATGCAAAAGGCCGACACATTCTCATGCGCCGGCCTCTGGGCCTACGGCACGCCGTAGGTGAGTTAGGTTTATTATGCCCCGTTTTGCAAAAGAATGCAAATCTGTCTTAACTGCAAGCACGGCCAGTAGCGCTACGGCCCAGGCCTGAGCGCGGCAAGAAACTCATCGGCCGGAAGCGTATTCAAGACATCCGCAGGCCCCAGCCAGGCGCGGCGCAACTGGCGGATGCCATAACTCATCCTGCCGATGATGCGCGCATCGTGGGCGTCGGTGTCGATCGTGATCCTGCATCCCAGCTCCTTTGCCAGCCGCAGATCGCGGTCGCACAGGTCCAGCCGCTCCGGCGCGGCGTTGTGCTCCACCGCCACGCCCAGCTCGGCCGCGCGGCGCAGCAC
>JBAUBR010000401.1:0-7376 GCA_049676965.1 Occallatibacter sp.
GGGCCGCAAGAACGACCCGCAGAGCACAGAAATCAACCATAACGCAGCACAAAACCAGCCGGAATGGAACCGAAAGCGGAGTAAGACCGGCAAACAACTTAGTTTTTCAGCAGCCTGCTAGGGAACCATGTGACCGAAATCTCGGATCTGATGCGCAAATACTGCGACACACCTGCCGACTTCGCCGATGCTTGTCTCATTCACATGGCCGATGAACTCGACACCGGCGATATTCTGACCCTTGATCGCGACTTTCGACACTACCGCTGGAGGCGCAACCGGCGGTTTCGCCTGCTGATTCCGCTGGACTGATTATCGATGGCCTTTGCCCGCAAATCCGCGAAACTGCGCGCCCCGCTCGGCGAAGCCGGACTCTACGACTACGCGATCAAAGCCCTCGCCCGCCGCATGAGGACCGAATTCGAGCTGCGCCGTTTACTGAGCCCACGCGCCGAGCCCGGCGAGCGGGGCAATTCCGCGATCAACTCCATCCTCATCCGCCTGCGCGAACACGGTTATCTCAATGATGCCGCCTTTGCGGAGACCTATGCCCGCCTGCGCCAGGAGAACGAGAAGTTGGGCAGCCGGCGCGTCCGCCAGAATCTTGCGCAAAAAGGCGTCTCCTCGAGCATTGCTCAGCAGGCCGTCGAAGCCCGCTACGCCAACACCAGCGAAGAAGCGCTTGCCCGCGAGCACCTCGAGCGCAAGCGCATCGGCAAGCCGGGGAATGAAAAGGAGACAGCCCGCGTGGTGCGGCGTCTGGCCTCAGCCGGTTTCTCAACCGGCGTGATCTACAAGATCCTGCGCCAATGGGATATTCCCGACGAGACCCTCGCCGCGCTGGACAACCTGGAAGAACCAACTGCGGAGTGAAGTGCTTCAGTTCAATGCGCGGCCAACGGCTGGCCGGGCTCAGTCGCCTTACCGGCAATCGCCTCGCGCACCGCTGCCAGCGGCGCATCGGGAACAAAATCAGCGCCGTCATCGGTTGCGCGAATCCCCAATTCCTTCCATAGCGCCGGCAGGTCCACTTGCACCGGCGCGTCCTTCCACGCGGCATACTGCTGCGTCAGCACGTGGGTGCCGGTCGCGCGGTCGCCGATATCGAGTGCACGGTCCAGCGGCCATTCGTGGTCGATGGTCCCACCTTGCGCGACAATCGCCCGCAATGCATCCCTGAGTCCTTTGCGGTTCCCGGTCTGGCGGCGGATCGCAACATCCGCACTCAGACAAAACAGGGCGCCGCCCCAGTACGTCCGCCCCCAGGTGTGCGTCCGGTCGAGGCCCTCGTCGCCCGCTCCGGGCTCACCCTTGGGCATGTCGCGCACCATGTCGCCCCACACACGCTGCGCCGTCAGCTCGCCGGTCTCGTGTCGCGCAATGGCTTCGATGTAGGTGGCGAGCCCTTCCTCCATCCAGTGCTGGTCGTCAGGCAGCGAAGGGAACGCCATGTGCACCAGCTCGTGCGTCATCACCCAATCGTCGGCCAAGTCGGCGGCGGTGGTGTGCTCGCCAACGCGGATGCGCGTGAACCCCTGAAACCCGCCCATGTCGCCCCAGGTGGTTCCTTGCAGCATGCCGTGGCGATCCGCGACCGGCACCACCAGCACGCGGGCGCGGCTCACGGGAAAGCGCCCATAGTATGCCGTGACCGCCGATGCTGCCGCCTGAACATGATGCAGGATCACGTCGATGGGCAGGTCGAGCTTGCCTGCCGCGAAGTCCACCTGCAGCACGGCGCCGCCTACCTCGATCTTGCGCGACTCGGCAATTTCAAAATGATGATTCGGCCCTTCCCAATGTCCATCCTGAAATCCCCCGCCTTGAACTCCGTTGATCGCACTTGCCTGGACGCGCCGTGCGCAGCTTGCAGCCAGGAGCAAAAGCAGCAGGCAGAGCTGCGCGCACACGCGGCCGGTCATTTGCGGCGCCGAATTTCCATGCTCTCCGCGCCTCACGCGGCAGGAGCCTTCACAGCAAGGATTTCGAGCATCTCGATCTGCGGCGCTTTGGCGAGCAGCTCGTCGGCCTTGGCAAAGAGCGCCTTGGCAATCGCTCCCGTCAAGTGGGCGTTTCGGCCGTCTTCATTCTTGAAGGTATCGAAGATGCCGAAGCGTCCCGGCCCGAGTTTGACGGCATACCAGGTCGTAGTCCCCGGCTCCTGCTGGGCGAGCGGCAACGCCGACTTCAGAAACTCCTCCAACTCGCGCTCTTTGCCTGCCTTGGCATCGAGCAGCGCCAGGATTGCCAGTTTGTCCACACCAAACCTCCCCTTCTGGAACTGTTTGCCCTTCTGCAACTGTTTGAAAGAGACGTGCCGGCGCGCACTAAGTTACGCAAATAGTCACGCCCCGTGCCCATCTTTCCCGGACGCGACCGCACAAATTTGCATTCCCGGAATCGTCCTGCGCGGATGTGCGCCATCACCTGCTCGCCCCGTTACACTGGAAAAGATATGCAATTTCGCACGGGAAACGAGATCCGCGAGCTGTTTTTGCGCTTTTTTGAGTCGAAAGGGCACCGCCGTGTGCGCTCTTCGTCGCTGGTGCCGGCCAACGACCCCACGCTGCTGTTCACAAACGCCGGCATGAACCAGTTTAAAGACCTTTTTCTGGGCGCGGAAAAGCGCGACTACTCGCGGGCCACCACTTCGCAAAAGTGCGTGCGCGCCGGCGGCAAGCACAACGACCTCGAAAACGTGGGCTTTACCCGCCGCCACCACACCTTCTTCGAAATGCTGGGCAACTTCTCGTTCGGAGATTATTTCAAACAAGACGCAATCAAGTTCGCCTGGGAGCTGGTCACCAGCCCCGAGTGGTTCGGCAAAAGCGATGAGTGGTTTGGCATCGAGAAAGACCGGCTCTATGTGACGATCTTCGAAGGCGCCGACGGCGTCCCGCGCGACGACGAGGCGGAACAATATTGGCTTGAAGTAGGCGTGCCGAAAGACCGCATCTTTCAGTTCGGTTTGAAAGACAACTTCTGGCAGATGGGTGAGACCGGCCCCTGCGGTCCGTGCTCCGAGATTTTTTATGACATGGGCATTGAAGCCGCCAAGACTCCCGGCGTCGACAAACCCTTCGGCCAGGACGACGCCCGCTACGTCGAAATCTGGAACCTGGTCTTCATGCAGTTCGATCGCTCGGCCACCGTCGACGCTGCCGGCAAAACCACCGGCCTGCCCGCCGTGGCGGGCTACAAGCTGACGCCGCTGCCCAAGCCCTCCATCGACACCGGCATGGGCCTGGAGCGCGTGGCCGCTGTGCTGCAAGGCAAGATCTCGAACTTCGAAACAGATCTGTTTACGCCGCTGATTGACGAAGCCGCTAAGCTTGTGGAGTTCTCATATAAGTCGGATTTCATCACTGTATTTTCGACCGGCGCACCAGAGCTTCCGAGGTCAGAAACGGAGATAGAAGAAAAGAGACAGAAAGAGAGGTTGGGGTCACCGTCGCTTCGCATCATTTCAGATCACGCGAGGGCCTCCACCTTCCTTATTAACGACGGTGTCCTTCCGTCAAACGAGGGTCGAGGTTACGTACTCCGCAAGATTCTTCGGCGTGGCATTCGTCATGGCCGTCTGCTTGGCCAAGAAAAGCCATTTCTCCATCAGATGGTCTATGCTGTGCGCAACCTAATGAGGGGCGCTTACCCCGAGCTGATTGAGTCCGCAGAACGTATTGCAGGGGTTATCGAAGCTGAAGAGAGGCAGTTCGACCGAGTTCTAACCGAGGGCACCAGGCGGTTCGACCAAGCAGTCGCAGCGTTGATCTTGCCGCATTTCGAACCTCAGGCCCGCTATCGTGGAGCGCCTCACGGGACCTACCCTGAGGAGGTGCTGGAAATCCTGAAGTCGTCTTCGCCAGGTCCGGCGATTCAAGACGCGATGAAGTTGATCAAAGAATGGCAGCAATCAGGACTCTATCCGGCACCCACATTCTCGATCACCTTCCCCGGGGACAAAGCGTTTCATCTCTACGAAACATACGGTCTGCCGACTGATTTCATGGCGGATGCGCTCCGTGACTACGATATCGCGTTAGACCTAGAGGGCTTCGAAGCTGCTCGCGCCGAGGAGCAGGCTCGCGCCCGCGCCTCGTGGAAAGGCGGCGCGCAGAAGAGCGCCAGCCCCGCATTCCGCGATCGGCCCAAGACTATCTTCGAAGGCTACCGCCAGCTCATCTCCACCAATTGCGAAGTCCTCGCCATCATCAAGGACGGCATGGGTGTTCCTGCCGCCACAGCGGGCGAATCAGTAGATGTTGTGCTGGATCATACGAGCTTCTATGCCGACTCCGGCGGACAGATCGGCGACACCGGCTGGTTCACTTCTGCCGACGGCGACGCCACCGTCGCCGAAATCCAGGGCTGCGTGCTGCCCGTGCAGGGCGTGCGCACTCACAAGGCGCTGCTCAAGCAAGGCCTTGCGGTCGGCGATATCGTCAGGACCGTTGTGGACGGGCAAAGGCGCGACGCCATCCGCCGCAACCACACCGGAACGCACCTGCTGCACGCAGCGCTGCGCCAGGTGCTGGGCACGCACGTCAAGCAGGCCGGGTCGCTGGTGGCGCCCGATCGGCTGCGCTTCGACTTCTCTCATTTTGCGCAGGTGGCCGACGAAGAGCTTGAGGAGGTTGAGTCGATCGTCAATCGCGAGGTGCTGGCCAACGCCCGTGTGGAAACGCTGGAAGACGTGCCCATCGACGTGGCCGTGAACGAGTACCACGCCATGGCGCTGTTCGGCGAAAAGTACGGCGACAAGGTGCGCGTGGTGAAGCTATCCGATGGTTTTTCGACGGAGCTGTGCGGCGGCACGCACACCGCGGCTACCGGCGAGATCGGCCTGTTGAAGCTGACCGGCGAGAGCGCGGTCTCGTCCGGTGTGCGCCGCGTTGAGGCTATCAGCGGCTTTGGGGCGCTCGATGAATTTCGACGCGATTTTGATGCGGCGCAGCTCGTTGCGCGCATTGCGCCGTACCCGGATCACAGTCCTGCCGAGGCGCTGAATTTGAAATACCTGGCGCAGGAAGACGAGCTCAAGCGCCTGCGCCGCGAACTGGAAGAGGTGCGCATGAAATCGGCCGCTGGCGCGCTCGACCAGGCGCTGGCGCGCGCGACCGAAGTCAAGGGCGTCAAGCTGGTCACGCACCGCGCCGACAATTTGGAGCGCGGCCAGTTGCGCACGCTCGTCGACAACCTGAAGCAGAAGCTCGGTGAAGGGGTGGTCGTGCTCGCCTCCGCGCAACCGGAGGGCAAAGTCGCAATCATCGCCGGCGTTACGCCTGAACTGACGAAGCGCATCCAGGCCGGCAAGCTGGTGGGTGCGGTTGCAAAGCTCGTGGGAGGCTCGGGCGGCGGCAAGCCGGAGATCGCCGAAGCCGGCGGGAAAGATCAGTCGCAGATCGATGCGGCGCTCACGGCCGCGCCTGAGATGGTTGCAGACCTGCTGGGCGGCTGAACTCTATCCAAAATGCAGAATGGTGTCCCACCCTTTTCGTCCGCCGCGGCGGACGAAAAGGATGGGGCACGGAGCCTTGTGAGGTTGCGTTGTGAGAATTGAGCGCTCAGAAAGAGATTGCCGCAACCTGAAGCGATCAACGGCCCCAAACAGGGCCCGTCGCCAAACCTACAAGCGATTCTTATTTTCCACCCGTCGCTTGCGATCCGCCTTCAGCCAGCGCAACCTGTTGATACGTCATGCGCAGATATTTGTGCGGATTGACCGGAACGTTGTGCACACGCACTTCATAGTGCAGGTGCGGACCGGTGGCGCGGCCGGACTGGCCCACGTAGCCGATAACCTGGCCGCGAATGACGTGCTGCCCGGGCACGACGACCGACGCCGATAAATGCCCGTAGACAGAAAGCACGTCGTGCCCATGGTCGAGTACAACCTGGCGGCCGTAGCCGGAGCCCATCGATTCGTCGAGCACGTCGCCGTCGGCGGTGGCTCGCACCGGGGTTCCGTAGGGCGCGGAGATGTCGATGCCGGTGTGGAAAGCTCCTTCACCGTTGAACGGATCTTCGCGCTCGCCAAAGCTCGAAGTTACGGTTCCTTCGAGAGGCCACATGTTCGGCGCGTCAGCCAAGGTGGCCCAGTCGCCAGTGTATGACGGCGTCAAGCCGCCCTCGAGCGCGCGCGAAACGCGGCCCGACAGGGCATCGGTGCGCAGGGCGTAAAACTGGTCGATTGATTGGTTGACCTGCTGCTGATTCACGTCATCGGCAGCGGCAAGTGTCGGCGGCGTGGGGGCGGCGGCGGCGCTGGCAGCGCTGGGGTGGGCTGCCTGATGGGCCAACCGGTTCTGCCTGAGCCCATAGAGAGCCGTCACTTCGCTGGCCAGTGCGCCCAGTGAGGCCACCTGCACGTCGCGATCGTGCGCGATCTGGGCCATCTGCTTGTAGTCTTTGCGCAGCGTCTCCCGTTCCTGGCGGACCTGGTTGAAGTTTTCTGTTTTCAGCAACATGCGGGTGTAGGATCCGGCCAGGCCCACGATGGTGAACGCGCCCACCAGGGCAGCCGCCACAAAGCCGTAGGCATAGTGCAGGGGCAGCGGAATCTTGCGGATCCGCCCGTCTTCTTCCCGGGCTACAAAAAGGATGTAGTAGCGCTTGCGCAGCATCGATACCTCTCACTCCGCGCGCGGCGTGGCCGTCGCTCGCGGTGAACTTAAAAAGATCGCAAGGCATATGGGGCCATGCAGCCCCAAAAGTTCGCAAATTCGCGCCCTGCCGGGCGCACCTGGTTGGGCAGTAGGTTCAGGCTAACAAAGCACCCTTTGGCGGGTCAACGAAATCCGTAACCAAAAAGCGCGCGCCGGTAATGTCCTATTCTCAAACTGTGCAAGGCAAAAAAAAACACCCCAAGAGTGGAATTGACCATTCCAATGGTGGTAGCGAAGCGGCGCTGATCCGCGAGATCCGCCAGCGGGCCGCATCCGGAGTCCTAGCCGGAGGCGGCCTGCGCCTGGGAATCGGCGACGACTGCGCCCTGCTGCGTCCGCTCCCGGGTGAGGAGTTGGCCATAACCACTGATTTTTCAATCGCCGGCCGTCACTTCGACCTGGACTGGCATCCGCCCGAATCGATTGGTCATCGCACCTTGGCGCGCGGCCTGAGCGATCTGGCCGCCATGGGTGCCCGTCCTCTAGCCGCCTTTCTTTCGTTAGGTTTACCGCGCGAACTCGCGCGGCCCGCAAGCCGCGAGTCCTGGAGTTGGATGAGCCGTTTCCTGGATGGGCTGCTTGAGCTGGCTGCGGTTTACCGGACTCCGCTCGCCGGCGGCGACCTTGCCGAATCGCCCCTGGCCGTTGCCGATATCGTGCTGGTGGGCGGCGTGCCGCGCGGGACGGCGTTGCTGCGGTCCGGTGCGCGGC
>JBAUBR010000402.1:0-7405 GCA_049676965.1 Occallatibacter sp.
AGGAGCGACCGCGACAAGACCGCACCCGAAGTCCAATGCGAATTGGTGAGCCACGACTGCGCAACCTCGCAGGAGACCAGCGCGGCCGCGCCCAGGTTGGCGGCCACCTGCGAGGCAGAGCGCCCCACGCGCTGCTCGGCGAGCCCCATCCGTTCTTTTTTGGCGCGGCCGAGCCGTGTTGCAAACGATGTGACAACCAAGACGGCGAACACCGGGACGAGAGCGGTGCGCCACGGCTCGTAAGGGACGATGGCCGTCGAATACATGAGGCTGGCGGTGATCGCTGCCCCCGCCGCCGCCCCGCCTGCGGTAGCCGAGCGCATCTTCCACGCCGCCAGTCCCAGCAGCACGCTCAGGCCGATCGTCCAGACGGCGAACGGCGCAGAGTTCGCCGCCCACCACGGCGTGACCAGCACCACCTGCGCCCAGGCGTAGGGCAGCACCAGGAGCAACACCAGCTTCGATTGCCAGTCCGGTTTCCTTCGCGCCACGCTTCATGGTAGCGTGCGCAACTCGCGCTCGAATTCAGTCGCTCCGTTTCGTTGGGCAGCGTGTCGGTTTGAAGGGTACGGGCTTCAGCTTGAAGGGTACGGGCTTCAGCTTGAAGGGTACGGGCTTCAGCCCGTACATCAAAGCCTCTGAAACGAAGAGCGGGCTTTAGCCCCTGAGGCGACGTTCCTTCAACCTGACCCACCACTCTTCGTCGGGATAGGCCGCTTAATCGGTTTACACTCATCTGCGGCGATGGGTTTGAGATTTCAGGGAGTTCGTAATGCGACTGCCCAATAAAGCTGAAGATAGTTTCGCGGTTTTGAAAGGGCACGGCTTTAGCCGTGCCGATGAGGCGTCGGGAATTAAGGCGGCTTTAGCCGCTGAGGGAACATGGCAGCCTGAAAAGATTTGCCCTCGGGGGCCAATGCCCGTGTTGAAGAAATTCGGTCGAAATGCCGGGGCCGAAGCCCCTGCCTGCCAGCCGCGCTGTTTCAAAGCGATAAAGCTTTCGGCCGCCGCTGCAGTTTATTTTGCCGGAATGACACTTGCGGCGGCACCGGCGATTGCGCAGAATCCCGGCCAGCATCTCCAACTCGACCGCCCCGGCGAGACCATCGTGCTCGAGCCCTATGCGCCAAATATTTTGCGCGTCACGCTGAGCCTGAAACCCGCCGCCGCGCTGGCCGGCCCGGGCTACGGCATCATCGCCAAGCCGTCGGGCGATGGCAGCGAGTGGAAGTCCTCGCAGACCGAGCAGGCCGACGTCTACACATCGTCGCGCATGGTGGTCGCGGTGGATCGCCCGCGGGAGCGCCGCGGAGGCAAGCCGCCGCTACAGACCATGGCCGACATCGGCAAATACTTCGGTGGGTCGACTCCCGGCGCGCACATCACGTTCAAAGCGCCCGACGGCAAGACGCTGCTGGAAATGACCGGCTGGGAGCAGGCGGTGCCCAATCACAAGGACGGGACGGCGCAACTGCTCAACGATCGCCGGCCCAGCGATCCGGAGTTCTACGTAGTTGGCGCGACCTTCAAGTCTCCGGACGATGAACATTATTACGGCCTCGGCCAGAACCAGGAGGGTTTCCTCGATCATCGCGGCCACACGGTTCACTGCTGGGCCGATTACAACGCCCCCGCCGGGCCGAGCTTCTGCGTGCCGTTTTTGATTACAAACAAGGGCTACGGCCTCATGTGGGACAACCCGTCGAAAACTACCATCGAGCCCGGCTTCAACGAACAAACGCGCTGGATGAGCGAAGTGGGCGACCGCGTTTCGTTCTTTGTGATCGCCGGCGCAAACGCCGACGAGATCTTCGCCGGCTACAAGCTCCTCACCGGCCCCACGCCGATGCTGCCCAAGGCTGCGTACGGCTACATCCAGTGCAAGCAGCGCTACGCCAGCCAGGATGAGGTGATGGCCGTCGCCAACGGCTATCGCCAGCGCCATTTGCCCGCCGACGTAATCGTGGTGGATTGGTTTTACTTCACCAAGATGGGCCAGTTCGATTTCGATCCCAAGTTCTGGCCCGACCCGGCGGCCATGAACAAGCAGCTTCACGATATGGGCTTTGAGACCATGATCAGCGTGTGGCCGCGGTTTGTGCCGGAGGACCGCTATTACGCCGAGCTGCTCAAGAATGGCTGGCTGATTCATCTCGCCGACGGCACACCCATCGACGGCCTGCCCTACGATCGCGCCGGCGCCGACATAGACACCACCAATCCCGATGCCGCGCAGTGGTACTGGAAGACCATCCGCGCCGACATCGTCAGCCAGGGCTTCGATTCGCTGTGGGCCGACGAGACCGAGCCCGACCTGCCGCCCAACGGCGCGTACTTCCACATCGGCCCGGGCACGCAGTACTTCAATGTCTATCCGCTCTTCCACACCGGCGCCCTCTACGACGGATTCCGCAAAGACGAGCCCGGACGCCGCGCGCTGATTCTCTCTCGCGACGCCTATCTAGGTTCGCAGCGCAACGGAACCATCACCTGGTCGTCGGATATTTATCCCACCTGGGACACGCTGAAGCGGCAGATTCCCACTGGTCTGGATTTTGCCGCGTCGGGTTTTACCTACTGGTCGAACGACACGGGCGGCTGGCAGTACTTGCCACGGGTGCATCATCCCCAACATCCGCCTCTGCTCGACCCCTCGGACGCGCGCGCCAACGTGGGCGATTACGACGACTATCCGGAGCTCTACACGCGCTGGTTCGAGTACGCGACGTTTCTGCCCATCATGCGCACCCACGGCAGCCGGCGCGAAAACGAAGTCTGGTCGTACGGCAAGCAGGCAGAGCCGATTCTCGAAAAGTATCTGCGCCTGCGCTACCAGCTCATCCCGTACATCTACTCGCTCGGCTACAAGACTTGGCTCACGGGCGCCCCGTTTCTGCGCGCGCTGCCCCTCGACTTTCCCCACGATCCCAAAGTCGCCGACCTGCGCGACGAGTATATGCTCGGCCCCGCGTTTCTGGTGGCGCCCATCACCGACCAGGGCGCGACCAGCCGCACAGTGTATCTGCCCGCGGGAGCCGATTGGTACAACTACTGGACCCGCGAGCGCGTGAACGGCGGGCAGACGATCACGGTTTCCGCGCCCATCGACACGATTCCGCTTTTTGTCCGCGCGGGGTCGATCGTTCCGCTGGGATCGGAGGTCGAGAACACGCACGAAAAGCAATCGATTGCGAAGGTGCTGGTGTTTCCCGGCGCGGATGCGGAGTTCACGCTGTTCTCCGATGACGGGACGACGTATGCATACGAGAAAGGCGCCGGCTCCGTCACCCATCTGCGCTGGGACGATGCGGCCAGCAAGCTGACCCACCAGGGCGCCGAGGCTTGGATCGGCCCGGACAGTGCAATCGTCGAAGTTGTCGGCCATTGACTTGCTCGGCAAGCCGGCATTGAAAAGGCACGGCTTGGCCTCTTGCTGAAAAAGTCGAGAACGGAAGGGTACGGGCTTCAGCTTGAAGGGTACGGGCTTTAGCCCGTACATTGAGGGCCCTCCTTTCCATTGGGGCTTCAGCCCCCGAGGTACGCTTTCCTGCAATTTCCCCTTCGCCCGGAGTTCGGACTTTTCCCGCAGTCTCTTTAGTCCGAAGGCTCCCTGGGTTCTCCGCCCGCGCGCCCTCCACCTGCCGATACCCAACGGCGCCGCCGCGCAGCCTAATGCCATGCCACTGATTTACAATCGGCAAGTAAGCAGGAAAGAGTTGAATGCGTCTTCTTCCCATGCGTTTAAGCCGTGCGCACTCGCTGTTGATGTACGCCAGCGCCGCTATTGGAGTTGCCGTGCTGGTGGCCGGTTGCGGCAGCACTTACCGGCCGGTGATTACGCCCATCACGCCCAGCGGCCCCGCTGCGCAACCTTCGTCGTTCGCCGCCGTGGTATCGGATCCGTCGCCGACCTCGCCGGGCATCGCCACCATCATCGACTACTCGGGCGACGCCGTCATGGCGCAGTCGCCCATCGGGCCGGGCCCACTCTCCTTCACCGTCGATGGGACGGGCTCCACGGGCTACACCGTCAATAGCGACGGCACGCTGACCAACTTTCAGATCTCGTCGCAACTGCAGGCCAAGAACCTGGAATACTCCACGCTGCTGGCCGGCACCGAGGCCGTAAACCTGTTCTCGCCGTCGGCGGGGTTGTGGCTCGCGGATCTCAACGGCAACGTGACCGATGTTCTGACTGGCTATCCCGAGACCTTCAAACTTGCCGTCCCCGTGGGTACCACGCCGGTGATGGTTGTGGGGCCCGGCGCAATTGGCGTCCGCAACTACGCCATCAGCCAGGATTTCGATGCTCCGACGTCAACCGATCCCAACGGCGTGGCTTGCAACGTCTCGCCGACGACGGCGCCCGTGAACGGCGAGGCCGACGCGATCGAGACCTCTACCTACACCATTTCGTCACGCATATCGCTGGGTCCCACTACCGGCGCATTGCTCGGCCAGTGCCCGGTTTACGCTGTTCAAACTCCGGACGACAAACGCTTCTTTGTGCTCAACCGCGGCAGCGACACGATCACCGTGATCAACAGCCAGAACAATACGCTGGATAGCTGCACGCCGTTCTTGAACCAGAGCGGCCAGCTGGTCACCTGCCATCCCACGCTGCCTTTGTCGACAGCGGCCGTTACCGCTTCCGGCATCACGCCGCCCAACGGAACCGCGGGCATGACCGCCGTCGCCGGCCCTGTTTACGCCGAGTACAATCCCGCGACCGCGCAGCTCGTTGTGGCCAACTACGACGGCGGAACCATCAGCGTGATCGACGTGAGCCTTGACCAGTACGGCAACGACAGCGCCACCTTCGGCACAACGTTCACAATCCCCGTGGGCAAATACCCGGCCAGCGTAACGGTGCTGAACGACGGCAGCCGCGCCTATACCGCCAACCAGGCCGACCAGACCGTGACCATCGTGAATCTTTCCAGCCACACGGTCGAGAAAACTCTGCCGGTCACGGGTCACCCGCGCACCGTGGTCTCCACGCAGAATTCGCTCTACGGCAAGGTCTACGTGTCGTCGCCCGACAGCCCGTATCTGACCATCATCCGCACCGATCTCGACATCGTCGACACCACGGTGCTGGTCGAAGGCAACATCATCGATGTGCGCGTGAGCTCGCAGAACGCCGTGAGCGGCAACAGCAACAACACCAGCCGCGTGCCCGGCCACGGGCAGCCGTGCTACCTGCCGCCCGGAAGCCCCGGCTTGTCCAATCCGTTGACGCTGGCTTCGTGCCAGACGCTGCCGGTAGCCGCGCAGTAGTGCAGTATCTCTTGAAGAGTCCTTGTGTCATCCTGAGCGGAGCTTGCCGCGTTCTTTGCGGCAAGCGGAGTCGAAGGATCTGCGGTTGTTCTTCAACGAATTCGGATTCGACACCTACGGAATATCGACCACCGATGCGTCGCCCCAGATCGGCCCCGGAGACTGGAAATCGCTGCCCTGGTTGCCTTCGCAGCCACCGGCCCCGTCGCGCATCCAGAATTCCATGTGATACTTCCCAGGCTTGATCGGCCCGACCGCACCGGTGAACGTTCCGTCACCGTAGATGTCGGTCGTCACCACCCCGATGAACACGCCTGCCGAAGATTTCGTGACGCCCTGCCGAGGATAGGACGGGCATTCTCCGTTGCTGTAGACGAGAGTCGGAAACTGCCCGAATGTCAACGGGAACGTCTTGCAGAAAACGTGCAGCGCGGCCTGATACAGCTTGTTGGGCGTCGCATCGAAGAGCGTATACGTCACCGTAAGCATGCGCGTCGTCGGATCCACCGACCACGTCAGCTTGCTCTTCTTATAATTCAGTGGTTCGTGGAAGTTGTCCCAGCCGGGGGTCCACTTCTGCACGTGCAGCGTGGCCGCGTCTGGATCAGGTTCGTCTGGAGCCGTTGCCGCCGCCGATACCGCGAGGGAAAGCGATAGTGCCGCCGCTATAGGCAATGCCCATACTTTCATTGTGTCCCATCTCCTGTGGCCCGTGTGCTCCTTGTATATCACTCGGGGCGCAGGATCGATAATTAGTTTTTGACGAATTGGGACAGGACTCCGCCTGGCCCTCGCGCGGGAGACGCAAGGGCCGCGGCAGAGTTGGAGTGAATATGTTCGCTCAACCCTGTATATCGAACTGCTCGGGGTGCAGCGCGGGGTCGCTCTTCACCAGGATGTTCTTTCCCGTCAGCTCCTCGAACTCCTGCAGCCAGCTTTCGTCATTGGCCTTGAGCACCTTCACCGTTTCTGGGTTCACGCGGAGCAGCACGTCGGAGTTTTCGAAGTGCTTCTTCATCTTGCGCAGCTCGCTGTAGATTTCATTGGCCACAGTGGCCGGGCTCTTCACCATGCCGGTGGCCTGGCAGGTGGGGCACGGCACGCTCAGCGTGCGCTCCAGCGACTGCTTCACCCGCTTGCGCGTGATGGCGACGAGTCCGAAATCGTTGAACTGCAGAACCTTGGTCGGCGCGCGATCGGTCTTGAGCGCTTCCTC
Organism: Occallatibacter sp.; assembly: GCA_049676965.1. Taxonomy (GTDB): domain Bacteria; phylum Acidobacteriota; class Terriglobia; order Terriglobales; family Acidobacteriaceae; genus Telmatobacter. Next base: position 6,497 of record JBAUBR010000402.1, read on the forward strand.
GAGCGCGGCCATCACCTTGAAGCGGTTCTTGCGCTCGTCCATATCGATGAAGTCGATGACGATGATGCCGCCCAGGTCGCGCAGGCGAATCTGGCGCACGATCTCCGGCACCGCATCCAGGTTGGTCTTGAGAATCGTGTCCTCGAGCCGCGCCGACTTGCCCACGTACTTGCCGGTGTTGATGTCGATGGCCACCAGCGCCTCGGTCTGGTTGATCACAATTGACCCGCCCGACTTGAGCCAGACCTTGGAGCGCAGTGCCTTCGAAATTTCGTCCTGAATGCCGAAGTGCTCGAAGAGCGGCGTCTCCTTGGTGTAAAGCTTGACGCGGCGGACCAGCGAAGGCGAAACGTGGTTGAGGAAGCGCACGATGCGCTCGTAGTCGGCCTCGGAGTCGACCCAGATGGCGGCGAAGTTGGCGCTCATCTGGTCGCGCAGGATGCGCTCGATGAGGCCGAGGTCGTGATAGATGAGCGATGGCGATTTCGACGACTCGGAGCGCGTCCTGATCTCTTCCCAAAGGTGGAGCAGGAAGCGCAGATCCGCGCGCAATTCTTCCTCCGACGCGCCCTCGGCGGCGGTGCGCACGATGAAGCCGCCTGAGGATTCCCCGCGTTCGCTGACGAGAATGCGCTTGAGGCGATGGCGTTCTTCGTCCGATGCGATCTTGCGGCTGACGCCGACGTGGCCGACCGTGGGCATGAAGACCAGAAAGCGGCCGGGCAGCGCGATGTGACTGGTGATGCGCGCGCCCTTCTTGGCAATCGGCTCCTTGGCGATCTGGACGAGGATCTCCTGGCCCGGCTTCAATAAATCGCTGATGATCGGCAGATCGGAAGTCTGCGCGGAGCGGCGCGCCGCGCCACGGCCGCGTGGAGCCTGGCCGGGACGTCCGCGTCGGCCCCGGAT
>JBAUBR010000403.1:0-2222 GCA_049676965.1 Occallatibacter sp.
CGCAAACAGCAGCGCAGGTCAGAACAACTGCATAACTTCAGCAAGGGGACAATTCTATTGAGCGCAAGACGGGGACATTTCTAATGTGCTATGACACCGTAAGCGGCTGGCGATTGACAAGCCACTCGATTCCTCATACCCTAGAATCCATGAGGTCTCTCGCGAAGACTCCGGGGATGCGGTGCGGCTGTTGTTGTTGCGCCTGTACCTGCGCCGGTGTTCGCCAGGGACTGCCCACCTTTTAGGCCACAAGCCTGAACTTCAAAGACAAGCAGGAATCCATTGGTCGCCGGCGCACCCGCGCAGGCGGAGCATTGCCGCATCCGGCTCCGCTACTCTCGAACGCTTTGAAAGTCATGTTCAGTTCAAGTGCAGGAGCAGCAGATGAGCATCGAAACCGGAGCCGTTCTCAGCCCGCCGGCCGTTAAGGAAACCAAGGCGCAGAAGGCCGAACGGCTGAAGCAGGCAAAGAATCCCTGGGAAGCATTCGACGAGGTGCGGCGGTTCGCGCGCGAGGGCCGCGCGAGCGTGCTGCCGGAGTGGGCTTCGTTCTACTTCAAATGGTGGGGCATTTACACGCAGGGCGACGGAGCCGGCGTGACCGGCGGCGTGGGCGGCGAAGGCAAGACAACGGAATACTTCATGATGCGCATCGGCATTCCCGGCGGGCGGGCGACGCCAGCGCAGATGCGTGTTATAGCGCAAGTGGCGCGCGCGCATGGCCGCAACCTTGCCGACATCACCACGCGGCAAGCGATTCAATTGCACTGGCTCACGATCGAATCTCTGCCCGAAGTCGTGGATGCGCTCGATGCTGTTGGTCTGTCTCCGCGCTCGGCTTGCGGCGATGTGACGCGCAATGTGACCTGCTGCCCGCTGGCGGGGATCGATAAGGCTGAGTTAGTGGATGCCTCTCAGCTGGCGCTGGCCATTTCACACGAGTTGCAGGGAAACGAAGAGTTTTATAACTTGCCGCGCAAGCTCAAAATTACTGCCACGGGCTGCCCGGTGTGGTGCACTTATCCCGAGATTAACGAGATCGGGATGACGGCGGTGCGGCGCGGCGACGAGGTTGGTTACTCGGTGCGGGTGGGCGGGGGATTGTCGAACGAGCCGCATCTCGGCATCAAGCTCGACGCATTTGTCCGGCAGGACCAGGCGGTGCGCGTGGCGCGCGGCATTGCGGAGTTGTTTCGCTCGCAGGATTCGCTGCGCGAGAGCCGTGAGCGGGCACGCCTCAAGTACCTGTTCCTGCGCGAGGGCTGGACGGCGGAGCGATTTTTGTCGGAGCTCGAATCGACGATCGGCTTCAAGCTGGAGCCCGGAGTAGCCGACGAAGCGCCGGAAGATGTCTTCCGCGATCATGTGGGCGTGCAGCCGCAGAAGCAGCCGGGGCTGAACTCGATTGGGGCCACGGTGCTGCGCGGGCGCATGACCGGCGAGCAGTTGGAAGGCGTGGCGGACCTGGCCGAGCGGCTGGGCGCGGGCGAGATCCGCACGACCATCATGCAGAACTTTATTCTCACCGGCGTACCTTCGGCGAAGACGCAGGATGCGGTGCGCGGGCTCAACGATCTGGGGCTCACCGTGGAAGCGTCGAACTTCTGGCGCGGGACGGTGGCATGCACCGGCACTGAGTTCTGCAAGCTGGCCATTACGGAGACCAAGGGCTTTGCGCGTTGGCTGGTCGATGAGATGGAAACGCGCATGCCGGGGTTCGACCAGCAGATCAAGATCAACGTGACTGGCTGCCCGAACAATTGCGGCCAGGCGTGGATCGGCGACGTGGGCCTCGAGGGCAAAAAGATCAAGCTCGATGGCAAGCTTGTGGATGCATGGTATTTCGCATTGGGCGGAGCGCTGGGCAAACATGCGGGGCTGGCGCGGCAGGTGAATTATCGATGCGCATCGCACGATGTTCCCGACGCGCTGGAGCGGCTGCTGAGCGGATACCTGAAGACGCGCGAAGCGGACGAGAATCTGCGGGCGTGGTTCGCGCGGCGTAGCAACGATGAGCTGCGCGCGGTGCTGGCATCGGGAGTCGAAGTAGCGCTCGCGGCCCAGCCCGCCTGACGAGGCCAGCGAAGCCCGAAGAAGCTAGTACCTACTTGCAATAGTTAGCGATATAACGATAAGCTGTTCCCATGTCAAGGCCGGCAGCAGTGATTCGTTTGACGGCGGAAGAAGAGAAGGTACTCAAGCAGTATTTACGCTCGGGTACT
>JBAUBR010000404.1:0-6860 GCA_049676965.1 Occallatibacter sp.
TCCAAGGCATCCATCTGTTCTAAATGCCTCCGCTCGCGGAACAACCTGTAAACCATCTCCCCGGTCTACTCGGTAAAGTATGTGACCGGGTTGTACCTTGTGTCAGGGCACGACTTCAGTCGTGCCGAAAAGGACCGGAAAGACAAAGGGTTTTAACCCCTGAGGGATGACAATTGAGGTACGTCGGCCATTTATGAAACGCGCTCCAACATTCCATCGCAATGAGTAGAAAGAGACTTTCTATGGGATATATAGAATCTGTATATAGTTATATCCCACCTTATCTCGTCCTCCGGACTCGCGAAGGTGGGGCACCCAGCCTTATTGAGTCAGCTCGCAAACGGCAAACTGGCCGCTGCAATCGCCGGCCGCGTCGCCTGCGCGTGCGCTACGGCAGCGCGGGCCTGAGCCAATTCCTCCCCGATCAGTTCCAGTCGCGGCGGCCGCACGCGCGCCGAGCCCACGCCAAGCTCCTCCTGCACCTGCTTGATGAGCTGGATGAACTTGGGAACGGTGTCCATGCGCAGCAGCGGCAGAAACCAGCGATAAAGTTCGAAGCATTCCAGCTTCCGTCCCGCGAGAGCGAGGTTGAAGAGATCGACGGACTCGCGCGGCAGGGCATTGACCAGGCCGGCAATCCATCCCACTGCGCCCGCCGCGATGCCTTCGACAATCGCATCGTCGACGCCGACAAAGATGCTCAGACGATCGCCGATCAGGGCGCGAATCGCAGTCACGCGGCGCACGTCGGTCGAAGACTCCTTGACCGCGGCGAGATTGGCAAAATCGGCCGCCAGCTCGGCAATCTGCTCCGGCAAAAAATCCGTGCCATAAGCAACGGGATTGTTGTAGAGCATGGCCTCGAGTGGGGTCGATTCAAGAATGGCGCCGACGTGTGCGCGCATCTCCCGCCAGTCGCCCTGGTAGACGTAAGGCGGCAAAATCATGAGTCCAGCCGCGCCTGCCTTGGCTGCTGCTTTCGCAATTCGTACGGCCTCGGCAGTCGACAGCGCGGAGACCGCCGCGACCACCGGTATGCGTTCGCCAACCGAAGCAACCGCCGTGGAAAGCACGGCGATCTTTTCATCGAAGTCGAGCGCAGCCGCTTCGCCCAGCGAGCCCAGGCACACAATTCCCGCGCACCCGTTCGCCGCCAGCCACTGCGCGTGGCGCGCGACGAACTTGTGGTCCACTTGCAGATTCGTGTCAAACGCCGTGGTCATTGCCGGCATCACGCCGTTCCAGTTCATAAGCTCTCCTGTGCTGCGGTTCCGAGGGTTGTCAACGAAGCTCGATTGAGCGGTGGTGAATTGGTTGAAAAGCGCGCAGGCAGATAAGGCTCCGGCGCAATCGTCGGTATCGTGCCCGTGATTTGCGCGGCGATGAGCGCACCGGTGGCAAGGGCAGTGGTGATGCCCAGCCCTTCGTGGCCGGTAGCTAACCATAGCGTCGGATCGGCCGGCGACGGGCCAATCAGCGGCAGTTTGTCCGGCGTGGCGGCACGAGAGCCGGTCCACACGCGAATAGCCGGCAGATTATTAAGCGCCGGCATGTAGAGTGCGGCGCGGTTCAGCATGACGGAAACCATCGCCGCGTCGGTGCGAACGCTGTCGTTCCCGAATTGCCGCGACGAGCCGATGAGGATCTGGCCGGATTTGCGCGGCTGCACGTTGAATGCAACCGAATCTGCCGTAAGCGAGTGCGCGCTTTTAAGATACCCGAGCTCGACCAGTTGATGGCGCACAAAACCTGGCTGCCGATCGGTGATGACCAGATGGCCCTTGCGCTTTTTCACCTGCAGACCGGGCGTAAGATCCGGGGCCCACGCTCCGGTGGCATTGATTAACACCGGCGCTTCGAGAAGACTGCCGCTGTCCAGCAGGACTTCGCCTACCGCCATTTGCGCCGCGGCGCGCCCGATGTAGAACGCTGCGCCGCGCGCCTGCGCTTCATTGGCCAGATGCAGCGCCCCCGCCGGCGGGTAGACCACGCAATCTTCTTCGACGAGCAATGCTCCAGCAAGGCCGGGACAAAGGTTCGGCTCGGCAGCCGCGAGCTCGCGCGCGGAGAGCAGCCGGCTTGGCACGCTTCGCTCGTCATAGTACGTGTGCTTGCGTTCGGCCTCGGTCATCTCTTCATCATCGGCGGCGATCCACAGCGTCCCGCAGGCTTCGTATTCGGCGCGCGGATCGAGGCTGGGAGCGAGCGCCTGCCAGAGCTGCTGCGAATACCGGGTAAGAATGAACTGCGCGGGCGAGTCGTCCATCACCACGATATGCCCCATACCGGCGGCGGTCGCCCCGCTGCCCACGGTATCGCGTTCCACCAGCGCAACGTGCATTCCGGTTCGCGCAAGAGCGGCGGCGCAGGCCGCGCCCACGATGCCTGCGCCGGCGATAATGGCATCGAAGCGCGCGGCATTCATTGGGGAATCCCTGCCTGGAATGGATCGCGGGGATCGAAGAGCAGCGTAGATTCGGCGGTGATGTATGCCGAGCCGGTGATCGACGGTAGCACGCGGCCTTGGCTCGGATCGCCTTCGATGCGATAACTGCCCTCGAACACGCTGCCCAGAATTCCTTCCTGGCGCCAGAGTTGCCCCGGCGCCAATTTTTCGTCGCCGGCAAGGCAGGCGAGCTTGGCGCTGGTTCCGGTGCCGCAGGGCGAACGGTCGTAGGCCTTGCCGGGGCACAGCACAAAGTTGCGGCTGTCATTCGCGGGGTCATGCGGTGCGGAGAAGAGCTCGATGTGATCGATCTCCGCGCCGCCGGCGCCGGTGATCTCCGCAGCTGCAAGTGCGCGGCGAATCGCCCAGGTGAACGCGGTCAGCTCATCGACCGCGGATTTTCTTAACTGGTAAGGGTGACCGCCGACCAGGAAGAACCAGTTTCCGCCCCAGGCGACGTCGCCGGTGACAAGTCCGAAACCCGGAACGTCGACTGTTACCGCGGCGCGATGCCGATAGGCCGGGACATTGGAGATCGAGACTCGGTTGGGTGTTTCGAGACAGAACGGCACCACGCCGACTGGAGTCTGAATGCGTTGCTCGCCTGGAGCAACGCGTCCCAGATGCGCCAGCGTAACCGCGACGCCAATTGCGCCGTGACCGCACATTCCGAGGTACCCCGTGTTGTTGAAGAAGATCGCGGCCGCGGCGCAATCCGGTTCGTCGGGATCGAGCAGCCAGGCGCCCACCAGCACGTCTGACCCGCGCGGCTCGCAGAGAATAGCGCGGCGCAGATGATCGTAGCGAGTGCGCAAGCGTTCGAATCGCTCGGTGAGTGAGCCGCGGCCCAGGTCGGGTTCTGCGCCGGATGGAATCACGACGCGTGTGGGCTCTCCCGCGGTGTGCGAGTCGACCGCGCGAAGGGAACGCGGAATGGGCAGGCTGTTTGGAATGGTGTATTTCCTCGAAGACGATTTTGGGATGGGATCGGCGATCTTGCTGCATTGAAGTATACGTTATCGGATACAATCGGTGGTTGCTCCAATGCGCCGAAACGATTGCTGGAAACCGCGTTCCTTCGCGCCACCGGCAGTCGGCGTATCGTAGCTGACGGAGGTCTTCTGGCAATGGATTCGGTAACGAGACGGCGGTTCGTGCAATCGGCAACGGCGTTGGCCGGAGCGGGAATGCTGGGAGCGCGCGGAATGCGCGCCCTCGCGCAGGATCCCGTGGTTGACGTCGCCAAGGCCGCCAACCATGCGGGATACGAAGTTGTGGAGTGGAAAGCAAAACCACTCCCCATGCGCCAGGTCAATCTGCTTTACGGCCCGCTGCGCGAGGCGCAGGAGCGCGATCGGGTTTATCTCTACATGCTGCCCAACGACCGGCTGCTGCATTCCTTCCGGCTCAACGCCGGGCTGCCTTCCGCGGCGCAGCCCCTGGGCGGCTGGGAAGCTCCCGACGGCGAGTTGCGCGGCCATTTTGCCGGCGGCCACTATCTTTCAGCGTGCGCGCTCATGTACGCGAGCACCGGCGACGAGGCGCTGCGCCAAAAGGCCGATGAGCTGGTGGCCGAGCTGGCCAAATGCCAGCAGCGCGACGGTTATCTCAGCGCCTATCCCACCAGCTTCTACGATCGGCTCAAGGCTTATCAGCCCGTCTGGGCGCCTTTCTACACCTATCACAAGATCATGGCCGGAATGCTCGACATGTATGTCTACTGCGGCAACACGCAGGCGCTGGTCGTGGCCGGACGCATGGCCGATTGGGCGGCCGCATGGCTCAAGCCGCTCAGCGACGAGCAGTGGGCGCGCATCCAGCTGGTGGAACACGGCGGCATGAACGAGGCCTGCTTCAATCTCTACGCCGTCACCGGTGAAACGCGTTACCGCGACCTCGGCTTCCGCTTCGAGCACAAGAAGTTCTTCGATCCGCTGGCCGCCGGCGAAGACAAGCTGGCCGGCCACCACTCCAATACCAATATTCCCAAAGCCATCGGCGCGGCACGCGGCTATGAAGTCTCGAATGACGCGCGCTATCGCACCATCGCGGAGAACTTCTGGTACGAGGTAGCCGAGCATCACGCCTACTGCACGGGCGGCACGGGCGCCACGGTTCCGCTCAGCAAAGACGACGCCGAAGGCTGGCACACGGCCGACGACTTAGCCAACCAACTGGTTCCCTCTGCCGAAGAGTGCTGCTGCAGCTACAACATGATGAAGCTCACGCGCCACCTGTTCGGCTGGACAGGCGACGCGAAGTTCATGGACTACTACGAACGCCTGCTGTGGAACGTGCGCCTGGGCACGCAGGACCCGCACGGCATGTTGATGTATTACGTCTCCATGCAGCCCGGCTACTGGAAGACCTTCGGCACTGCGTACGATTCGTTCTGGTGCTGCACAGGATCCGGCGTGGAAGAGTACGCCAAGCTCCGCGACACCTTGTACTTTCACGACGACAGCGGCGTTTATGTCAATCAGTTTGCAGCCAGCGAAGTGGATTGGCCGGAGAAAGGAGTAACTATCGAGCAGCGAACCGATTTTCCCCAGGCTGCTTCGACGGCGCTTACGATTCTTGCCGAGAAGCCTTCGCGATTTGCGCTCCGCGTTCGGCGGCCTTACTGGTGCGAAGGCATGGCGGCGAAGGTGAATGGCAGGCCGGAGGCCGGAACGCTGAGCAACGGCTACATGACCATCGAACGCCTGTGGCAACCGGGTGATCGCGTCGAGATTGCATTGCCGATGCGCTTCCACTCAGCGCCGCTGCCTGGCAATCCCTCCCTCGAAGCCATGATGTACGGGCCGCTGGTGCTCGCCGGGCTGATGGGCAAAGGCGGACTGACCGAGGAAATGATTTACGGCAAGGAGGGGCCGTCGTATACCGGTCAATATACCGATGCGCCGATGCCACGCGTGGAAGTGGCCGGCGGCGCGCCGTGGGTCGAGAGGACCGGCGACGCGCTCGAATTCAAAACGTCCGGCAAAGCAGCGGCGATGGAATTGAGGCCGCTCTACCAGGTGCAGGACGAGCGATACACCATCTATTTCCAAACCCAGCGGAATGCATAATCCATGGCTCCCGCGCGGCAAGACCATTCAGCGATCACAATCGTCGTTGACGGAAGCTGCATCGAAGCCAATTCCGGCATGACGGTCGCCGCCGTGCTGATGCATGCCGGCATTCCTTGCCGAAGATCCGTGCGCGGTGAGCCGCGAGCGCCGCTGTGCGGCATGGGCATCTGCTTTGAGTGCGCAGCTACCGTGGATGGCGCTCCGCTGCGCCGCACCTGCCAGGTGATGTGCCGCGCCGGCATGGAGGTCGTAACCGAATGAGCGCCGCCGTGCGCGTCGTGGTAGCGGGCGCAGGGCCGGCCGGAATGGCCGCTGCGGCGGTTGCCGCCGAGCATGGCTTCCAGGTCACTCTGCTCGATGAAAATCCCGCTCCCGGCGGGCAGATTTGGCGCGGATACAGAGTCGATGGTGCGCGAAAATCTCCGCACGCGCGCGAGTTCGCAAGATGGATGAGGCGGCTCGAAGCGAGCGGCGCGGAACTATGGTACGAGTCCTCGATCGTCGATTGCCCGGCAACCAACGCGCTGCGCGTGGAACGCCGCGGGTGCGGGCACGATGTGATCTGGGACCGGCTGATTGTCGCCACCGGCGCGCGCGAACGCTTCCTGCCGTTTCCCGGCTGGACGCTGCCTCGAGTGACCGGCGCGGGCGGCCTGCAGGCGCTTGTGAAGAACGGTTTGCCCATCGCCGGCAGGCGAGTGGTCGTGGCGGGCAGCGGGCCATTACTGCTCGCAATCGCCGCCGGACTGAAGCGCGCAGGTGCGGAGATCGCAGGCGTCTTCGAGCAGGCGCCGTGGTCGCGTCTGATTCAATTCGGCGCAACGCTGGCTGCGCATCCCGACAAGCTGATCGAAGGGGCGCAGTATCGCTGGCAGTTGCGCGGAACGCCCTACAACGCCGGATGGTGGGTGAAGAGCGCGCTCGGCAAAGGCCGCTTGCAAGCTGTTGCGGTCACCGATGGCCGCAAGCAGAGAGAGATCCCCTGTGATTTTCTTGCCTGCGGATTTCACCTGGTTCCCAATCTCGAGCTGCCGCAACTGCTCGGCTGCCGCATCGTGCAGGGGTACGTCTCCGTGAATGCCGTTCAGGAAACCTCGCTCGGGAGCGTGTATTGCGCCGGCGAGCCCACCGGCATCGGCGGCCTGGATAAGGCGCTGGTCGAGGGTGAGATCGCCGGTCTCGCCGCGGCAGGCCACCTGGGAAAAGCCGCGCAACTTCTACCCCTGCGCCAAAAGCTGCGCCGCTTCGCGGAACTGCTCGACCAGGCATTCGCTCCGCGCGCCGAGTTGCGCAACCTGGCAGCCGCGGAAACGATCGTCTGCCGCTGTGAAGACGTGACG
>JBAUBR010000405.1:0-42001 GCA_049676965.1 Occallatibacter sp.
TCCATCTGTTCTAAATGCCTCCGCTCGCGGAACAACCTGTAAACCATCTCCCCGGTCTACTCGGTAAAGTATGTGACCGGGTTGTACCGGCATTTGCGGCACGACTGAAGTCGTGCCCTTTCAAAACATCGGCTTAATCAGAGGTTCCCTAGCAGGCCAAACGTCCACACTCCGCTTGACTAGGCGTCACGAAGAGTATCGCTGAACTCCTGACTGGCGGCGGCTCTTTCATGACGTTTGAGCCTTCCGGCCACTTTCTCTATGGTGTATCACATCACTTCTCGCTGGCCTAGAGCGGTTCCAGAATTCACGTGCCGTTTTGGGGGCAGCGCAAGGAGGCATTTTCTTGAGGAAAATGCCACTCGGCAGTTGAGGTTCCGGGGTAGAGCAATTCTGGAACCGCTGTAACTCCGCCGAAGAACCTGGTGTTGGACCAAGGGGTTGCCCTGACTCTCATATCGTCGAGCCTTATGACTGAAGCCGAACTTTCGGTCTGATCGACGTTCCGGGAACAACTCATCACTTCTGGCGCGCGGACCTGAGGACACTACGGCTTTCAAATTTCAACCAATCTGACGTGTGCTTTTCTATCGCAATTCTCACCAGTTGGCTGCGGGTTCTTACTCCCGCTTTGTGAAAGAGCTCCTGAATCACGGCTTTCACGGAACTCTCCGAGGTCTTCATTTTCCAGGCAATCTCTTTGTTCGCGAGCCCGTCGAGGATACCCCGCAGAACCTCGCTTTGTCGGACTGTGAGCGGTCGCGTGCGTTCCAAATGGTCGTTGCGGTTGCGCCGCCCGGCCAGCAGGCAATCAACGGCCGAGCTGTCCAGCCAAATCTCTCCAGTCGCGATCTGATCGATAGCCGCAACGAGCTTGCCTGAGCTGCCGTGCTTGAGAAAGACTCCTGAAGCCCCGGATTCCATGACCTGCAGAGTCAACTCGTCTGACATGCCAGCGGTCACCATCAGCACCCGTGCTTCGCTCTGGCGACGCTTAAGTTCGGCGATCAGGCCGAATCCCGACTCCTCGCCGAGATCGTAGTCGAGCAGCACCACGTCGGTTTGGGTTTGGGAGAATGCGGCGAGGGCCTCAGCCACGGTGGCACACTGGCCGACCACGCGGAAGCGAGGATTGGCTTCAAGAAGCCTGCTCAGGCTTTCGCGAAACAGGCTGTGGTCGTCCACCATCAGTATGCGGATTTCGCGCATTACGATTCCTGCACGGGAGATTCAGCTGTTTTCAACTTAACAGCAAAGCAGGCTCCCGCGGAAAGGCGCAGGTAGTGAATCTCTCCGCCGAAGGAGCGCAGGAAGGCGCGCGAAAGGTAGAGACCGAGGCCGGTCGTTTCCGCTCCATTCTGGAAAGGCCGGAAGAGATGTTCGGGATGGACAACGCCGCCGCCGCTATCCGAGAATTCGACGATGACCTGATCGCCTTCCGACATCGCGTTCACTTCGAGAGTCTTATTTCCGCATTTCGAGAGCGCCCGGACACTGTTGGTAGTCAGATTCAGGAAGACCTGCATCAGGATCGACCGGTCGGCCCAAACCGGCGGCAGTCCGGGCTCTGCCGTCCAATGCGCCTCGATGGCCTCGTCCTCCAGCGTGGGAGCAATCACAATTCGCAGCTCTTCGAGCAGGCCAGTGAGATCGACCTCATCGGCCTGGTTGATCGTCTGCTGAAGATTGACGCTGGCAATGCGTTCAAGTGCCCCAATGAGATTTCCGAGCGCTTCAAAATCTTTGTTTCTCTCGAAAGAGCCTCCACGCTGAAGGTTCTGATGAACGGCGGCAATGGCGCCGCAGATATTACGAATCTCGTGAGAAACGGCTCCGATTGCGATCCGCGATCCGGCAAGCAGCTGATGCAACCCGGATACCTCCTGGGTTCTGAGCTCCTCAGAAGCATCAAGCACCATCGCGGCGAGTCGTAATCCTGCATCGGTCCGGTATGTAGAGAAACAGATGTCGGCAAGAAAGGTTTCGCCGTCTTCGCGCCGCCCACGGGACCGCATCACCGTGCGAAAGAACTGTTGGGAAGAATCGGGCCCGGAGACATTTCGCAGGGATGGCAGATAGCGATGAATGGCGCGTCCGGGCAGTCCTCCGGGAGACACACCCAACATGCGGTGCGCAGCCTCGTTCGCCATCAGCACGGCGCCGCTGGCATCGGCCGTGATTACTGCCGCGGGGCTGCTCTCGATCAGGATTCTCAATTGCTCGTCCGCCTCGCGGCGAGCTTCGCTTTGACGTTTGATTTCTTCAAGGTGTTCCAGCACAACTTCGCGATTTCTGCTCACTTCGCGAACGAATAATCCTATGCCGAAGAAGGCCGCGAAAAAGAGCACGTCGCGAGAGATTCCGGCACGTGGATTCCACGCAAGGTCGCTGAAGATTTCCGCCAGGTAAGTACACACACCCGCAATGATGGCGATTTGCCAGCGCCGCAATACGCCACCGGCCATGGCCATGGGCACCAGGTAAAGAAAGCCAAGAGGAATCTCGCCCACCACTCGCCAATCGATCAGCGCGATGGCGGCGATCAAGACGACTACTCGGAGCAGAACCGATCGCCTGTCTTTGCTGAAAATTACTGCAAACATTTGAAGTTGCTCACTACGCCGATTAGATCGGGGAAAAACCAACTCCATTGTAGAGATGCGCGACGCACGCGGGCGGGAACGGTATCGCGAAGTGCAGCCGATTGGCCAAAAGATAGGCTTCCGAGGCCAAAAGATGGACTAGCCAAACCTGAAAGATGAGGCGGCCGCCGCCGGTTTTAGCTCTATGCTGGCGTTTGCGTACTGAGCGGAGCGACATTCTCGCGCGCCTGAAATGGCCGGCGAAACAAGCTTCCCAGCGAAACCAGCCTTCCAATGCGAATCTCGAAAAACTTGCTTCAACCTAGCTGCGGCATTGCCGTGCTGGTGACACTGTTTGCCACCGGAGCCTCCGCCGCCGCGCAGCCGGCTCTTACCTGGGACCAGGTGAAGGCGCGATTTGAGGCATCGAATCCGGCGCTGAAGGCCGATGCCGACAACGTGGACGAGATGAAGGCCGAGGAGATTACGGCGTTCCTGCGGCCCAATCCGCAGTTCTCGCTCACCGCAGACGGCACGCAGATCGCGCCCAACAACGGCGTGTGGGAGCCGCTGGCGGGAACCTTCGTGGTGCCCAACTTCAGTTATCTGCATGAGCGCGATCACAAGCGCGAGCTGCGCCTCAAAAGCGCGCAGGAAAACACGCGCATTTCGGAATCCGAACACGAAGACCTGAAGCGCAATATGGAGTTCACTTTGCGCTCGGCTTTTGTGAACACGCTTGAAGCCAAGGCCGTGCTGGAGCTGGCCAGGGCCGATCTCGACTACTACGATCACATCATCGAGATCAGCCGCGACCGCTTCAAGGCCGGCGATATTGCAGAGATCGATCTCGACCGCATCGAGTTACAGCGCGTGCAGTATGAGTCGGAGCTGCAGACCGCGATCGTGAATCTGCGCACCGCCAAGATTCAGCTTTTGCAACTACTCAACGACCGTACGCCGGTGGAGCAGTTCGACGTGACCGGTCAGTTCGACTTCTCAGAGGAGCTGAAGCCGCTCGACGACTTTCGCCAGATCGCGCTGGCCTCGCGGCCCGATCTGCAGGCGGCCATGCAAACCATTCAGCAGTCGCAGACCAACCACAAGCTGGCCGAGGCCAACGGCTCAACCGATCCGACCTTCGGCGCGTGGTACACGTGGAACTCATCGACAAACAACCCCGAGGCGGACAGCAGCCAAACACTTGGTTTGAGCGTGAGCATTCCGCTGCGCGTCTTCGACCGCAACCAGGGCGAGAAGAAGCGCACGCAGATCGACATCGACAAAAGTACCCAGGCCAGCGAAGCCACGCGCGCGCAGGTCTTCAGCGATGTGGACTCGGCGTATGCCGAGGTCGAAAGCAACATTGCCCTGCTCAAGCCCTACAAGGACAAGTACAAAGCACAGGCCACGCGCGTACGCGACACCGTGACTTACTCCTACCAGCACGGCGGCGCATCGCTGATGGATTTCCTGAACGCGCAAAGCGATTACCGCACAGTGCAACTGGCTTACCTGCAACTGATCGGCGCTTATCTCACGGCCGCCGGGCAATTGAATCTTGCCGTGGGACGCGAGGTGATCCAATGACAAGCAAGTCATTTTTAGCCATCGTCGGTTGCCTTGCTGCCCTGGTCCCAATGGCGGGGTGCAAGCAAAGATTTGACCCGGCAGATGGCGCACCGCCTTCGGCGCAGGTCGTGAAGAGCGGCGACCCGAGCCTGGTGACGGTCGACAAACCGGATCGGTTTCCGCTGGTTGCCGCAGAAAAAGTGGAAGCCGCGGCGCAGTTGCAGGTAACCGGCTCGGTCTTTCCCGACGTTTCCCGCGAGATTCCAGTAATTTCACTTGCGAATGGCCGCGTGGTCGACATTAAGGCCCGACTCGACGACTACGTAAAGAAGGGCGACCTGCTGATCAAGGTTCAGAGCCCGGATGTTGCCGGAGCCTTCGACGTCTATCTGAAGGCCGCCAATGACGAGCGCATGGACAACCTGGCCTATGTGCGTGCACAAAGCCTCTACGCACATGGCGCCATATCGCAATCGATGCTGGAGCAGGCCGAAGACACCGAGAAGGATGCGCAGGCCGATCTGACTGCGGCTGAAGAACAGTTGAAGACGCTGGGAGTAGACAAGAACCACCCCAGCGAGGTGGTGAATGTTTATGCGCCGATCTCCGGAGTGATTGTGGCGCAGAATGTGACCCAGGCCGCCGCGGCCGGTGTAAACCTGTCAGGCTCGGCCACAGCCTTTACCATCGCCGATCTCTCCACCGTCTGGATCATTTGCGATGTCTACGAAAACGACATTCCCAAGATTCAACTCGGCCAGGCCGCACAGATCCGTATCAATGCTTATCCCGGCAGAGTGCTCACTGGCCACGTGAGCGATATCGGTCCGGTGCTCGATCCCAATATCCGCACCGCGAAGGTCCGGATCGAAATCGCGAATCCCGGCATTCTCCGTCTGGGAATGTTTGTTACTGCGACTTTCAAAAACGAGAACAAGGAAATCTTCGCGGCCATCCCGGCTTCCGCGGTCTTGCACTTGCACGACCGCGACTGGGTGTTTGTTCCAGCCGGCGGACAACAGTTCAAACGCGTTGAGGTGAATGTCGGAGAGACGCTGCCAGGGAACAGACAGCAAATTCTTTCCGGGATTGCGCCCGGCCAGCAAGTGGTGGAGCAGATTCTTCAACTGGAAGAAACGCTGGAGGCGCAATGATTCGGCGGCTGGTCGATTTTGCGCTCCAGAACAGGCTTCTGGTGCTGGCGATCGGCATTCTGCTCTTCGCCTGGGGCATCGTTTCCTTTCACCGCCTGCCGGTCGAAGCTTATCCCGACGTGGCCAACAACTACGTGGACGTGATCGCGCAGTGGCCCGGCATCTCCGCCGAGCAGATTGAGCAACAGGTCACCATCCCCATCGAGGTGGTGATGAACGGCATTCCCGGCGTGGCCCATGTCCGTTCCTGGTCCATCTTCGGCCTCTCCACCGTGGAAATGGTCTTCGGCGAGGAGACCACCGACTTCGAAAACCGCGAGCGCGTGCTGGAACGCCTGTCGCAGGTAACCTTGCCCAACGGCATTGTGCCGCAAATGGGCACGGACTGGAGCCCCGTCGGCCAGATCTATTTCTATACGCTGCGCAGCTCCAATCCCGAGTACGACGTGATGAACCTGAAGTCGCTCGAAACCTGGGTAGTGGAGAAAAACCTCAAGTCCGTCCCCGGCGTGGTCGACATCAACCCCTTCGGCGGGCCCACGCGCGAGTACCAGGTTCGCCTCGATCCCGACAAGCTCGTCTCTTACGGCCTCAGCCTCTCTCAGGTGGAGCAGCAACTCTCCAACAACAACGCCAACGGTGGCGGCAGCTTCATCCAGGCTGGAGACCAGCAGATCAACGTTCGCGAAGTCGGACTGGTCCGCAACATTCAGGACATCGAAAATACGGTCATAATGACCCGGGCAGGCACTCCCCTGCACGTGAAAGACATCGCCGTGGTCTCGCAGGGCCCAATGATCCGCCTTGGCCAGTTGGGCGACGCCTACCGCGACGATGCCGGCAGGCTCATCGACAACGACGATGTGGTTTCCGGCATCGTCGCCCTGCAAAAGGGCGCGGACGCGCAGCCCGCGCTCGACGGCGTCCATAAGAAAGTCGAACAGCTCAACGACCAGATTCTGCCCAAGGGCGTCAAGCTGCTTCCCTTCATCGACCGCAGCGACCTGCTGCGCTTTACCACGCACACTGTGCTGCACAACCTCACCGAGGGCATGATCCTGGTGTCGATCATTCTCTTTCTCTTCCTCGGGAACGTGCGTGGCGCGCTCATCGTGGCCCTCACCATTCCCTTCTCGCTTCTCTTCGCGGCCATCTGCCTCGACCTCAAGCACGTCCCCGCCAACCTGCTCTCCCTGGGCGCGCTCGACTTCGGCATGGTGGTCGACGGGGCCGTCGTCATGGTGGAAAACATTGTCCGCCATCTCTCACGCCCCGACGTCACGCCCTCGTCGGGCCAGGAGATTCGCGACGCCGCGCACGAAGTGCAACGGCCCGTCTTCTACGCCATCGCCATTATCATCACCGCCTACCTGCCGATCTTCACGCTACAGGCGGTGGAGGGCCGCCTGTTCCGCCCCATGGCGTGGACCGTGGCCTTCGCGCTATTGGGCGCGCTCAGCTTCTCCATCGTCCTGGCCCCGGTTCTGAGCAGCTTTGCCTTCCGCAAAGGCGCCAAAGAGTGGAAGAACCCGATAATGGAATTTCTTCGCGAGCGGTACCGCAACGGGGTCACCTGGGCCATCCGTCATCACCGCGTCATGCTCGGCGGCGGTGTCTGCGCGCTCATCCTCGCCGTTTTTCTGGCCTTCAGCGGCGTCATCGGCTCGGAGTTTCTGCCCCACCTGGATGAGGGGGCGCTGTGGGTGCGCGGCTCGCTGGAGCAGAGCGTGGGGTCCGCGGAGAGCGTGCGCGTGGCGAATGAAGCGCGCCGCCTGCTCTGCTCGTTTCCCGAAACCACGGAGTGCACCAGCCAGATCGGACGGCCCGACGACGGTACCGACCACACCGGCTTCTTCAATACCGAATACTTTGTGGGACTGAGGCCCAAGGAGCAGTGGCGCAAGGTCTTCGACGAGAACAAGGACGACCTGATCGCCTCCATGCAGATGGAGCTTGAGACGAAATTCCCCGGCGTCATCTGGGGTTTCTCGCAGCCCATTGAAGACAACATGGAAGAAGCCGTCAGCGGCGTTAAAGGCGAGCTGGCGACAAAGGTCTACGGCAGCGATCTGCATGAGCTCGAGGATCTCGCCGGCCAGGTTGAAGCCGTCATGAGCAGGGTGCGGGGCATCACCGATATCGGAGTCTTCCAGGTCACCGGCCAGCCCGATCTCGACGTGACCGTCGATCGCGCCAAGGCCGCGCGCTGGCAGATCAACGTCGCCGACGTGCAGGATGCAGTCCAGACCGCGGTCGGAGGCACGGCGCTGACGCAGGTGCTGAGGGGCGAGGAAGTTTACAACCTCACCCTGCGCTACCTGCCGAAGTACCGCGACACGCGCGAGGCCATCGAGAATATCAGGCTGCTGTCGCCCACCGGCGAGCGTGTTTCGCTGGCCCAGCTCTGCGATATTCGCGAGGCGGACGAAGGCTCGGAAATTTACCGCGAAAACAACGAGCGCTACGTGGCCATCAAGTACAGCGTCCGGGACCGCGCGCTCGGCGACGCCGTCCGCGAAGCGATTGAGAAAGTCAACGCGCAGGTCAAGCTGCCGCGCGGCTACCACCTCGGCTGGGAAGGCGAGTATCAAAGCGAGGTCCGCGCCGAAGCGCGCATGGCCGTCATCGTACCGCTCACCGTTCTGCTCATCTTCATCATCCTTTACACGATGTACAAGTCGTTCAAATGGGCTCTGCTCATCCTGGCGACGGTGGCCATGGCCAGTCTGGGCGGACTGCTGGTGCTGCTGATCACGGGAACCAATTTCAGCGTCTCCTCTG
Source organism: Occallatibacter sp. (assembly GCA_049676965.1). Classification (GTDB taxonomy): domain Bacteria; phylum Acidobacteriota; class Terriglobia; order Terriglobales; family Acidobacteriaceae; genus Telmatobacter. The sequence continues at coordinate 8,090 of JBAUBR010000405.1, forward strand.
AAGTCGGCTTCCTGGCGCTGTTCGGCGTCTCGGTGCAGACCGGTGTCATCATGCTCGAATACATCAATCAGCTCCGCGCGCGCGGCCACTCTATAGAGAGTGCCGCGGTCGAAGGAGCCGTCCTGCGCCTGCGCCCCATCATGATGACCATGCTTGTCGCCACGCTGGGGCTGCTGCCGGCTGCGCTCTCGCACGCCATCGGCTCCGACTCGCAGCGGCCGTTCGCCATCGTCATCTGCGGCGGGCTCATCACCAACCTGGCGATGAGCATCTTCCTGCTTCCGACGCTCTATGTGTGGATTGCGCGGGAGAAAGACACTCTCCCCGCCCCCAACAGCGATTGAATGCCAGCTACTCAACGGAGCGAAGAGGGGCTATCTACCTCGGGCGCGGATTTGAGCAAATGACGAAATCAATCGCAAAACGAAATCAAAGAACATTTATGAGCTGCTGGGTGTCCGTCGTTCACTGGTTCGGTATTGCACTTATACTTACTTCCCTCCTTTGCCTCTTTGCACTGATTATTTATCAGGCCCTCACTCAATGGAACAGGTGACGGTTGACACACCTGACGGTTGTAGTCGAATTGGTAGCTGTCGTTCGTCAAAACTCTGAACTGACACTGAATCAGGGAGTTGGAGAACCCATTCTGAGCGAGGTTTCACTCTTGAGAATATCTATCGGCTTGTTCAACCAAAGCCGTGGACAGAGTCTCTCATCTTCGGTACGCTGTCACTCGGTCATGCACATTGGAAAGTCTGTGACGAAACGGAGGAGTTCTTCGAGAGATCTTGGCACCGTTTTGACGATCTTTCAGATAGCCGAGAAGGTACGTCGGGAAAACTCGGCCTTGCGAATGATGCTTCGCAAACAGGGTCTCTCTGAAGCTAAGATTCGCCGAGGAGTGAGAGTTTACCGAGAGTTCAAGGCGGACGAAAACCCGCCCGAAGCACTTCTTCGCCAGTGCTGTGAGGAATTCCTGAGGCGCTTGGCAGACATTGATCTTCAGAGAGAGCTCGATGGGCTGCCCGCAAGCAAACCGCAGCGAGTGAAGCTTCGACCCGCGAAGTGATCGACGCATCGCGGTTCCGTTGCACAAACCGACCTTTCAATCCGTAAAGCGCTAACTGACGGATAGGCGACCAATCGCTCGGGGCTCGAATCTGGAAGCACGATGCTGTCATTCCGGCCTTACGCGGAAGCGAGACTTCTTTGCATTTCCGCAGCCGGCGCCGCTCATCGAAATAACTCACGCGCTCACAGATCGATCTTTCGCGCTTCGAATCACACGACGACTAGCTGATTTCTTTCACGGTGATTTCATATTTGAAGTTATCCGGATCGAACGGATCGATCCGTCCTTCCGAGGTTTCGGCCTGCGGATACATGAAGTACACCAACGGTTTGCTGGCCGCTCCGGGTAGGTCCACGTCATGAGCGTAGTTGTATGCCATCCAATTCATCTCCCATGAACCGAACAGACAATCGCGGGCCCGCAACACCATTTCATCGCTCAATGGACGATTTCCGGGAGGTTCTTCCAAAGCTACTTTCCGGACATCGGCTGGGTCCACAGGCACCCATCCATGCTCGCGCAGGTAGACTTCCGCGCGACAGTGCTGTCCCTTAGTTGCTATATCGGTGGCCAGTCCAAGGCTCTTGTAGCCCCGCTCCGATTTCGCGATCCGCAAACCATAAACATGCCGCGCCGGCAAGCCCACCGAGCGGGCCAAGCCGACATACAGAGCGTTCAAGTCAGCGCATTTGCCGCCCATATCACCTGACTCCAACATGAATCGAATGTCGCCACGACCACAGCCGCGGACTTTCGGATCGCGGAAGGTGTTTTCCACCACCCAGTCATAAATAGCCCGCGCCTTCTCGATGTCGGTGGTCGCGCCGGCGGTCGCCTTCAGCGCGGTCTGTTTGACAATGCCGTCGGTCGGCACATATCGGCTGGGCTGAAGGAAATAATCCAGTTCAGTTCTTGACGCGGGTGGCGCTGTTGCTCGGGCGGACAAATCGACGGCGTAGTTTTTCAGCGCGACGCGGCTGGTCAGGCTCAGCTCCGGCTTGGCGTTTGCAGCATACATCGCCGACACGATCCCGAGAGCGCTTTGCTTGTCCTTGCTCAGCCTGGCCGTTCCACCCTTCGCCGTGAAACCGGTCGAAATCGTGTTTTGATACGGCGTGTTGCGAATCAGCGGAGCCGGTAGCCAGATGCGACTGACACCGTCAGGCTTCAACAACTCAACCTTGGTGACGACCTCGAAAGTTCGCCACTCGCCTGCGGATGGGGCATGCGCCAGGACCGGCACCGCCCTGGAGAGAGCCCAACCAGCACAGATTGAGCTATTCGCTCGCAAGAAATCTCGCCGATTCATAGTTCGCCTCGATAATCGTTGATTACGACAATTGGGTGTGGGGTAGCGTCTTATTCAAACGAGACAAATTCAGCTCAAAGCCCTGGATCGATGTTCGATGCTCGACGCTGTCACCCCGGCTGCAATGAACATAATGGCCCCAGGGCTGTTGTGCTCGCCTCCACCCGATGGATGAAGGCGCGACACACCGATTGGTGTAGCCTCTCTGCCGCTCGACATCTCGCCCCAACTCCGCGACGCCGGGAATGAACTGCTGCATAGCAATCTGTTGACGCGATAGATCGACGCCTGGCAGGAAGTAACGCACGAAATCCTAATTCGCGAGCGCCACCTTGATGCTTCTAGCGTCGTCGGGAGGCTGATTCTCCACGACGAATTCGGAATTGTGGCGAACCACAGCTTCCGTCGCTGGATGGATGATGGCCTCGTCCGGATGGTTGAGGACAACATCCCCCACTTCTTTGAGATGATTGTGGCCGCAATCAGTTCCTGTGTTTTGGCGCAGTACATTCCCCTTTTGCGATCGCTGAAAGTTTGCGGCCCCGCTCGAAAGCCGATGCAGTCTGCCGCGTTTTCAAAAACCCGCGGTCGACCTCTAGGGGAAGAGGGCCAGCCGAGAGGGCCGAAGGAGAAAACTGTTTGAACCAGTTTCTAAATCCCTTTGAGCCTATGGCAGTTCATATTTGGCTTCACGGCACGCAAAAGAGGTTGGATCACGATTTTCTGGAGGCTCCATGAAACATCGCATTCAGTACATCGCACTCGGCATGCTGCTCGCCGTGAGCACAGTTCTTGGCTCCGGTCATGCAACTGCGCAGGCGACAACGGCATCGATCCACGGCACGGTTACGGACCCCAATGGCGCTGTGCTGCCCAATGCGACGGTGACAGCGGTCAATACGAGCACCGGCATTTCGAGCAGCCAGAAGACCGACAACAAAGGCTACTTCATTTTTCCCGACCTCCATATCGGCGGGCCGTATTCGATCACCGTGGAGGATTCGGGATTCCAGCGCTTCACCGCGACGGGGATCATGCTCGATCTGAGTTCGGCGCGCGAAGTCGACGCCAGGCTGCGGCTCGGAACGTCATCGCAAACCGTTCAGGTGAATTCGGACACGGTGCAGGTCGAGTCCTCGGATGTGCAGCTCAAAAGCGTGATCGCATCCCAGGAACTCACGGAACTCCCCACGCTCGGGCGCGATGCCGTCCAACTGCAGAAAACTGCGCCGGGAGTCATGGAAGCCTCGGACCGCGAAGCCACCTTCTCGACCAATGGCAGCCAGACCCAGGAGAACTCCTATCTGCTCGATGGAACCGACATCAATGATTTCCTGCTCAACCAGCCCGGAATCACAGTGAACCCGGATGCGCTGGCCGAGGTCAATGTGATCTCCAGCACGCTCGATCCGGAGTTCAGCCGCAACTCGGGCGCAATCGTCGATGAAGCGCTGAAAAGCGGCACCGATCAGTTCCATGGCGATGGCTTCGAGTTTTATCGCGACACATTTCTCAACAACGGCAATTTCTTCTCAACCACAAGGCCCACCTTTCACCAGAACGTCTTCGGCGGCACGCTGGGCGGACCGATCCGGAAACATCATGCATTTTTCTTTGTCGCCTACCAGGGATTGCGGAACCGCACCGCGCAAACGCAGCTCACTCCTGTCTTCTCCAACGATCAAAGAGGCGGGAACTTCTCGGCCGACGAAGCGCAGTTCTCCTCGAAGCCCATTCCATTTCCCGCCGGAGTGCGCGGGCCCAAGGGAGATTGCCCGGCAGGCACGCCCTGGAACAGCTGCTTTCCGAACGCGCAAATCCCGGTATCGGACTTCAACCCGATTGCAAGCACCCTGCTCGGCAAGTATGTCCCCGCGCCGAATTACACGAGCGCCGGGATCAATTACTTCAACTTCAATGCGCCGAACACCTCCGCGGACGATCAGGGCATCATTCGCATCGACGACCAGTTGACTAAGAAGGATACGCTCTGGGGTTCCACGATCTTCGACTCCAACCCGGCGACAAACACGTTGCCGCTTCCCTCGACCGAGTCGACGGGTACGGGCGCGACGCTTCCCGGCTTCGCCGCAGACAACTCGTCTCATGTCAAGATATTCAACGCATCGTGGACGCACGTATTCAACAGCACTACGTTGAACGAGCTCCGCGCCGGATATTTCCGGTTCAACTATGCGGAACTGGAGCCGGCGGCGTCGACGCTCGCCGCGCCCTCTTCGTTCGGATTCGACATTGTGCCCCAGGATTCCGCCGCGGGCGCGCTGCCTTTCATGAACGTAAATGGCTACTTCGCTCTTGGATTCAGCACTAATGGCCCGCAGCCGCGCAAGGATGAAAACTATACTTACTTCGATAACTTCAGCAAAGTTCTCGGCAATCACGATTTGAAGTTCGGCGCCAACGTGGAGCGGTTTGTTCTGAGCAATCCGTACTATACCGACAATAGCGGGGCATTCTTCTTCAATCCTTCGGCTACTTACAGCACAGGCGACCCGGCCGCGGATTTCCTGCTCGGAATTCCTGCCACATACAACCAGGGGTCTGGCTTCTTTGTCGATGTCAGGGCGTCGCAGTACTACGCCTATGCCCAGGATCACTGGAAGGCGTCCAACACGCTGACGCTCGCGTACGGCGTCGGCTACGATGCGGAAACTCCGTATGAAAACCTGCAATACGACGGAGTAGGCGTCACCTGCTGGTATCCCACCAACGTTCAGTCAAAGGTATTTCCCGGCGCTCCTCCGGGAACGTTGTATCCGGGAGATCCCGGTTGCAATCGCAACGGCAGCCCAACCACACATTGGGATCATCTCTCTCCCCGCGTCGGCTTTGCATGGTCGCCAAACAGCGGTTTGGGCGCGCTCTCCGGAACGCCGGGGCAGCACGCCTTCGTGATTCGCGGAGGCTTCGGTCTCTACTGGAACCGCGTGCAGGGAGAAGGAGCGCAGGTCAACTCGAACGATCCGCCCTTCTCGGAGAACAGCGTGGGCGCGGCAGGATTGGGCGGCAATCCGAGCTTCGCCAATCCATTCCAGGATATCGCCGGCACTCCGGGCGCATCTTACCCGGCGAATCCCTTCCCCTATGCTGTGCCGAAACCCGGTCAGAATGTGAGCTTCATGTCTCTTTATCCGTTGGAGATGGATAACCTCACCTCCGATTTCGATGTTCCCTACACGTATAACTTCAACCTGAACTTGCAGCGCGCGTTACCCGGCAACATGGTGCTGACTGCCGGTTACGTGGGATCGCTGGGCAGAAGATTGGATCGCGCCGCGGAAGGGGATCCGATTACCCAGCAAGGCCATGACGACTGCCTGAACGGCACCGGGACGAGCAAGCCGATCATGCTGAACGGCCAGACGTTTACTTGCCTGCAGCTGATTGGTTCGCAGTCGCTCTATTTCCCCGGCGAGAAGTTGCAGCCGGGCACGGTTCCCGGAACGCAGATTCCCCAGGTGTTTCCCAACGGGCTGCCGTACTATCTCTCGATCGGAGGGATGCACACCAACGGCGCCTCCAATTACAACTCGCTTCAGGTTTCATTGGCCAAGGCGCCGACGCACGGTTTGTATTTTGCGCTGGCCTACACGTACAGCCACGCTTTGGACAATGCTTCCAGTCTGGAAGACTCGGTGGCAAACGGCTATGGGACCAATTATGTTCCAGGCTATCAGTATCTGAGCTATGGAGACTCGGCCTACGATGCGCCTCAGCGGCTCGTAGGGATTTATAACTATGGAATCCCGGTGCCGCACCGCGTCCGCGACGTCGCGTACCTCCGCTCTGCATTGAACGGATGGCACATTTCGGGAATCACCGCGCTGCAGAACGGTTTTCCCGTCACGGTCTACGATGGAGGAGTTTATAACTCGCTCTATTGCGATCAATTCAGCTTTGTGAATTGCCCGGATGTTCCGGTGACCTCGACGTTCCACATCAAGACCGAGAATCCCAGAAACCCCGGCCACTACTGGTTCAATACCTCGACGTTTTCACAAGAGCCGATCGGCACCTTCGGAAATGTGAAGCGTAACTTCTTCCATGGGCCCGGATTCAACTACTCGAACTTCGAAGTCTACAAGAACATTCCGGTCGGCGGTTTCGAGAGCCCGCGCTATGTGCAGCTGCGCCTCGAAGCTTACAACGCCTTCAATCATGCGAACTTCGCGAATCCCAACGGCAACTTCGGAGCCGGGCCAACGGTCTTCGGCGTGATCAACTCGGTTGATCAACCCATCAACCCCGGCGGCGATCCGCAGCCTGCGCGTGCCATTCAGATTGCCGGGAAGTTCTATTTCTAGCGTCGGCGCGTGTGAGTCGAACACACTGCCGCCCGGAGGGTGCGCCGGCAAGCAGGCTCCGGCTCGCCATCGGCGGAATCAGCAGCGAGCCGATGCTGGAGCCGGCGACCAGGATGGATAGCGCCGCTCCCAGCCGGCGCTCAAACCACGTGGCGATGATGCGCGCGTAACCAAGCTGATAAGTCCCGCTGCCGGCAACTCCAATCCACACAGCGGTGAGATAGAGCTGGGGAAGATGCGGCGTGAGATAAGCCATCGACGCAAGACCGAGGCCGAGAGCGGCCATGCAGGCGGCAATGAGTTTTCGCGGCTCAAAGCCTGACTTCGGTAAATACCTGCGCAGCACAGCCACTCATTCCCGATGACCTCCTCAATATTTCGGATAAGCTCAATCCAATTCTCAGGATTAAGTGCTGCTGGCCTTAGCGCGATTGTGCCGCGGAAAGCAGGTCCGGCCCGGGAAAAATGGTTTCCTGCACTGGCCGCATCTTCATTGCAAGGCACTCAGGGCTGAGTTATTCTCCGATAGAGGAAATCCTACATTAGCATCCTGCTGTTCCCGAATGATTTTCGTGCAATACAATTGCACGCAGTTCCGATTTTCCGAGGTGTGACGAATGGAACCAAATTGGTTTGCAAACCTTTTCAAACGTTTGCCCACGGAAGTGAGCAGCGATCTGGAGCGTTCGATTGTCGGAAACCTCGAAGGTTTGCTCGACCATCCCAACGATGAAACTCTCATCGACGCAACGATTCAGCGACTCCACGCCGATCCCAAAACATTCATGAGCATTGTCTCCGCGCACTTCTCCGTGCCAACGCCGGTCGCGGGAATAGGACTGTTCGCGAAGGCCGATGAGCCCGCCTGCGGCATGGCGAAAACCTGGAAGAACTACGTAGCCACGCAAACTGCGCAGCCGTATGAGATCGTCTGCCCCGCGACTCTCGCCGATTTGCAGGCCGCGCTTCAGAAAGCCGCTGCGCTCTATTGCGCGGTCCGCGCAGTCGGCTCGCATCACGCGTTTTCGGACGCCGCCCTCACCGATGGCATTGCCATCGAGACCCACCAGCTGCTCGAGCCTCTCGTTGCCGCCGAGCCTGCCGTCCTTAAGAATCCCGACGACGCATCCACGGTCGTTCGCGTCTCCGGCGGAATGACCATCCACGACCTCAACGCCGCCCTCGATCGGCGCGGTCTGGCCTTGATCAACATGGGCAGCTACGACGGTCAAACCCTTGCCGGCGTCATCTCCACCTCTACGCACGGCTCCGGAATCACGCTGGGATCCTTCCCCAGCGCCGTCGAAGCGCTCATCGTCGTCAAGGCCGATGGCCAGGTCGTGCAGATCGAGCCGGCCAACGGCATCACCGACCCGGCAAAGTTCGCCGCGCAGGCCGGTAACGTCCAGCTCATCCAGGACGACAAGTTCTTCCAGGCTTCCGTAGTGGGCATCGGCAGCCTCGGCATCGTCTTCGCCGTGCTGCTCCGCGTACGCCGCCAATTTTGGTTGTCCGAAACCATCACCCTTCACAAGTGGAGCGAGCTGCGCGGCCAGCTCCGCGACGGCGCACTCATTCGCGCCCACCGGCATGTCGAGGTGGTCATCAACCCGCACGTCCTCAACGGCGACAACACCTGCATGCTCACCCTGCGCGACGAGGTCCCGAAGCCGACCGTACCCAGTCCTCCCAAACCCTTCCGCAATCTGTTCGCGCAGTTCCTCGCCAACCTTCCCGGCTCCGGCGATTTTCTCGACGCGCTCGTCATCGCCTTTCCCACCATCGCGCCCAAGCTGGTGGAAGCGTCCCTCCAGGACCTCTCCGATCCCGCCCCCTACGTCGGGCCCAGCTACGAACTGCTCAACGTTGGCTCGATCAACACCTTCCCCGCCGTCTCAAGCGAGCTTGGCGTCGACCTCAACCTCCACGTTGACGCCATCGATGCCGTCCTCGCCCTCGCGGCGGAAGCCCGCGCTGAAGGCACCTACCACTGCGGCGTCGTCAATGTGCGCTACGTGGCGCCCTCACCCGGCTATCTTTCCATGCAGCCCCGCGAGACCTGCATGATCGAACTGCCGATATTTCGCGGCTCCTTTGGCTCGGATTCCCTCCCCTGGCGCTACGAGAACGCCCTCACTGACCGCTTCAACGCCCGCCCCCATTGGGGCCAGCGCAATTTCCTCACCGGCAGCCATCAGATGCTCGAACGTCTCTACGGCGCGGCCAACGTCGCTGCCTGGTTGGACATCTTCCAGTGGTTCAACCCCGGAGGACAATTCTCCAGCCGGTTTACCGACCGCGTCGGCTTTTCCAGCCATGCGCCGGGCGCATGAAACTTCGGCGTGCCAAATACACTCGTCTGGAGCCGCCAGCGGTTCATGGAACTGAACTGCCTCAACGATTCGGCGTCACCCCTCAATCAAGAGAGCTGTAACCAGTCGAGGAAGCGGCCCGCAATGGATGGGTTAGCGGCTTTATGGCCGCCGGCGATGAAGTGCCTTTGTGGTCCGGTCAACATGATGAGGGCCGCTCACGCCGATGTTCGTTGATCCCGCCCGCTCTAAAGTGTTACGGTTAGAGACCCCATCAAACGAAGGAGTATCGAAAAATGAACAATTTCATCCTCAAGATCTGTGTCAAGATGCAAACCCTCATCGTCCGTGAGGAAGCCCAGGACCTTGTTGAATACGCCCTGGTCGTAGCTCTAGTCGCTTTTGGAGCAACGGCGGCGCTGAAGACTTTGGGACAAGGGCTGAACTCTGCCTTCACCACAATCAGCAATACGCTGGCCAGCAGCCTCACATAATCGAAGTTGCAACTTCAACAGGCCATCACCCCCATGGTGGCTTGTTGGGCTTGCCAGAATAGCTGTTTCCTATTGCGCGAGCTTTGTGTCGAGGCGCTCTGACGCAGCCTCCAACGTTGCACTGATTTCCCCCTTCCAAGACTCCAGGCGTGACGGCCTCCCAACATTAAAAACTGAGGAGAATCACGAAAATGCGCGCCCTATTACTCAAATTGTCTGTCAAAATGCAAGCCCTGATGACCAGCGAAGAAGGCCAGGACCTGGTTGAATACACCTTGGTCCTGGTTCTCGTCGCATTCGGGGCAACGGCAGCTGTGAAGGCTTTGGGGGGTGGTCTGGATTTGGCTTTCACCTTCATCAGCAACACGCTGGCCAGCAGCCTCACCTAAGGTTCGGCCTCTGAGACAACCAAAGCGGCTCAGGACTCAGGTCTAACCCCTGGACAATCAATGAGACTGGGGCAGCGTCAATTGTTCTCATGGTCGCTCTGTGAGACCTCCGCCATCCCATTTTTTACTCAGACGAAAATAAATCCCCACCCTCTCCGCCAGATCAAAATCAATAACTTGCGCGAGCAAGAAAAAGCCCTTGATGCTGCCGCCAGTTTTGCGGTGTTTAGGCTCTGCCTTCGGCCGTTATTTGGGAACCGCAACCCTCGGGGCCTGAAGAACAGCCCTTGCTGGTTGCTTAAAGTTCTCGCCAGCCTTCGGTCCTTCGTGGTATTCGTGTTTCACGTCCAACCTCCCCTCAAGTCTACCCCGTGAGGTCTAGCCCCGCATGAATCAACGACAGGGCAAGGAGACTGGCAACCACGGCACAGACCCCAATCAACAGGTAGTCACGCCAGCTGACGCATCCAGCGCCCAAAATCAAGAGAAACCCGACAAACCCAATCCCCAGGGAAACAACCCCACCCAAAAAATAAAACACCCGAGAAATACCTTGAGTCGGAAAACTAAGCGCTACCTCCTGAAGCTGTCCAGAGAGGGACCTGATCGGCACATTGAACTCGTCTTGGCTCTTGTTATTGCTGTTTTTGCTTACATGCAGTGGCACACTGCGAGAAGCAATAGCGACTCCACTGCCCAACAAACCGAACAACTGATTACTGCGGCTAAGATCAGCGCTGTTGCGGCTCAACAAAATGCGGCTGCGGCCTCTAGCTTTTCCGACAGTGCGAGAAAGATCGATCAAGGCATCGGCAATGCTGTGGACCGGCTGAATCTTCAGGCACAAGCTACATCCGATGTAGCGAACGCCACTCAAGCTCAAGCTGCGAGTACCGCTTCGCTCGTAAAAGCCGGTCAGGATCAAGCGGATAACCTGCAGAGGCAGGTTATCGATTTTGAAGCTGCCCAAGCAGCCCGCTTGATAGTGGAACTCACCCCTTTGGAGAAACCGGGGGTTCTTAAAGCAACCGCTGGGCCTAACGATTCTATTTCCATCGATTGGGATATTAAGGCTACCAACGTCGGCCCGACTATAGCTAGGGAACTCAATTTCTCTGGAGATACCTACGAGGTTGCCGGTACCGATGGAGGATACGCGGAGCCTCCAGGACATCCGTTTTCGAAGCTCGTCCCAGTACCGAAACCAGCCCCATTTGGCTTTGCAATTGGTCCGAACAAAAGCGAAGACTTTGCCTTTATCCAGGACATTCCCGATTGGGCGACCGTATCCGCCCATAAAGCTAGCATCATCATAATAATGCAGGTTAGTTATATCGACATTTTCAACAAGGCCCAAGCCGTTCCTGACTGCTTTTACTACAACATTGAAAGCAATGGATTCGTTCAATGCCCATTCATTTTTGGCGCACCCATTAAAATCGAAGCGAAGAAATAGCGGCAATAAAAGTGCCAGTCCAACCTAACAAACGCCGGCGCCCATTTACGTCAACCGTTTTGTTGCCGCAATAAATCAGTCAATTTGATAAATTTAAGGGCAGATAAATGCCAGAGTTGGCGTTCGCCTGTCAGCGTCTTGCTGCATGACCGGGGACTGGTACCGGCTCTACCGCTGCCAAATATCGCGCCGGCCGGGGGCGCATGACTTTGATGTTTTTTGCCAGGCCGAGCAGCGCGAGCAGGCGGATGCCCCAGTAGTTGAAATCCACTTCCCACCAGGCCATGCCGTGCGTGGCGGATGCGGGGTGCGCGTGGTGATTGTTGTGCCAGCCTTCGCCTCCGGTCAACAGGGCTACCCACCAGTTGTTGGTTGAATCGTCGCGGGTGTTGAAGCGGCGCGCGCCCCATATATGGGTTGCCGAGTTAACCAGCCAGGTAACATGGAAGCCGATGGAGATACGCAGGAATATGCCCCACAGCACCCAGGAGATTCCCAGCGACCATCCGCCGACGGCAACGCCGCAACCCAGCAGCGCGATGGCGGTGAGGGTGATGGGCAGCCAGTGCCAGACTTCCAGCCACTTGTAAAAGCGGTCCCGCTCGAGATCGGGCGCGTAACGGGAGAGCATGGTGGTTTCGCTGTGCAGCGCGCCGCGCAAGATCCAACCCATGTGCGACCACCATTTGCCGTCGCGGGGAGAGTGCGGATCGCCGGGCTTGTCGGTAAATTGGTGGTGAAGGCGATGCACGGCGACCCAATAAATGGGGCTACCCTGCAGCGCCAGCGCGCCACAGAGTGCCAAGCAATACTCCAGCCACTTGGGCGTGGTGAAACTGCGATGGGTAAGCTGGCGGTGATAGCTGACGGCGATGCCCACGTTCTGGCTCAGCAGCCACAGGACCAGGAACACGGCTATCGATGACCAGTGAATGTCGAAGAACGCCGCCACGGCTCCCAGGTGGAAGGTGGCAATCACAGCGAAGAACACCCAGTTGAAGGTGTCGGATTTTTGCTGCACCAATTCGACCGATTGAGAGGCGCCATCCGGTTGTGATTCTGCAAGAAGAGTTGACATGGAATCTCCGCCTCTGCTTTCAAGTCAATGGCTGCGTTCGCTGCGCGGCAACCGCAGTACCGCGCCAGGCCGCACATTTCCTTCATCCAGCTTTAGCAGGTCCTGTGCAAGAAAAGTGAGCACAATTGCTCATATGGCTCGTCCCGGCCTTACAAGGTCGCACGTTCTCTCAGCCCTGGGTTCGAATTCGATGAGCAATCTTGATCAGCACGGAATGCGATTGTTTCGGTAGGCTCGACCCATTATCGAATGCTGTCGCGTCCCGGAGCTGTCCATGGCGGGCAAACAGGAAAATACTCGTATGCCCCTCGATCTCTTCAAGTGGATCGACAAGCCCACCAGCACGCAGGACTACGGAAACAAACAGACTATCTTCGCCCAGGGAGACAAAGCCGATGCTTTGTTCTATATCCGCGGCGGCCATGTGAAGTTGACGGTGATGTCAAAGGGCGGTAAGAAAGCAGTCATCGCCGTTCTGCACGGTGGGGATTTCTTTGGCGAAGGGTGCCTGGCAAAGCAATCGTTGAGGATTTCTACCGCGACGGCCATTGAGGCTACTACAATCGTCCGGGTAATGAGAGCGGATATAGCCCGCATCATTCGCCGCGAGCCGGTTTTCGCCAAGCTCTTCATCTCCCACCTGCTCTTTCGCATCGGGCGGGTCGAGGAGGAGTTTTTGGACCAGATCTTCAATTCAAGCGAAAGACGGCTGGCGCGGATACTGTTGCTGATGGCGGACTTCCGGCTGAACTCGGAGCCGGAGTCGGCCCTGCTCAAGGTGAGCCAGCGAACACTTGCGGAAATGGTCGGCACTACGCGGTCCAGAGTGAGCTACTTCATGAACAGCTTTCGCAGCCGCGGTTTCATTGACTATAACGGCAGCCTGCATGTCCATCCGGCGCTGCTCAAGTTTCTCTCTCACGACTAGTTCAGCGACCGCATGAATTTGTGCTTTTCGGGTCTGTGGACTCCCACCCTTTCGCCAGAAAAAAGGCGAAAGGATGGGGCACGGAGTAGGTACAAGATCATGCGGTCAGATACCTAGTTCTCCGATGGCTTGAATTTGCTCTTGATGCGCAGTGGTACCCCAGGCCTCAAAATCGCCGGTCGCGATCCGCGCATGTCAATTGTGAAGTGAATTGCGAAGTTTTCGCCATCGTCGATGGTAATGCCGCCGGCACGGGGACGATTGCAGGCGTATGCTCAAGGCAGTAGTCATTTCCTTCCTTTCTCGCCTTCGGCATTCCAGGCTGCGCTCCAGACGAGCAACCTTCAAGTACGCCACCGAACGACTGGAGCGGCCATGAGCCTCCTCAATCAGAGCGATGTAAAGAATCACCTTTCCTCACGTTTCCGCACCAAAATACATCTGCAGCCGCCGGTAAGCCGGCCGGATGCAACGGGACTCTCCGCGGCCGAACCGGGCGCAAAGAATACCAATCCATCCGAGTTTGTCAAAGACTATTCCATGGATCACGCGATCCCCGGCAAGCCGGTGACGCCAACCGTCAATGCGACCGGTTCTATCGACCCTCTAGCGTCCGCCGCATCCAAAAGCGCGCAAAAGTGAAGCTACATTCCGTTTTTCTCCGCAAGGGGTGCATCTTGCCGGATCGCCTGGATCCGCTGCAGACGGCTGTCGGGGACAATTGGTCGCTTGTGGAGGCGATCCTTGCGCCGGTTTTCGACACCATGATCCGCCAGGCGGGCTGGCACTTCATGTGCATACAGGGTTCCTGCTCCGGAAAGGGCTTGGGGAGAACGCAAGAACAGGCGACCCAACGAGCTTTGGCGCGTGCGCTTCGGGGAGTCAGAAGACGATTCAACGGCGCGGAGCTTGAATTCGTTCAGGTCACGAAATATCCAGGTTTCCACATTGCAAACGTCACATTGCAACCGCGCCAGATCCAGCAACAGACTTCGTTCGACATTGCCGGCGAGATGCATCCGCAGGCAGTTCACGCGAGATAACCGATTTTTCAATGCGAGGCGCAGAATTAGCACTTTACTGGAAGATTCAGGCACGACGTCGAACGATCTCCTCAGCAGCCTTGTCGCGAAACACTCCCAGCCGGAACCGAACTATCAGATCGTTGCGCAGAACGCGGAAGACGTGCAGAACGTCGAGAATGCACCAGCCGTCAGCATGGGGCCATATTTGCTTGAGTCTGGGCAGACACGCCTGTTGACGACAATCAGCGTTTATAGTCTTCGCGGAGAGAGCCGCGAGCAGATACGCCTGCTTTATATGAACGCGGCGGCGATTCGGGTTTGGGAAGAGATGGGGAGATCCCCAACAATCATTGGGGCGCAAGTTCGCCCGCCTCACGCGGCCCTTCTGGTGTTTGGGGTTCCCTTTTCCAGATAGTTGGGTTTCCGGCCATGTTCGAACGCCGTGCCTATGGAACATGCGGAAGGGCAGGTTTCTGCGCGTTCTGGTCGGGAAATTGATCGAGCAGCACCACATTGAGCAGCGATTTATGCACCTGGATACGGTCGGTGTAGGTCACGAAACCAAGCTTTCGAAAGCGATTCATGAAAAAGCTTACTCGGGACCGGGTGGTGCCGATCATATCCGCCAATGTCTCTTGCGTAATTGGCGGAATGAAGGTTTCCGGCTCGCCTGGCTTGCCAAATTCCGCCATCAACAGGAGAATCCGCGCCAGACGCTTCTCGCTGGAGTTGAAAAGCTGATCGACGAGGTCGGCCTGGGTTCGCATGCTGCGGGCGAGCAGGAATTTGAAGAACAGGTCGGCGAATGCCGGCTCGTCATGCATTACTCGAATCATTTCGTTTCTGCCGATTTTGAGCGCTGTGCATGTGTTCACCGCAGTGGCGGTGGCCATATGCAACCCGACGATTGCGGCGAGAGACTCCTCGCCAACAAAATCGCCCGCCGACAGCAGCGTGATTGTTGCCTCTTTGCCGTTCTGCGATACGACGGTGACCCTTGCCCGGCCTTTTTGCAGGTAATAAACGGAATCCGCCGTATCTCCCTGGCAGAAGAATGTCTGCTTGGGCTTGAGTTCGAAGATCGTCCGGCCAAGCCCGACATTGGCAAGGAAAGCGGCGGAATCGAATGTAACGCTGTGATTGCTCGCCAAAACTCTACCTCGTTGGTGGTTCCATGGGGACCATTTGCGCAAGATTGACCGCAATCACCATCAGCCTCTGTTCATCATCGCTCTGAAGGGGATCGGCTGACTGCTCACTATTGCTCAGCTTTCAGGATTTCAGTTCTGAAACGTGCTTCTGCTTCTCGGTCGAATTTGAGCAGCGCGCCCCTTGCGCGCTTGGCGGCGCGACGGCTCTTTAGAGAGTATGCTTAGTCCAGTAGTTCTGCCTTCTCGCCTTCAGCTTCTCAGGGTGCGCTCCAGACGAGCCCCGTTCAAGCAAGCAACAGAACGATTGGAGCGGCAATGAGCCTCATCAAGAAAATCGATGTGAAAGAGCATTTTGCCGCCAAGCGGCGTATGCGACTGGTGGCGGCGCGGCAAGCGAGCCTAGCCGATGCGACTGGGTTCTCAGGCGTCGAGCCTGACCTCCAAAGAGCAAATGCCGCAGACTGTGTTGAAGATTTCCTCGGGGAAAATTCCTCTCCAGGCCAGTCTGTCGCTTCAGCTGCAATTGCCGACGAATCTGGCGGGAGGCAAGTGCCCACAGTGCCGGAGAGCCGGCAAGCGTGAAGCTGCATACCGTATTTCTGCGCGAGGGATGCACCCTGCCGGAGCAATCCGATCTCCGCCAGGTGCCGTTTTGCGAAGGCTGGACAGAAGCGAATGGGACCCTGGTCACGCAACTGGATTTCGGCATTCGCGGCGCGGGCTGGCACTTCATGTGGATTGCCGGCTCTCATTCGTCCCGAGGTCTGGGCAGAACAGCGGAGACCGCGACCCGCCGGGCATTGATTCGCTCCCTGGCAAAGGTGAGGGATCGCTTCAACGCGGCCGAGTTTGGCTCGATATACATTACATCTTGTCTGGGCTTCCAGGTGGCAAAGGTGACGGTTTACGCCCGGCAGATACAGAAGGAAACGTCACTTGACCGCGCCGAACAGAGCCGTCTTCAACAGCTTCCAGCTCACTAGCCTCTCTTACTCGCCCGACCTGCGGCATTGGGGAAGCCACAAGGCGATGCTCGAGGCGCGCCGCGGCGGGTGGTGGGATGCGAACAAGATTGGCGCTGGCCACCGGGATCACTACTCTCGTGGCTGGACTCCAATTCCAGCCCACGGGAAGGCGGCGGACAATAACGCGGTCTGGGCGACGACGCGAGGAGCGGATGAGATGAACTTTTCAAATCGTGTATGGCCCGCCTGGGTGCCGCGCCTGCTGTGGATACGGCGCGAGTGCCCCTGGTGTAATTCGCTTAAGTTCAAGCCAGCCGAGTTGCGGTCGTTTGACAGTCTGCTCGGCATGTTTGCGCTGCGGCCAGTTCGCTGCATGTTTTGCTGGCGGCGGTACTACTGGTTTACGGTGCGGGGTGCAAATGCAGCATGAGTCCGCGACTGTTGCGGTGCTCGCGAGCGGTTTCCGTTGTCAGGCCGCAGAGGACGTGGGATGCACCTTAACTCGCGTCCGAGATCCCATCAATCGTAACTTCAAGAGCTGTGCCTGCAAATGCAAGGCCGCATCTGTGTGAGCATTCTTGTTCGACAACCGGCTCTTTTTCTTGCGCGTACAGTGCATCGCGCATTGATGCCGCACTGGCTCACGCATCTGGGTGCGCTGGGAATCTTCGCCGTTGCGGCTATCGACTCCTCCTTCATTCCTCTGAAACGAAGGAACCATGGCCGTCTTCTATCGAAAGGCGAGGATATGGTCGTGTCGTACCGCAGCGATTCGTATAACTTGGACGGTGTTACCGAAGACTTTGCGGCGGCTCTGCGGCAATCGTGCGTGCTTCATCTTTTGTGAGTCGAGATAGGTCGCAGTAACCGTGACCGGGTTGGCAAGCTCTAAGTTGCGGCGTTGCTCCCCGACTTTCAGGAACGTAACTTCGGGTGTCGTTGAGAGCGAGTAATCGCAAGATTCCTTGCCACACCGGCAACATTCCATCGCCGAGACGCGTATCCTGATAAGTAGTAGCAAGTGAAAATCAGGGCCCCATGAGCACCAAAGGGGAGGACCGGTTCGATTCCACCGAAGCCTCGCCATGGATGCGGCCTTTTGTGCCGCGGCGTTTCCTGCGCAACGGCCATCTGCAAACCATCGTCGGCATCTTTCTGCCGCGCACTCATTCGTTGCCTGAGCCGGAGAGCCAACTCATCGAGGTGGAAGCCGCCACCTCAGCTTGCGGAGCAAGTTTCGTGTTGTGCCACTGCCATTGGCAACCCGCCGAGGTCCGGAGCGAACGACTGACCATTGTCATCGTTCACGGGCTCGAGGGATCTTCCTTTTCTCCGTATGTGCGGGGGAACTCGGCTCGTGCCTGGAAAGCCGGCTGCAACGTCGTCCGCATGAATATGCGGAGCTGCGGTGCCGGCGAACATCTGTCTCCCACCATCTATCACGCCGGCCGCTCCGAAGACGTCGCCATAGTGTTGGCTGAATTGGCCCGCACGCACCTTATCCGCAGCTTCGCGCTGGTTGGATATTCCATGGGAGGCAACCTGGTTCTCAAGCTGGCCGGCGAGTTGGGCAGCGCGCCGCCGCCCTATCTCAAGGCCGTCGTCGGCGTCTCGCCACTCATGGATCTGGTTGCCTCTTCCGCCGCGCTGCACGAAGCGCAGAACCGGCTTTACGAGAGCAGGTTTCTCGGCGATCTATTGAGGCGCTTTCGCCACATGGTCGAACTGTACCCGGATCTCTACTCCGCGGACGGCATCAACAAGATTCGCACCATGCGGCAATTCGACGAGCAGGTCGTTGCGCGATACGGTGGCTTTGCGGGCGCGGACGACTACTACCGCAGTGTTGCCAGCTCCAACCGGGTGCAGGACATTACCGTGCCCACGCTCATCCTGCAAGCTCTCGACGATCCCTTCATCCGCATGACTCCGGAGACCCGCGGCAAGCTCCTCGCCAACAGGCGCGTCAGGCTGGTCGAGACCCGGCACGGCGGCCACTGCGCCTTTCTGTCGCCCGAGCCCGGCGACGCAGGCTTCTGGGCGGAGAGAACGCTACTCGACTTTCTGCTCGGGACGGTAGAAGGCTGACCGTGGCGGCCGACTGGTTGGTCGAGACCGGTGCGGACCGCCGGCGCAGAGATCCATGAACAACTCGCCGAAAGCCTTTGCAATGCAAGCTCATACCGCTTCACCTGTGCCCGTAATCCGTGAAAACGTAGTCTTTTGACTTCACTGCCGTGTGGCACGCATATCCGCACTTGGCGTCGTTCCCCTGCGGCGGCTTGTCAGTCAAGTTGCCGAGCCTGAACGTATCGGACGCAGCGTCATACTCGAAGACGCCGTAACCCCATCCGCCGCTGTCCGCGAACCTCTTGCTGTCTTTCACCATGAGATCAACGTCATGCTGGGCGCCTGGCAACGTCGGCGCACCGGGTTCACCGGCATTCACTTTCGCGTTCCAATGGACCTTCGCCATCTTGGCGCCATCCGGAAAGGGCTTGCCGTTACCGGGAATTCCCGCCTTATAGGCGTCGATCATCACAGGATTCCCGAGGATCGCAGCGAGCTTATCTCCGTTATGACTGATGGAGATCACCTGCCAGCTTTCGTAGCCCCTGAACTCAGAGAACGCAAGGCCATTCGGTATTTTGAGGGTGTACTTGTCCTGCGTGGAAATGGCGGCTTGCGCCTGTGACCCGACTCCTGTGGAGGCGGAGGCAGCGTCGAGGCGGGGAAGGTTATGGATGAAACGTGCAAGCTTCCAGGTGTCGTTCTCGGAAATGCTCGACTTCCAGGAAGGCATGCCTGTGAGGCGAACTCCGTTCTGTATGATCCAAAACAGCTCCGCGTCGCTCCAGTGCTGCACGTGGGGCGAGTCCAAGTCCATGGCGGGCGGGTCCATGCTGCGCCCGATGGTAGTGTCTCCGCGCCCCTGCGGACCGTGGCATTGGGCGCAAGACCCAAGAAACAATTCCTGGCCCTGGCTCACGACCTCATCCGTCTCGGGCAGCGGGTTCTTCTTCTTTCCTGCTTCCAATGGAATGGTCACGTCCTTAGCCGCATTGGCCAGGCTGGTTTCGCCCTGGGAAGGGTGTTTGTCCACTGTGCAGCCTTGAAGCAAGGCGCCCAGCATTGCACCGATCACGCCAAGCACCAGCTTGTGTTTTAGCGCCACGCGGCGATCGCCTCCGCCCCACCCGCCAATCCACGGCAGACCCGCAGATCCCCTCCTAAGTTCAGGCATCGAGTGTTCTCCTTCACAAAGAGAGTTTTTCTAAGCCCGATCTGACCTGCAATTGGACCAAGGTATTGACCGATACCTTCGTATCGAGTGTGCGGGAGGGGTGTCAGGGGCGGAGTGAAGGTGGTCAAAACACGGTTCCGGGAGGATTATGAGTACGCTCACCGTGGCTGTCCCTGGCGCTCGCTGGCCCACGAGTGGCGCATGCATCATTCGTGGTTGGCCATCAGGGGCGAGCTGCGTGGCGTGGCGAGTCCGCCGGGCCACCAGTTCCAATCGCCCGCGATACGAAGGAGCGCGGGGCCGATCACAATTCGAACCAGTGTGGCGTCAATCAGCACGGCCACGGCCAGCGTGAAGCCGATCATCTTGACCACCAGGAAATCTCCGAAGGTGAAGGCGGCGAAGACCACGATCATGATCGCGGCGGCGCTGGTAATCAGGCCCGCTGTTCTGGCCAACCCTTCCGGGATTGCTTCCACTTCGCTCAGCCCGCTCCTCCTGGCTTCGAGAACTCGCGCCACCAGAAACACTTCGTAATCCATGCTGAGTCCGAAGACGATGGCAAAGGCGACGATAGGAACAAGGGGGAACACGCTGCCCGTTCCCCCGGGAACTCCGAGCAGGCTGCTTCCGCGTCCATCCTGGAAAACCAGAACCAACGCTCCGAAGGACGCCGAAACCGAGAGCAGGTTGAGTGCGATCGCCTTGACGGCCGCGAAAAGCGAGCGAAACCCGGCAAGAAGCGCCAGCAGTGTTCCCGCCACCACCAGCGCGGTTACGGGGACGATATGGTCGCTGACAATGGTTTGATAATCGGCGTTGAGCGCGGGTATGCCCCCAACGAGCATGGTGGCGCCGGGCACTCCGGTGAGAGCCGCAGCGCCGGTCTTTCTCAGCTCCCGTACCCATGCAGCTTCATCGCGCCAAGAGGCCGAACTCACAGGCAGCACTTCAAGCAGCGCCGCCCGTCCGTCACCGCTGAGAAACGTTCGGCGCGTGTCCCGCGAGAGGTCGCTCAGAGAAGACCGGTTGCCCTCCACAATCGTTGTGATGGAGATGACGCGGGCGCAACGAGGGGCGCTTGCAATGCGCTTGGAGGCTTGATCGATCGCATTCCATCCGGCGTCGGTTTGGGCAATGGAATCCGCGGGCAGCTCGACGATCACGCGTAACGATTGCACAACGCCATCCCGCCCCATGCGTTCAAGCGTGTGCAGCGCATGCACCGATTCGGCTGTCTGGGGAAGCCAATCCCCTCGCGGAAGACTGGTATCGAGCCGCGTAGCCTGCCAGGCCAGCAGCAGCAGAGGAGTGCCCGCCAGAAAGATGGCAAGCCATGGATGGGCGACAATCACATTTCCCCATCGCCTCCAGCGATTTCCGGTCCGTGCGGCCCAATCGGCACTCAACCGCGGGGTAAAGGGCAGCCGTCCGGCATCGATCCGTGGGCCGAGCAACCCCAGCACAGCGGGAACGAGGACATTCGTCAGCAGCACGCACATTCCCGCCACCAGGAATCCCGCGACACCGATGGAACGGATTTCGCTGATGGGAACCGTCAGGAGGGCCAGGAATCCGATGGCTACGGTCGAGGCTGAAATCAAGAGCGTTCGGCCTGCCTGGCGCGCCGCGAGGATCGAGGCGGCGGGTCCGTCGTGTCCTGCGCAAATGGTTTCGCGGAAGCGGCTGACCATGAGAAGCGCGTAGTCGATCCCCAGGCCCAATCCAAGCATGGTGGCCAGATTCTGAACCAGGATGGACAGGTGAAAGCGCTCCGCCAGTAGCCCCGCAATCGCCAGCGTGGCCGCGATGGCGAGCTGTCCAACGGCCAGAGGAATCAGGGCGGCGATCAGGCTTCCAAAAGCCAGCAGCAAGAGCGCCAAAGTGGCGGGAATCACCAGGCCTTCGCTGCGGTGAACCTGATCGGCGCTGGCTTTGCGAATATCGAAATTCAGGGGAAGCTCGCCGGTCAGTTCGAGCTTCACGGCGGGATAACGGCTGCGCAATTGGTCTTCAAGAGATTTTTCCCGCTGGTGAAGCTCTGGGACCAGCAACTCCACCGGGCCTTCGCTCGATGCGAGGCCGATGAGAACAAACGTTCCACCGTCCTTGCCCAGGAAAATTGGATCGCGCAACTCCACATAGGACGCGACTCCGGACACGCCGGGCTCCTCTTTCAGTCCCGACACAACGACGCCTAACGCCTGCTCGCCTGCCTCGGAATCCGCGGGTGGCAGCCCCTCGATCACCAGCACGACGCGGTCAACGAAGGGCGAACGAAATCGGCTGCTCAACTCCTGCCGAACGATTTCCGCTTGGCTCCCTTCGACGCGGGTGGCCGTCTCCAGATGGCGCTCGGTGTGAAACGAGAAAGGAAGAAGCGCAACCACGGCCGCGAAGACTACCCCGGTCACCCAGAGACGGCGCACACCCATGAGATTCATCATGTCAGACCAGATCGGCGGCCGTGAAGGGATATCCCCTTTTCCGATGGGCTGCGAAAGGCAAAACCGGCGCCATCTGCGCGACCAATTCGTATACTAGTAGGGTTGCGTCTTCGTAGCGCCCGGTTGCCCGATTCAGGAGGGGCCCATTCATAAATTCGCGTTGCTCGCATTGCTTGCCACGATTCAGGCTGGAGCCGCAGACCCTCGCATAGGCTCCTGGACGCTCGTCTCTGCGCAGTCCAGTCTCGAACCTCCCAACAAACTGTCCATTACCGATCTTCATAATGAAGTGCACGTCGCCATGTCAGGCGATCAACACCTGGACTTTACGGCAAAAGGAGACGGACACGAAACGTCCGTGGCAGGCAATCCGGCGTTCGATCAGGTCGAACTGCACAGGATCGACAAAAAAGACGCCGAGGTCAGGGAGAAGAAGAACGGAGCTGTGGTGGCCACGGTTAGAGTAAAACTTTCAAGCGATAGGAAAGAGCTGACGATCACGACTGAGAGTGTGGGACATGCCAACGAGATCACCGTGTGGAAACGAAGCGGAGGCAGAAAGTCCTCCGCTGACCCGATCGCCGGCGAATGGACGCAGGATCTAGGCAAGACGCGCATGCGGCAGGGACTGCTGCTCAAGATCGAGGAAGAGGGAAAGGACGGCGTTCGCTTTTCGGGCGACTTCAGCTACACGGCGCGCTTCGACGGAAAGCAGTACGATCTCAGGAACTCGCGCAATGACACGGTAGCGCTGGAACTCGTCAATGCGCACACGGTGAATTCGATTTATCGGCGCGACGATCAAGTGACGCAAAAGGATACCTGGGTGGTTTCCGCCGACGGGCAGCAAATGACGCTTACCACCACCGGCACGTTTGAGTCCGGCCAACGTGTAAGCGAGAAGCTGGTGTTCAAAAAGCAGTAAGAGCCTGTCCAAAAACCTCATTTGTATGAAGGGTACGCGCTTTAGCCCGTACATCAGAGCCCGCAAATGATCGGGCTTTAGCCCCTGAAGGAAGATTTATCAGGAGTTTACATTCCCTCAGCGGCTAAAGCCGGAAACCAAAATCAGCTCTTAATGTGCGGGCTCAAGCCCGTACCCTTCAAGGCGCTTAGTTTTTAAACGGGCTTTAACGAATTACGCGTCCGCCTCCACCGCATCCGTCAAGTCCAGGCTGCCGTCGTCCGGCGGCAGCGCCGGTTCATGCTCACGCGCCGCGACTGAAATGATCCCCTTGCGATGCATGAATTTCAGAATGCCGTCGACCGTATCTTCGAGGGACGGGTCCGCTTTGCCGCGCTCCGAGGCATCCCGCGCCCTTTGATACGTGGAACTGTCATAGCGTTTGAACTCCATCGCGGTGATGTTGTCCACGGAGCCCACCAGAAAATCCAGCAGCGGGAAGAGAAGATCTTCCTTCCGGCATCTCCGGATCAATTCGGGAACGAAATCTTTAACGCTGAATATCTCGAATTGCCGCCCGGTCGACTTGGTAATGAGACTGGTGATATCCAGCATGTTGGCGTAGTCGTCCCGCACCACATGGTAAGTAGCATTCTCCGTGCCCGGCGTGGTCGAGATCGCAACGATATTATTCGCCACGACGTCCGCGGGAACGAAACTCACCTGGTTCAAAGCATCCACTCCAATGCCGTGATTCACCATGAAGGCGACCAAGCGAACAGCGATATCGAAGTTATTGCCTCCGCCGGTAACGGAAGGACTCACCAGAGCGGGCCGGAAGATGCGCACGGAAAGCCCCTTGCTGCGCGCATCCGCAACCACCTGCTCCGCTACCCATTTCGACTGGCTGTACCCAAAATCGAGAAGCTCCATGTCTTCGTTGGTGTCGCTCTCATACAGGGTGCTCTTGACGGCCCAGCCAAACACGAAGGTAGTCGAGACGTAATTGAATTCCTTGGGCCTTCCTTCGAATGCGAGGCGCAAAACCTCATTCGTTCCCAGCACGTTGGCCTCGCGCATCCGATCGTAATTGAGCAGATAGTTCACGGTTGCGCCGTTGTGGAACACCGCGTCCATTTCGGCGGTGAGGAAGTCCCAGTCGTCCTGCGCAAGGCCCAGTTGTGGCTGCCCCAGATCGCCGCAAACCGGGATCACGCGGGTATCGAACATATGCAGGAGCCCGGCATCGCAAGGCCCCATCGATTCCATCGCCGCCCTCAGTCTTTGCCGGCCCTGGTCCGCGTTGGAAGCCCTGACGAGAACATGGATCTTGGCCTGCGTTTGCTCCAGCAGGCTTTTCATCAAGAAAGGTCCGATGAAACCGGTGCCGCCGGTCAGCAGCACGCGATTCAGGATCGATATCTCTGGCAACGGCGCAGGCACTGGAGGCGCGAAGACAAGTTTGCTGTCGTCGCTCATCATCCGCTTTTCCGCCGCGCGCTGTTCTTCACGGAAAGCCGCCAGAGAATGACGCAACATATCAAGGGCTTCTTTGGGAGCACGCTCCAACTGTTCAGCCAGCCGGAACAGGTCGGCTACACTGACTCGCTGAATCACGCCGATATCGACCTGTCTGGCCAGCAGCTCCGCGCCCTTGTCCTTGAGAAGCTCCTTGAGTTCATGCATAAACACGACAAGATCGAGGGAATCCAGCCCCGCTTCGATGAGGTTGTACGATTCCATGCCTGTCAGGTTGTATCGGGCTTTCAACAAGTCGAAAGACGACTGGATGCTGGAACCGCACTCCGAGGCCCCGGCATCCTTCTCCCGGGAAAACTCGGAGAGGACGGTGAACTGACCATCCAGCCACATCTGCTTGGTGCGGTGGCGCATGATCTTGCCCGAACTGGTCCGCGGTATGGCACGAGGCGCTATGAAGGAGATTAATGCCACTTCCACGTTGAGATAATTCCTGACCGCGGCGGCAATCTTGCGCGCGTCGGGAAGCGCACTCGGGCTTTTTACTTCGGCCACGATGGCGAGCGCGGGCTCGCTGTCTTCGTGAATCTGGAACGCGGCCACGCAATTGGCCCGGATCAGGCCGGACGCTTTCTCCACAACGTTCTCGATATCCTGTGGATAATAGTTCTGCCCGCGGAGGATAATCATGTCCTTGATGCGGCCGCAAACGAAGAGTTCGCCGTTGTGGACGAATCCCATGTCGCCGGTGCGAAGGTAGCCATCGTCATAGGGGCTATCGTCCACGAGCCGCGCATGAAACTGCGTTAGCGTCAGTTCCGGATTCTTCCAGTAACCGAGGCACTTACCGTGTCCGGCGATCCAGATTTCGCCGAGATGGCCATCCTTCAGTGCAACGTGCTGTTCAGGATCCACGATCTTGACGTCGAGTCCGGGGAGCGGGATTCCGCAACTGACGATCTGCATGGAGGCGTCGATCTCGGAAACTTCGGTGGTCATCCGAGCCTTGCCCAGCGCCAGGGCGCGCTTGTTGACCGAAACGATGTTGCGGCCGCCAAGCGAAACCGCCAAAGTATTCTCCGCCAGCCCGAAGGCGGCATAAAAACTCTCCGACTTGAGTCCGTAGGGCTGAAATGTCTCAAGAAACCGGGTGTAAGTGTCCGCCTTTACAGGTTCCGCAGCGACCATCAATACTTGCAGCGAACTTAGATCGCAGTCTTCCAGGCTCTCCTTGGAGAGCCTTCCGGCGCGCAGGCAAAAGTCGTAAGCGAAGTTAGGGGCGGCTGTGGCGGTGGCCCGATAGGTGGTTATGGCGTCGAACCACAGGGCCGGGCGCTGAATGAAGTCCATCGAAGCGAAGCCGTACGTCGTGCCCCCTCTGAGCGCGGGATAAAGGTAGCACCCGATCAGGCCCATATCGTGATACTGCGGCAGCCACGATACGACGACCGGATCGACATGGTCGATCACGAGCGGACAGGTGTGCAGTATGTTTTCGTGCGTCACCATCACGCCCTTGGGCTCCATCGTCGATCCCGACGTGTACTGGAGAAACAGAATCTTCGACACCGTGTCAAAAGATTCGTCCCAAATCACATCCACGAAGTCTTCCGTGACGATCCAGGGAAGACCGGAAATATAATCCACGTCGACGCCGGAGGCCGAGACTGCGCTTCTCGCCAGGTTGGTCTTCAGAGATGTGTGGTAATCCTTGCTCGTCAAAATCCCGGCCGCCTGGCAGTCCTTGGCGATGTGGACCATTTTGTACAGAGCGCTCTGGAAGCCACGGGAACTGGGGGGATAGACAGGAACGGGGATCAATCCGGCTCGCACGCAGCCGAAAAATGCGCAGATCATTTCGAGGCCCGGCGGGTAGGCGAGCAGAAGCCGGTCCTCGGCCGCGAAACGCCGCTCTCTGCGCAAGTGCCCGGCAATCGCCTTGGTTCGCTGAAGAAACGACGCGTAGGAATAGTCTTCGATGGGAAGACCATTCAGGTCGAGGTACGAATAAAGGAGCTTGTGCGGCTGCTTTTTCCCCAGCCGGTCAAATTGGTCCAGGATCGACGCCATAACCGATTTAGAGAGCCCTTCAAGGTGGAATGGGAAAGCTCAGTACGTTCGGATTACTCGAAGCCTTGCCGCTACCCGTGCCGTGGTGCAAAAAGTGGTGCGGAAAAAACTGTCAGCCGACTGTGAGAGCAAAGGCGATCAACCGCTCCGCGCCGCTCTGTCCGGGTCGGGTAAATCTCCCAAGGTGACCGAGCCAGGCGGCGACGAACTTGTGCAGGAAACCGCCGGGCGTCTGTCGCCCCCCGTCAGAGCATCTTCGATTGGATACGATCAATCGGTTCATTTTAGCAGAGCCAGGGCGCAATGCACATCTCGCTTGCAGGAATGAGACTCCTCACGCCAGCCCGATCTGACCCGAATCTCCTTGATTCACCTGATTTTTCGCGCTACTATCGGGTTTTAACGCTATCGGCGAGAGCCGGCGGACCCGCTGCTGCCTTGGGGAACGAGGCCGCCGGCGGGGATGCGCGGGGGGCGACTTACAATGGGGGGAGGCGCTGATGGCGTCCGAGGCCGTATCGGTAATCACGCTCAAGCCGGATATGGGAGACATTGTGGGATCCGAGATGCCCGCTCGTCAGTCCCCCAGCGAGCCGGCAAATGCGTCTTCCTTCCCGCGGGTCTTGCGCCGCCGCCTCGACAGCTTCTTTGCCGAGCAGAACATTTCACCCAAAGCCGACAGCACGATGTGGGTCAAGATCGTCGCGGGCCTGGCGGTGCTGGCGGGCAGCTGGATCGCTATCTACGCATTCAGGCCGGATTCATGGACGTTTGCCGCCCTCTACCTTGCCAGCGGCCTCGCTCAGACCTTCCTTTTACTGAACATTGCCCACGACAGCAATCACAACGCAATCTCGTCCGTGCCGTCCGTAAACAAGCTTCTCAATTATGTTTTCGACGTTTGCGGAATCAGCTCGTACATGTGGCGTATCCTCCATCATCGGGGCCACCACTCCTGCATCAACCTGCACGGCGAAGACGACGCTCTTACCGGAAGGGGCATCTTCCGGTTTACTCCCCATGAACCTCGTGCGCCATTCCATCGGTTCCAGCACATCTACGCGCTGTTCTTCTACGCATTGTTCTCTCTCGACTATGTATTCCTGAGGGACTTTGAGTGTTTCTTTTTCCCGACCCACGAATATTTGAGACGCATGAGGCATCCGAAGCGGGAATATGCCACCCTCTTTGCGGGAAAAGCGTTCTACCTCACCTACATGCTCATTTTGCCGATCGTAGTGCTCGGCAAGCCTCTTCTGCTGGTGGCCGGGTCGTTCCTGCTGGTCCATCTGATCGTCGGGCTGACCGTATCGCTGGTATTCCAGACGACGCACACGATCGACAGCACGTACTTCCCCTCGGACCGCAACGAGTTCGACAACGGCGTGTATCACATTTTCGCGACAACGGCCGATTATGCGACGAACAACCCGCTCGTAGGTTGGCTGGCCGGCGGGCTCAACCATCACATCGTCCATCATCTGTGCCCTTACGTGTGCCATACCCACTACGCACCGTTGACCCGGATTGTGAAGAAGACCGCCGAAGAGTTTGGAGTTCCATATCGGCAAACCCCTACCATGACGCAGGCGATCCTGCATCATCTGGTACTTTTGAAGCAACTGGGAAACGAAGGCTGATTTGAGCGCGCAGCCCTTTACCAATAGCTATTCAACGGCTGCGGGCGGATTGCATGAGATTCCCTCCAGTTCCATGTAAGCCTTCGCGCGGCGAGGTGTGATCTTGGCCCAACTTATACCCGTTGTTTCGCGACTTCGCTCCTTCACGGATTCGCGTGCGATGGCCCGCAATCCCGTAAAGGTTCTATCAAAGTACGGCGAGCTCTTCGGCGACACATTCCGGTTCTATATAGGCGGCCTTAAAGAGGCCATCGTGACGACCGATCCCGCCGTCATTCAGCACGTGCTCAAGACCAACGCGGAGAACTACCAGAAGTCCGAAATTCAGGTGAAGCGGATGGGCCACTTCCTGGGCAAAGGGCTTCTCACTACCCACGGCGAGGCCTGGCGCACGCAGCGGCGTCTTATCCAGAAGGGTTTCGATCGAAAACAACTTGAGGCTCTGTCCTCGATCATGCAGGACTCTCTCGCCGAGTCGCTGCGGGATTTCGATCGGCAAGTAGGCGACGGCCCCGTCGATATCTACCCTCACCTGATGAAAATGACCTTCGCCATGGTCGCCCGGTCGCTGTTTGGCGCGCGGCTGAAGGACGAAGACATCGACCTCGTCAGCCATACCATCTCTACCGTCCAGGAATTCATCGTCCGGCAAACGCTTCAGCCCTATCTGAATCCATGGTTTGCCGTCTCGGGCCAACTGCGCAGACACGAAGAGATGCGCACCCGCGCCGACAGCATTCTGCTCGAATACATCAGGATTCGCCGCCACCAGGCGCCCGGGCATGACCTGCTGCAGACCTTGATGGATGCCCGCTACAGCGACGGCGAAGGCATGAGCGATGAGCTGGTATTAAGCGAGAGCATGCAACTGCTGGTTGCCGGCCATGAGACCTCGTCGAACGGTCTATCGTGGCTTTTCTATCTCTTAAGCACGCGGCCGGATTGTCTCGAAAGGGTCCGCCAGGAATTCGATTCCGTGCTGGGCGATGCGCCGCTGAGTTACGGCGACGTTCCCAGATTTGAGTTCGCCACGCAGGTCATTCAGGAGGCGCTCCGCCTCTACCCGCCGTTCTGGATGATCGACCGCATGGCGCTTGCGGATGACCGCGCGGGAGATCTCGCCATACCCCGCGGATCGACCGTCATTGTGTTTGTGTACGGCGCGCACCATGCGCAGCGCTACTGGCAAGACCCGGAGAGGTTCGATCCCGAGCGCTTCACCAAAGCGAACGAGAAGCTGCACACGCCCTTCACCCACCTGCCCTTCGGAGGCGGACCGCGCGGCTGTATTGGCGGCAACTACGCGATGCTGCAGATTCTCATGATCCTGAGCACTCTGCTCAGAAAGTACGACTTTCAGCTATCTCCAGGCCAGACAATCGAAGCGCAGCCGATGGTGATCCTTCGCCCGAAGCACGGAATTCGCATGACCTTCACCCAGGCAATGGCACGCGACCGGCATTCGATCGTTCAGGAATCGAGATAATCGGGTCCGAAAATTGCTTTGGCTGTTTCCGAAACGGGGCCGACACGCCTGCAGAGGATGGCGCGAAGCGGGTCGCGGAGTGGGAGTTGCAAAGGCGGAGACGCAATGGCTATTGCCGCCGATCCGGTGAAAGGCTCAATCGTGCAGAATCACGTTGAGCAGCGATTTATGGACGCGGATGCGGCCGCTGTAGTCGATAAAGCCGAGCTTGCGAAAGCGGTTCATGAAAAAACTCACTCGTGAGCGGGTCGCCCCGACCATCTCCGCCAGAGTTTCCTGCGAGATCTTGGGAATCAGCGTCTCCAGCTCGCCCGGCTTGCCGAACTGCGCCATCAACAGGAGGATTCTGGCCAGACGTTTTTCGCTGGAGTTGAAAAGCTGATCGACAAGATCGGCCTGGATGCGCATGCTACGTTCCAGCAGAAACTTCAGGAACAGGTCCGAGAAGTCATGTTCCTCGTGCATCGCGCGGATCATGTCTTCCCGGGTGATCCGGAGCGCGGTGCACGCCGTCATGGAGGTGGCTGTGGCCAGGCGCAGCCCAGTCACTGCCGCGAGCGACTCCTCTCCCACAAAGTCGCCTGCGGAGAGCAGCGTGATGGTAGCTTCCTTTCCGGCTTGGGAGACCACGGTGACCTTGACGCGGCCTTCTTGGAGATAAAAGACGGAATCGGCCGGGTCGCCCTGCGAAAAAAATGCCTGCCTGGGCTCCAGATGGACAATTTTTCGCGCCAGCCTGGCGCTTGCCAGAAATGCCTCGACATCGAACGCGGGTTTTTCCAGCTCAACCCAAGCATTGGCCTCTTTCCGGATATGATCCGCACAAACCAACGCTGCGATGGGCGCGCGATGATGCGGTTCTCAATCGTGAACAGCAGAGATGCCGCGGCTAATTCAAATCGATCGCCGGTCATCAAGGCCCAGGGTGCCGGAAAGCGCAGATTAAGCCGAACAATTCGGAAAGATCCTCACTACGCCGTGCGTCGATTGTGGCACCGGCCGAGGAGGACATCTGGTCATTTTTGCACACTTTTGGGAAAGTTTTTCAACCCGGTTTTGAGCGGGAATCTCCCCTCCGCCGCACCGGAATTCGACCCGCTGCGCCGCGAAGTGATCCATTTTGAACAGCATTCCGCCGGCCCGCATGTCTGGGGAATCACGCAGTCAGGCCGTTTGACGGAAAGATGTCGATCGGTGGGGTGCCCTGCGGCAGTTCGAAGCGTTCTTTCTCATCCCTGTAGACATTCCAGGCGAGCGTATGTCACTTCTAGTAGAGTGTCAAGGGGAGCGGCCCGGCTTGCGGCCGGAACTTACCGCAGCAATTCCGCGCTCACGGGCAACGCGGAACGAATCATGCTGGAATACTCCGTTGGAAGGGATACTCCTTGACCGCAAGGCCGATCCGGTGGCTGGCATATGTGGGGGGCTGGACCCTGTTCGCGCTGTTCTTTATCAGCGAGGATGTGGGCCGCCTGCTGTATCAGGGCCAAGCCGTCCAGTGGCGCGCCGATCTCGTGGTCTGGCTGACCACCGCCTACTCCTGGGCATTCCTCGCCGTCTTCGTCTGGCGGCTGGCCGGGCGCTTCCCTATCGCGCAAAAGACCTGGTGGCGCCGTGCCGGGCTTCATTTCCTGTTGAGCCTGTGTTTCGCTCTGATCGAGGAAGCCCTGTTCGCGGGGATCACGCCCATGTTTGGCCTGCCCTGGTTCCCGCGCAACTTTGTTGCGACCTTCCGGGCGGTGGTGCCGATCGATTTTCATCTGAACGTGATCGTCTACTGGTCGATCGTGGGCATTCAACATGGGGTGAGCTACTATCGCAAGTTCGTGGAGCGGGAAAAGCTGTCGGCGCAACTCGAGCTGCGCGCAACGCTGCTTGAGAGCCAGCTCTCGCAGGCCAGGCTGAGCACGCTCAAGATGCAGCTCCATCCCCATTTCCTTTTCAACACGCTCAACGCAATCGTCGTCCTGGTGCGTCAACACAGGACCGAAGAAGCGGATGAGATGCTGACCAATCTCAGCGAGCTCCTGCGCCAAACCCTGGCGGGTTGGGAGACGCAGGAGATTCCGTTGCAGCGCGAGGTGGAGTTGACTAACCTCTATCTCGACATTCAGCGGGTCAGATTCCAGGACCGCCTGACGGTGGAGGTGAGCCTCACCCCGGAGACGCTCAACGCCCTGGTCCCGAGCCTTTTGCTTCAGCCGCTTGTCGAAAATGCGGTCCGTCATGGCGTGTCCATGAGCTCCGCGCCGGCGACCGTGGCGGTGCGGTCGCGGTTGAGGAATTCGGTGCTGGAGATACAGGTTTGCGATGACGGACCCGGAGTTCCCGACGGAGGCCCAGGGAACGGTGTGGGGCTGAGCAACACCCGAGCCCGCCTGCGGCAGCTCTATGGCGAGCGGCAATCGTTAAGTCTCGAGGGCCGCGCCGGTGGAGGAACGATCGCGACAGTCACGCTTCCTTACCATCCCGAGAAAGGCGGCACCGGATGAAGCGTCCCGCCAATCGGCAATCCGAATCCGGGGAGATTCGCGGCTCGAACGGCGGCCTGCGGGCCCTGGTTGTGGACGACGAGAAGCTGGCGCGCCAGGGTATCAGGATGCTTCTCGATCGGGACGCCGAGATCGCGTTCATCGCAGAGGCCGGAAACGGAAAACAGGCGGCGGAGTTCATGTTGACCGGAGGATTCGACGTGATCTTCCTGGATGTGCAGATGCCGGAGATGGACGGCTTTGCCGCATTGCGCGAGGCTGGAACGGAATTGCCCGGCGCCGTGATCTTCGTGACTGCCTACAATCACTACGCGGTCGAGGCCTTCGAAGTGAACGCCGCCGATTATCTTCTCAAGCCGTTTACGCCGCAGCGCTTCCGGCAGGCGCTGCAAAGGGCAAAGACCCGAATTCGTGGCGGCTCGCAGGTAAACGGCATGCAGGTCCTGGCGGTTCTCGAGCGGATCGCCGGCCGGATCGCGAGCCAGCCGGTGTATCTGAATCGGATCGCGGTGCGGCGCGCTTCAGGCACGAGCTTTGTGGAGACGCGAGATGTGGATTGGGTGAAGGCCGCGGAGAACTACGTGGAGTTGCACGTGGGAACGGATTGCCATCTCGTCGAAGGAACGATGGCGGAGATTGCCAAAAGCCTGGACAGCAACCGCTTTGTTCGCATCCACCGCTCCGTGATCGTGAACGCGGAACGCATCCGCAACGTGCAGCCCGCATCGCATTCGGAGTACCTGGTGACTCTCTCGAGCGGCATTC
This sequence comes from Occallatibacter sp., assembly GCA_049676965.1. GTDB lineage: Bacteria > Acidobacteriota > Terriglobia > Terriglobales > Acidobacteriaceae > Telmatobacter. The sequence goes on from JBAUBR010000405.1 coordinate 41,124, forward strand.
AGCTTCGCTCCGGACGAACCTACCGGGAAACAATGCAGAGGTTGATCTCGAATCCGTTTTAACGGTTCGCCGCGCAATGCGTCCGGTTGGTCAGGCGGCTCTTCCACCCGGTCAGAAAAGTCTTTCGCGCGGAAGTGGAGATGGGTTAATTCTGGGCCACTATGCTTTCCAGGTCGCGTCTTCTTATTCCGCTGATGTTCCTGTCGTGCGCAGCCGCCCAGGCCCCAATCGGCATGGCGGACAGTAACCCGGGCCAACCTGCTTCCACTTCGTCCAGTCCCACGGTGCCGCTGGCGGAGTTGTCCGCGAGGCGCAAAGCAGCGCTCGAGAAATTCCACGACGGAATTTTGCTCCTGCACAGCAACTCCGGCTTCAAGCGCTGGGAGGACTATGGATTCAGGCAGGGCGCGAGCTTCTACTACCTCACGGGCATGGCAAACCTTCACGACTCGATTTTGGCGCTGGACGGCCCGAAGCACGAAAGCATTTTGTTCGTTCGCGTCTTGCCCCCGGCGCCGCTCTTTGTGCGTGCGGAGAGCCTGTTCACTGGGTTGAACCAATTTGCGCTGCAACCCGGTTCGGCGTCGGCGAGCCTCACCGGCGTCGACAGGGTGGAGAATTGGGATGGCTTTTCCGCCTGGCTCGACGCCCGCCTGAAAGACGAGCCCGCGCTTCCTCTCTATCTCGACAATGGCGGCCAGGTGGGCGATTTCGCCGGATTCAACAGCGATCCGGACGATTTGCCGCCGATCGAGAACGCCTATTTCCTTTGGGCGCGCGCCATCAAGTCCCGTTGGCCCAACGCGACCATGAAGCAGGCTCACGCCGGGCTCAACGAGATCCGGTCGGTGAAGAGCGAGTATGAACAGGCGCTGCTG
>JBAUBR010000406.1:0-3941 GCA_049676965.1 Occallatibacter sp.
CTCCATGGCGGCTCAAACGGGTTGCGAACGTGGCGGATTCCCGCAGATCGAGCGGCGCGCAACACCGGCCGCAGCACGGCGGAGAACATGTGCGCGTGCTTGTGCGTGTCGATGTGGGTCAGGCGCAGGCCGCGATGCTGAAGGAAGGCAATTTGGGCAGCGGCTTCGGCTTCGATTTCGCGCGCGATAGGACCACGTGACGGCCACATTGGTCGCCGATTGCGATTAATGCAATTGAGGAGCCCAGCCAGCGACTGCTGAAAACGGCCGTCGACCGGGTCGGCCAGGTAGGGAATATCGTTGCGCGGTGACAGCACCGGCTCGCCATCGACCAGCACCACGTGGCAGCCAACGAAGAGCGTTGGATTGGAACGCGCAATTTCGACTGCCTCATCCGTCGCGGCGGCGCACGCCATTATGGTCGCGCTGGTCAGCACGCCGGCGCGGTGCAGCTCCGCGATGGCACGGTTCACACCTGAAGTAAGTCCAAAGTCGTCGGCGTTGACAATCAGTCGGCCCACCGGCTGAGTCTATCAACCGCGGCGACTTCTCCCGCCGGCGGCAAACACGCTGCTATCATGGCAACAGGCCGCAATGGCCTTCGAGGCGTGGGCGGTTAGCTCAGTTGGTTAGAGCGCCTGCCTTACAAGCAGGAAGTCGGGGGTTCGAGCCCCTCACTGCCCACCAAGCATATTGTTTTGTTATACTTACTTGATTTTGTCTAGAGTCTTGGTAGGACAAAGTAGGACAAAATGCGAATTTATGCGGCTGCCCTGCATTCTCGCAATCTGCGCATGGGTAACCCGGACGTGCTCTGTTACTACAACCATGACACCGGCTCAATCCTTGGGCGCGTTTCCTCCGGCACGCTGGAAGTGGCAGAGGATGACAAGGGGCTTCGCTTTAGCGTCAAGTTGCCGGATACCAGTTACGCGAATGATCTTGTCTCGCTTATGGAGCGCGGCGATCTGCGCGGTTGTAGTTTCGGATTCGCTACCTTGGATGATACATGGGAGCAGGTTGGAGACGATCAAGTGATTCGCACCTTGAATGAGGTTCGACTTTTCGAGGGGTCAATAGTAGGCGAACCGGCATACCTCAATGGACCCATTGCAAATTTGCGATCCGCCCCGGCTGAGGTTCGGGCGAAGCTGAAAGCGAAAGCCGTTCGCACATCGGCGAGCAAGACGAAGAAAGTCGATGGAGTCGAACTGACCCATGACTGTTTCGCCTATGTCGGGGATGTGAACGATCCCGAAACCTGGAAGCTACCTATAAAGTTTCCCGGTGACGAAACGGAGACGGTCAATCACATCAAGGGCGCTCTCGCACGGTTCGATCAAACCGAAGGTATCCCCGACTCTGAGAAACAGAATGTTTTCGACCGCATCGTTGCGGCTGCTAAAGAGCACGGTATCGATGTAAGCGAGCAGAACTCGCTGCGCAACAGGCGGGACGAAGACAACCCGTGTAACCCTGATTCCGATAACTACGATCCGACTGACCCTAACTGTACCGGGGCTGAGGACGATGAAGAGGAATGTTCCTGTGATTGTCGCAGTTGTGAAGACGGAGAATGTGACGCCTGCACAGAAGTGGATTGCGGCGATGATTTTTGCAGCATGTGTCCGAATCAGGATGCGCAGCGCAGTGATTCTCTCCGCGTCCGGCATTTGTTCGCAAGCCTGCACCGGAACAAAGTAGGCAGTCTATAAAGATTCAGTAGTAAGTATCAATCGAACCTGTTTGCAACTTACCTGATAAGCCCCGGTCCCGTTTGGGATTCGGGGCTTTTGTGTTTCTGCGCACCTTGCTCTGCTATCGGCACCAAGTCACTGCGCACGCCCAAACCATTAACCGGCCATTGTGCCGAAAGGATAGTTATCTAAATGGATTCTAAAGAGATTCGTTCTCAAATTGGCAAACTCTTGATGGAGCAGCAGTCAATTGCAACTCATAAAGACGGATGGAACAGCACCCGTAGAGCCGCATTCGACGCCCGCCAGAAGGATGTCGAGCAGCTTGAGGCTGACCTTGCGCGGCAAGAGGCTATCGAGGCCCGTACATCTCGCAATGAGTCATTCGAGCGTTCGGCGCGGCCTACCGGTGCCAATGGTGGATTGCATGTCGAGATGAGCGCAGACGAAAAGCGCACCAAGCTGAACAAAGCGTTTCGCAGTTATGCGCTACACGGTTTCAACGGAATGGAACGCGAAGAGCGCGACCTTCTGACCACTTCGGACACTACGGGTGGAGCACTTATCCCGCAGATTTTCTCCGGTGTGCTAGTGGATGCTCTGAAGTTCTACGGCCCCACGGCGCAGCTTGTGCGCCAGAGGGTGACGGATAACACGGGCGCACCGCTGAAAATCTCCCTCGATAACGACACCGCTAACGGTCTCACACTTCTGGCGACAGAAGGCAGCTCAAGCCCCGCTGAGACTGATCCCGCGTTTCTGTCGAAAATCGTTGGCGTCGATACCGTGACCGGTGGACTGGTCAAGGTTTCGATTCAGGAACTCGAAGACAGTTCCTTCGATCTGGACACCTTCATCCGCGAGAAATTCAGCGTGCGTTATGGACGCGGAATGGAGAAGGCAGTCACCTTGGGTCTTGATTCGGCGAACACGACTTTGCCTAATCAGTCATCGGGTGGTCTCGCTGGCGTTGCCACGGTTGGCGATACGACCGCTGCACTTGCCGATGGTATCGGGTGGGATGACCTTACGACCGCGTTTGCGGCCCTTGATCCGGCATACGTCAACGTGAACAAAACCAAATGGCTCATGAACAGTTCGACCCGTGGTTATCTCATCGGGTTAAAAGATGGTTTTGGGAGACCTTACTTTACACCGGACCCGAGCGCGGACGGCCCTTTCGGCAAGCTACTCGGCTTCGATGTTGTGATTAACCAGAGCCTCCCGAATATGGGTGCGTCTGCGAAGCCGATTCTGCTGGGTTCGTTGCAGGATGCGTACCTGCTTCGGACTGACGGGCAGCCGTCCATAATTCGGTTGAACGAAAGATATATGGACACCCTCGAGGTGGGCTTCTATCTGTTCAGCCGGGTAGGCGGCACGTCCATCGTGATGAGCGGTGCTCCGGTGCCACTGGTCTCGATTCAGCAGGCATCAAGCTAACCAACAGCAGTAACTAAACATGGGTGGGCAGTTTCTAACAGGGGCTGCCCACTTTGTTTTGTATCGAAGGGAGAATCATGCAACTACTCGGCAAGAAATCAGCAACACTTTCCTTAGCGGGTCATCCGGTCACGGTTGACCGCGAAGATGCAGACCGCATTGCGGTGCATGAATGGAAAGTCACTCGCGGTGACCGGAATCAGATTTTGTTCTATCGCGAGGCAGGCAGGCCCGGACAACACTTTTTCCAACTGCTCGGAGCGTTTGTCTTGGATGTCGCACCCGGCGTGTACGTAGAACTCATTAAGAGCGACGGTCAAAGCATGTTGGACTATCGAAAGTCTAACTTGCGAGTCAGACAGTGTTTCCGTCTCGGTCGTGAAAGGACTCTCTCCGGAGCCGTTGCGCCATCGACCTGACTTCGGTTCCTGTTCGCAATCCGAAGAATGTGCCGACGTTGGTTTCGATCGCCGGCAAAGTGCAAGATCTACTCGAGGTAGGCGATCCAATCCAGGCGGGTCCGTGGACCTTTGAATTCGACCCTTGCGGTGTTGAGGCTGGCGCTCTTGCACCGGGGCAGGAAAAGCCAGGGATCACCGTTGCGTCTTCTCGCTAGCGGCATTCAAATTCCCAAACATCGGTCGGCAAACGTCCGGGATCGCTTCCCACAAGCCGATTTGAACGAAGCCGCTGCGGCGGCGGACGCTTCCGCGTGCGGTTGAACCAGCCTTTGCGGCTGTCGGGGTAGCTTGGGACGCAGAGAAGGAGGATTCTCTGTGAACCAACTACGTCAGCTCATGC
>JBAUBR010000407.1:0-2307 GCA_049676965.1 Occallatibacter sp.
GCCCTCAACATCGCCGCGGCCAGCTTGCGGGGCGCGCCCATCAGGCCTGCTCCAGGCCGAGAGCGACACGCCGCGAAGTGCTGGCCACGCGGGCCGGCGCATTGGCCCTGGCGAAGCGCAAACCATCGGGAGTAAAGCGGTACATGTGCCGCGGGGGTTTGCCGGGATCCGGCGTCTCCCAGCGCGTCTCCAGCAGCTTGCGATCGGCCAGGCGCATGAGGATGGGATAGAGCGTGCCGGATTTGAGGCCCGTGGTGCGGCTGATGTCGTAGCCGTACTTCCACTCCCGCGGCTCGGCAAGCAGCGCATCGAGAACAAATAGCGTCTGGGGCGAGAGGCGAAGCTTCATCGCAACAAAGTCTATATATGTAGAGTTAAGCTTGTCAACTAGATTTTGCAGGCGAATCGGCAAACGAGGATTTTCCCCTTGCACTTCGACAAGAAGGATTGTATAGTCTTGTCGAAGCGAAAGGGGAACAAATGGGCGGCGATCGGATCGAGCTTCCACAGGGCACTCTCGACTTGCTCATTCTGCGTACGCTGGCGCTGGAGCCGCAGCACGGATGGGCGATCTCGGAGCGCGTGCAGCAGTTGTCGAGCGAAGTGCTGCGCATCCAGCAGGGTTCGCTCTATCCGGCGCTGCACCGGCTGGAGCGCCGCGGCTGGATCAAAGCGCATTGGGGAACGTCGGAGAACAACCGCCGGGCCAAATACTACGAGCTGACAAAGAGCGGCCGAAAGCAGCTCGAAGCGGAAACGGATGCATGGGAAAAGCTGACCGCGGCCGTGGCGCAGGTGCTGGGAACTGCCTTGGAGGAATCCGATGTTCAGCGATTTGTTGATTCGGCTTCGTTCTCTTTTTCGGCGGCCCGCGGTTGAGATCGAGCTCGACGACGAGCTGCGCTTTCATCTCGAGCGGCAGGTGGAGAAATATGTTCGGTCGGGCGTGCCGCGTGACGAGGCGATGCGGCGGACACGGCTCGAATTCGGCGGGCTCGACCAGGTGAAGCAGGACTGCCGCGAGGCACGCGGAGTGAACCTGATCGAGACGGTCATTCAGGATCTGCGCTTTGCGATTCGCCTGCTGCGCAAGACGCCGGTCGCCAGCGGCGTCGCCCTGCTTTCGCTCGCGCTCGGCATCGGCGCAAACACCGCCATCTTCAGCCTGATCGATTCCGTGATGCTGCGCATGCTGCCGGTGCGCGACCCCGAGCAGCTTGTGCAGCTCAGGTTCAAAGCGCCGGCATCGCCGAATGGCCGGCAAAGCGTCACCAATCCCATATGGGAGCAGGTTCGCGATCATCGGGATATTTTTTCCGGCGTTTTTGCCTGGGGACCAGACACCTTCGATCTCGCCAACGGCGGCGAACAGGACAACGTGCACGGCATTTTTTCGAGTGGCGGCTACTTCGCCACTCTCGGCGTGCGTCCCGCCGCCGGGCGTCTGCTGAATCCGGCCGACGACGTGCGCGGCTGCGGCGGCGCCGCTGTTCTCGGATACGGATTCTGGCAGCAACGATTCGCGGGCGCACAGAGCGCCATTGGCAGCATGATCCGGCTCGACGGCCACCTTTTCCCCATCGTAGGCGTAGCCCAGCGCGGCTTCACCGGGACCGACGTTGGCGAGCAGCTCGATGTGGCGATTCCGATCTGCGCTGAGGCCATCTTGCACGGTAAAGACTCGTACCTCAGTGACCGCAGCGCGTGGTGGCTGCTGATGATGGCGCGCCTCAAGCCGGGAGTCACCGTCGAACAGGCCTCGGCGCGCATGAAGGTGGCGTCTCCGCAGATCTTCGCCGCGTCGCTGCCGCTCGATTGGCCCGCCGCATCGCAGCAGATGTTCCGCAAATATTCGCTCTTCGCCGTGCCGGCAGGCAGCGGCACAGGCGGCTTCGTCCGCGTGCGAAATCGGTACAGCCAGCCGCTCGAGATCCTCATGGTTGTTGTAGCGCTCGTCCTCCTGATCGCCTGCGCGAACATCGCGAGCCTGCTGCTGGCCCGCTCGGCGGCCCGGCAACAGGAGATCGGCGTGCGCATGTCGCTGGGCGCTTCGCGAGGCCGGCTGTTTCGCCAGGTGCTCACCGAAAGCCTGGCGCTCTCTCTGAGCGGCGCACTTCTTGGCGCCGCATTCGCGCGATGGGGCAGCGCCTTCCTGGTGCGCATGGTTTCGCCGTCGCATGACGCGCTCTTTCTCGATCTCTCGCTGGACACGCGCATGCTGGTCTTCACCAGTATCATCGCCGTGTTGACCGGGCTGCTCTTCGGCGTCCTGCCCGCGCTGGGCGCCACGCGCGCTCCCGTCATATC
>JBAUBR010000408.1:0-14001 GCA_049676965.1 Occallatibacter sp.
GTGCGTGGTGGAGCAGGGGCGCGTGGCCATTGGAGACGAGATTGGGCTCGCGCTGGGCGCCGAACTGGCGGTGGTGTTGATCGGCGAGCGGCCGGGGTTGAGCTCGCCCGATTCGCTGGGCGCCTATATCACCTGGCAGCCGCGGCCGGGGCGCACCGATGCGGAGCGCAACTGCATCTCCAACATTCGCGCCGAAGGGCTGAGCTATAAAGAGGCCGCGTTCAAATTGGCATCATTTCTCGCTGAAGCGCGGCGCCGCAAACTGACCGGGGTGGCGCTCAAGTTAGAATCCATGCAGCTTTCAGGGGGTTGAGCGGGGATGATGCGCTGGTTGAGATGGGGCGTTCTGGGTTTGGCGATCGGCTTTCTGGGCGCTTATGCCGGCGACTGGGCCATCTTCAGCCTGCGCGGCTCGCCGGCGGCCAAAGTGACGGTTAATCAATACCAGACGGTTCCGCTCAAAGGCCATAAGTACGAGTATGACTATCTCGGGACAGAAGACGAGACCTGCTGCGTCTCGCTTTTTCCGCGCGCCGGCGAGACCCCCTGCTGGTGGCTGCGCAGGCATCGCGATCAGGTGACGAATCTGTAGACTTTGCCAATTAGCGCAGCCTTGAAAGATCCCGCAGTTGCCGCGCCGTGGCCTCGAGAAACGTCTCAACGCTCACCTCGCCCGGGACTTCCAGTCCCGACTTCGCCTGGATGGCGGCGGCGATGCGTTGGGCCAGGGCCTGGCGGGTGGGAAGCGCCATGTCGAGGCGGCGCGCGAAGAATCCCTCCAGGACTTCGAGGTCGGCGGGCGAGAGCCTGGCGATGCCGGTGGACGGCAGTGTGAGCGCGGCATGGGGCTCGGGCGCCGGAGCGGTGGGGGCGAAGACCTGGGCGGTGAAGGTGCGGGCGCCGGTTTCGCCCCACAGCGGGGATTCCTCTTCGCGATCCCTTACCACGAGGGTTCCCGCTGCCAGGTCGCCCAGGCGCTGGTGCTGGCGCGTGACAAACATGCTCACCACGCCAACAACGTGCAGCGGAAAGGGAAACTGGTCCACATAGCGGAGGAGATTGCGAGCCATGGATTCAAAGAGCCCGATGGCGCGGCCGGAGCGCTGGATGACGCGGATGCGCGCCACGCGCTTGCCCGGAGTGCGGCCGTTCCAGAAGGCCTCAAAAAGCGTGAAGTAGCCCCAATTCACCAGAAAAACGAGAAAAATGACGATGGCGACGGCCCACTGCGACGAGACGCGCGAAAAAGTGCTGATCGCCGGCAGAAGCAGCAGGCCGAGGAAGAAAAGCACCATAAAACCGGCGGCCCAGATCAGGTAGTCGACCAGCAGCGCGATGAAGCGGCTGCCAATGCCGGCCAGCGGCATCTCGATGGCCACCAGTTCGGGAGTTTCGATGCTAAGCTGGTCTGAGCCCAGGTCCATGGCGCACATTCTCTCCAACCAGTGGATTCAAAAGCGCCGGCCGCACTGGGACCGGCTGGCTTCCCTGCTCGCCCAATCGGACGCGAGCGGCCTGGGGCAGCTCTCCCGCGCCGAACTGCAGGAGATGGCCCTGCTCTACCGCCAGGTCGCGGCCGATCTTTCCGTGCTTCGCCAGGACGCGACCGCCCGCACCTACGCGCAACACGTGAATCATCTGCTGGCTCGCGCCCACCATATTATCTATTCCGGCCGCAAAACCACCCTGCTCACAATCTTCCGGTTTCTGCGCGACGACTATCCGGCCATTTTCCAGCGCCAGATCGGCTACGTGGCGGCGGCGCTGATGGTTGCCTTCGCCGGGGCCATGCTGGGCGTTGTGCTCACCAACGCGCGGCCGGAGTTCATGCGCCATTTTGTGGGCCCCAGGATGATCGCCACCATGGAGCGGCACGAGATGTGGACCCAGTCCATTGTGGGAATCGCTCCGCTGGCCACCAGCGCCATCATGACGAACAACCTGTCGGTCAGCTTTGTCGCCTTTGCCACCGGGATTGCGTTCGGAGTGGGTGCGTTCTACTCGATGGTCTTCAATGGGCTGCTGCTGGGCGTGATCGGCGCGGCCTGCCACCAGTATGGCATGTCGGTGGCTCTGTGGAGCTTTGTCGCCGCGCACGGGTCGCTGGAACTGCCGTCGATCCTCATCGCCGGCGGCGCGGGATTCCGCCTGGGCCACGCGATGCTCTTTCCCGGCGGCTTGCGCTGGAAAGACTCCGTAGCGCAGGGCGGCGTGGAGGCGGCGCAGCTGGTCTCCGGCATTATTCCGCTGCTGGTCATTGCCGGCACGTTGGAGGGCTTCTTCTCTCCGTCACAGGCCCCGGTGTGGCTCAAGTTCACCGTAGGCGGAATGCTGTTTACGCTACTGATGCTGTGGCTGTTCCGGCCGGCCAAAACGGCGGCGACGAACCCGTGAAGCCACTGCCTGGCTCGAGGCCAAAAGCATTGATATTTTCATTTTCGGCGCATTGACGCCGGCCCATCTTCATTGCACCGCAATCGATTCGATATCCGGCCCCGGACCACAAGGACTCGAGAATGCAAGCACGTTGTTTGAGCCGGTCCGGTCCAGCAGCGCCTCAATTGCAATCGTTCCCAAGGCGCCCGAATTCCCGGTCGGCGGGAACGCGATTCTCGTCGCGACCTGCCCATTGACTCTCAATTCGGCGAATCGGGCAGCCTTGTCGGGATTCGAGTAGGTGATCTGAACCACGGCAACATGCGAACGAGAAGCAACATGGGTGAAACTCACAAGTCGGCTTTTTCGATCTGCCTCGCCGGTTGCTGGCGCAGGCTGATAACTTGCGGAACTGATGTCGGCTCCGCGAACAATGAGAAGAACAACGTCGCCGGCAGGCGCGGTTGCGGAATAAGAAGACCTGAATGTTCCCAGATCCTTGTGGGCCCAAACATCGCGTACCGCTACAGGCGATGAATCAATAAGTCCGAGTTCTTTCCAATTCACCGCAATTTGCGCCGGCGCGTCGGTCCGGTTCAGCAACAACACCGCACGCTGGCCGGCGGCTGATAAAGGCTTCGACCACACCTGAAGTCCCGTGCCCGGCTCGCTTACTTTGACGGGTTGAAGCCCCAGCGGATCCTGGTCGATGGCGAGCACATCGGAGTTAGTTAGCGTGGCGCGGGTTGCATCGCTCAGTTTGGTCAGGTCGGCGCCCACCAGCAAGGGTCCTCCGAGGATGGCCCAAAGGCTCATATGCGCCCGGCTTTGCTCGTCGGTCAATCCCTGCATTCCCACAACCATCATGTCCGGATCGTTATAGAAGCCTGTATGTTGCGCCTCGGGATGATATGCCTGGTCGAATTCCCTGAGGATCTCTTTGAATTCGGCTTGGCGCCCGCTGTTCTTTGTGCCAGCTACGATAGGTGCAACAATATCGCCGCCCGTCCGCCATATATCGGCGGTAACTCCGCCAATGTCAGGCGCCCAGCTCCAGGGACTGTCTTTTCCCCAGTTACAAATTGAAAAATATAACTGGTGACCGGTAATAGCTTCCGCCCGGCCGATGGCTCGCGCAATCTCGGCATATTGAATCGCCGGGTCAAGGTTCTCCTTATACCCGCCGCACCAGTCCACCTTTACATAATCGAATCCCCACTTTGTGAATTGCAGAAAATCCTGTTCGTAGTGGCCTTCGCTGCCGGTATGCGGATAAGAAGGGCCCAGGTCCGGTCCAACGGTGCTGCATCCATCGGCTCCCGCATCGGTATAGATGCCGGCCTTCAATCCCAGGCCATGAATATACCGAACGATGTTCGACATATCTCCGTCGCGCTCTCCGGGCTCGAGCGCCGGCCAGGCTTTCGGGTCGACCACGATGTTGCCTTCGGCGTCGCGCTCGCCCAGCCACCAGCCTTCATCGATATTGATCTGCCCGTATCCTGCGGTGCGCATGCCGGAAGAGACCATGGCTTGGGCCTGCGCGGCGACGATCTCCGAATCGACCGTGTTCGAGAAACTGTTCCACGACGACCACCCCATTGGAGGAAGCGGAATGGCAATCTGCTTCGCGGCGGCTTGCGCCGCCAGGCTTCCTGGCCCGCACAGAAGCGCGCAGGCGCAAGCCAGCACCAGAGCCGGCTTGATTACTCGCGGCAAAGTCCCGTTCATGTGCTTACTCATATCGCCGTTTTGCAATCGACCAATGAAGGAGGCACCATCCTGCGTTGCCGCAGTTATACCTTGATGAAGATCTTCTTGTTATAGAGAATCCACGCCGGAATGAAACAGATGACGGCAATGGTGACAGAGAAAGCAAACGCCGCCCAGCCGGGATCGGGTATGTGCGCATAGAAGTGGTGGAACGCCCACGCGGGCGCATTGGTGGACCGGCCGTCCGCAGTGAAATGAATGTTTTCGAGCGCGCTGGGCAATAACTCGCTGAACATATAGATCACGATGGCGTTGGAGCCGAAGACCAGCCATGGCCATGCCAGCCCTTTGCTTTGGCCTTTGCCCCAGCCGCGCAGTTCCACCGCCCAGAAGGCCAGCGCGAACACTGTCAACGACCACCCCGCCGCCGTCAGCGCAAAGGAACTGGTCCACATCTTTTTGCTCAGCGGGAACCAGATCGACCACAGGTAGCCCGAGGCCAGGCAGGCAATGGCAGCCGAGGCCAGGCCCAGCGCTTTGGTCTTGAGCGCCCGTTGCCCGCGCAGCCATATTCCGGTGAGCAGGCCCAGCAGCGCGGTAGCCACCGAGGGAATGTCGCTCAGCAATCCCTCCGGATCGCGCAGGTTGTGCGTCACCCAATCTTCATACAGGTGATATGGGAAGATTTGCTGGTCGACCCAGTTCACGATGTTCCGGTTGGGGTCGATCAGTGGAACGTCGCGTACCGGCATGCCCGCGCCCGGCACCGGAATCCAGCGCACCAGGATCCAATAGCCGAACAGGCATCCAACCAGAGCGGCGACCTTCGTATTCACGCGCTGATCCCAGATATAGAACAGGCCGACGACCAGGTAACAGATGGCGATGCGCTGCAGCACGCCGTAGATGCGGTAATGCTCCATCTTGAAATACGGAAACCCGTTCACCACCAGCCCCAGCAGGAAGATGATGGCCGCCCGCTGCACCGTATGCCGCGCAAGTTGCGCGCGCGTGGCGCCGCGGCTCAGGCGCGCCTCGGTCGAAAACACGATGGAGACGCCCACTACGAACAGAAACGTGGGAAAAACCAGGTCCGTCGGCGTCAGTCCGATCCATTCGGCGTGATTCATGAAGTGCCATGAGCCGCTGCCGCCGTTGTTGTTCACCATGATCATGAAGCAGATGGTGACGCCGCGCAGCACGTCGAGCGAGAGCAGGCGCCCCATGGGCGCGCTCACCTGCGCGGGGTTGGTCATTGCAATGGGCTTCTCGATTGTTTTGGGCATTGCGCTGGGGATCTCCGTGGTGCAGATAATTGGGCTCGCTTTTACCCTACGCGCCGAGGCTGCGATCTGCCAAGCGCGATTGTGATTTCGTTACACTGTTGGTCAGGGAAATCGGCATGAACAGGAAGCGAAGCCGTCTCTTGAATCTCTCCGTCGTACTCCTCGTGGCCTTGATGGCATGGCCGCAGGAACCCCCGCCGGCCGAAAAGCCGGTCGAGTCGGAACGTCGCAAAGGTCCCGGCGGGTTGGAGGGATGGACTCTGCTTTCGTCCATCCCAAACGATGCCACGCAGCAATATGCATTCACGCTGGTGCTTGCCCGCAGCGGCCACGTCGTCAGGCGCATTTCCGGCGACCCGCTGGTGTGGAACTGGATGTTCCGGGCAGACGGCAAGCAGGTTGCGTACGAGTCCGGCCCCCTCCACTTCGGCATGAGCTGCATTCTCGCCGACATCGAGAGCGGCCGGCAGCTCGCGACCTTCGACTGCTATCACAAACTGCCCGACAACGCACCCGACTGGGTCGTGAAGCTCGAAGCCATGCAATTATCGCGATAGCTTGATCTACCTGTTGCGTCCGCGCCCCGCGCTGCTACACTTCGCCTTCAGGGAAATTCAAGTAAAACAGCACTGAACGCAGCGGAGGCGATCGATGCCTGAGTTTCAGCCCTTTGTTCCGCCCGAGGAGAAGCGCCCGGAGTTCACTCTCCGCGCCATTCTGCTCGGCTGTTTCTTTGGCGTCATCTTCGGCGGCGTAACGGTGTACGTGGGGCTGCGCGCGGGGCTCACGGTCGCGGCGTCGATCCCCATTGCGGTGCTCTCCATCAGCATTCTCCGCGTGCTGGGCCGGGCGTCGATTCTCGAGAACAACATCGTCCAGACCACCGGCAACGCCGGGCAGTCGATCGCCTCCGGAGTCATCTTCACGCTGCCGGCGCTGGTGTTTCTCGGCTTCGATCTCGAATACACCCGCATCTTTTTTCTGGCGCTCATCGGCGGATGGCTGGGCGTGCTGTTCATGATTCCGCTGCGCCGCCAGCTCATTGTGCAGGAGCACGGCAACCTCAAATATCCCGAAGGCACGGCCTGCGCCGACGTGCTCATTGCCGGCGAAAAAGGCGGGTCGTTTGCCAGCCGCGTCTTTCTCGGCCTGGGCATTGGCGGCCTCTACGCGTTCTTCCAGAACGAAAACCTCTTCAGCGCCTGGCCGGGCACGCCCGAGTACCGCCCCGACTTCGGCCCCGACCACGTGATGAGGGGCGCATCCATCAAGGCCGACGCTACGCCCGAATATCTCGGGGTGGGCTATATCATCGGGCCGCGCGTGGCGGGGGTCATCTTTGCCGGCGGCGTGTTCTCGTGGCTGGTGGTGATGCCGCTGATCTACTTCTTCGCCAAGGATCTTCCCCATCCGCTGTATCCCGGAACGATTCCCGTAGCGCAAATGGGCCCCAGCGAGCTATGGAGCACTTACATCCGGCCCATGGGCGCGGGCGCCGTGGCCGCCGCGGGACTTATTACGTTGCTGCGCACGCTGCCTACCATCGTCAACGCACTCACTTCCGGCTTCACCAAGATGCGTCCCGGCAGCGCGGCAAAGGCCAGGCCGCTCCGCACCGAAGACGATCTCTCCATGCGCACGGTCGTCATCGGCTCGGTGCTGCTCATCGCGCTCACGTTCTTCTTTCTCCAATTCAAGCCGGTGCCCGGAGCGTATGTCGGCCCGCTGCCCAACCTCGCCGCGTCGCTGCTCATCGTGGTGTTCGGATTCCTGTTCGTTACGGTCAGCTCGCGCATCGTAGGGCTGATCGGCAGCTCGGCGAATCCCATGTCCGGCATGGCCATCGCCACGCTCATGGCCACCTGCGCCATCTTCCTCCTGCAGGGCTGGACGGCTTCGGCCTACGGCGCGCTGGCCATCACCATCGGCGGCACCGTGGCCATTGCCGCGGCCAACGCCGGCGACACTTCGCAGGACCTGAAGACCGGCTACCTCGTCGGCTCCACGCCGCGCCTGCAGCAGATCGCGCTGATGATCGGCGTGGTGGTTTCCACGTTTTCCATCGGGCTCACGCTCAACGCCATGAACACCGGTCTGCAGACGTTTCGCGCAGCCTCGCAGCTGTGGAACATCGACGCGCCCCACCCCGGCGTGGCCGTCCAATCCGACGTGAAGCACCTGCCCCAGCAGTTCCAGGTGATCGCTGCGGACAAGTCTACAACCACGCACAGCAAGAGCGAGTACACCGTGCTCAACGCCATCGGCTCGGCGGAACTGGCCGACGGCAAGTACCTCTATTCGCCGGCGACGAAGCGCATCGAGGTGCAGTGGATCCAGGGCATCGGCAGCGAAAAGGCCGCTGCGCCGCAGGCACGGCTCATGGCGACGGTGATCAATGGCATTCTCACCCGCAAGCTGCCCTGGGGATTGGTCCTGCTCGGCGTCTTCCTGGTGGTGGCCGTCGAGCTGCTCGGGGTTCGTTCGCTCTCGTTCGCCGTGGGCGCGTACTTATCCATCGGAACCACGCTGGCCATCTTCGCCGGCGGCGTGGTGCGCTGGCTTGTGGAGACGATGGCCGCGCGGGCCGGCGAAGCAGCCGAAGCCGAGAGCGAAGTCTCGCCCGGTTCGCTGTTTGCATCGGGCCTGATCGCCGCCGGCGGCATCGTTGGCCTGATCGGAGTAGCCCTCAAATACTATGAGTCGCTCGCCGACAAAGGCGACTTTCTCAACCTGCCGCACACCTTTCTCTGGCACGACGGAGTATCGATCGCCATGTTCGCGCTGCTGGCGTTTTCACTATATTACTTTGCGAGGAAGCCGCTGAAGAAGTGAGGGCGGATAGAACCACCGGTAGTGCAACAGCATCGCAAGCAAGGCAACTGAAGAAGTAAGTGGGGCGTAAGCCGGTCCGGAAGGCCCGTTTCTCGTCTCCGAGCGTTAGGACTTCACCCGGAGGCGCTGCAACAGCTTGATTGATCCGCGTAATGCTCTGGGTATTCACCGCTATGCCACCACTTGCAGCCGCACTCCCTCATGTTCCTGCAAGCACGCAATGATGCTGAACAACTTCGCCGCAGTCGGATTGCCCTTAGGTCCGAACATCTGATGAAGTGTCTTCACATGAATTCCAGTTCTTTCCGCAAGCGCGGGAAAGCCGAGAGTGGCGTTGATGAAGTCGCGCAGAATCTCGCGGCCAAGCGCTTCTTCGCCGGCCAGCAGGGCTTCGACCGCGTCGCTGAGCAATCCGCGCCGAAATTTCTTATCGTTTCGTACACGTGCCTGCACCGTTTCCCGAAAATCGCGCGTCAACGCCATACTGCGCTCCCTTGCTCTAACAAGCACAATTTCGAAGAAATCAACTGCAGTCAAATTATCTTCGCAGGCGAGAGTCGGCACCTTTCGGCGCAAGTGATTCGACCTTCGCCGATGCCGATTCCGTAGGCTGGTCCATCATCATCTGCTGAAAGGTTTGTTTATCTACCGGCAGGCACGCCATGTCTCCACCTTCGACGGCTTGCAGAGTCACTTCGTAGCCGCGAAATTCTACTTCGCCGGTAAATGGGTCTTCTCTTTCATAGAACTCGATGCGGCGTTCGAAGCGGC
This sequence comes from Occallatibacter sp., assembly GCA_049676965.1. Lineage (GTDB taxonomy): Bacteria > Acidobacteriota > Terriglobia > Terriglobales > Acidobacteriaceae > Telmatobacter. The sequence goes on from JBAUBR010000408.1 coordinate 8,979, forward strand.
CGTAGATTGCGTCGTCGTGAAAAGATCGGGTCTTGGAGTCCCAATCCCTTCCCGTGGAAAAGTAAATCTCGTAGATCCCGGGGGCGATGCTCTTCTCGACAAAGTTCTTGCCCGCCTGGACATAAAAGCTGCGCACCACCCAGTTAGCGCGCGGCTCGACCAAGTTTACGATGGCGTCGAAGGAAGTGCCGTTCTTTATGGTCAGTTCGCCGCGGCCTTCAAGGCGCAGGCGATTCTTGATCTCGGTTCCATTGCTCAGACTAACAGCCATTTTGCCGGCGCCGGGAGACGGCGATGGGTTCTGAATGGAAATGGCCGGAGAGAGCGGCGTGGCCGTATCGGCTGCATTCCAGGGCTGGCTCGAACTCCAGAAGGCAAGGAGACAAACCGCGAATATCATCGGAGCGAAAGTTACCGCGGGAGTTATCCAGCTTTTATTTCCAGCCCTCCAAGGGAAACGGCTCGCGTTAAGGATCGATGAAACAAAAGTATCTTGGGTCGATGATCTTTCCGCTTGCGTCGGACAACGCCAACCGTTCGGCAGGTAACTATCATTGGTAATCGAAACCATGGTTACCACCTTATAGAACGCATAGGGGCACTAAGCCGCAAATCTTTGCAATAAGTTAATCAGATTCTGGGCTGGTGGTCCAGTGTGTTCTGCGAACTATTTGAGAATTATCAGGGAGCATGCGTAATCGGGTCATCAACTTTCAGTGCTGGTCGAGGGGCTCTCTGCTCGCAGAGGGTTCTTGGATTCGCACCGGCCATAGAGTGCGATGGTGGCGCGAAGGTCGGAGCCGCCGCCGGGGCCGCGTCCCCCCAATTGCGGGATCTGAAGTCGCGCCGGCGAGGGACAGGTGCTTGGAGTTTTCAAGGGAAGGCGCAGCCGGGATAGCCCGCCGTGCTTTAGCGAAAGATCTGCCAAAGCTGCCAGGCACCGTAGAAGCAGAGCGCCGCACCGGTTTCGATGCACAGCGCAAATCCAAGGCCCTTCAGGCAGTTTCCGTCTCGGGAAGTTGCATCGGGTAGCGGGGTTTCCCGTTCGTCGGGCTGGGGAAACGCCAGTATTGCCGGGGCAGGGCGCGAAATCGGGGTGGGGGAGGGGAATACATTGAAATCGGGGGCGGACAGGGCGGGCTGAGACATGTCGTTCCTTTCAATCCCAGGTCCTTTGCAAATCAACGGGCGCCGTGGTCGGGGAGCGAAAGCCGATCATATGCGGCATCGAACGCCTGATTCTCCCGGATCTCGCTTGATGGAGCGGTGATCTCAGTCACCTGGTTAGAGGCGACATGCCCGGGGAGGGTTGCCCTGAGTTTTGGCAAATTTTTCGGCAGCCCGCTAACGGTGAGCAATCGACGTGCCACACTCAGTGCTTATCATGCCTTTGGAGGTTGAAAGCAATGAATCTCACCGGCAACACCATTCTGATTACCGGCGGCGGCAGCGGCATTGGCCGCGGGCTGGCTGAGGCGTGGCACGCGCTTGGCAACCAGGTCGTGGTTGCGGGGAGGCGCAAGCAGGCGCTCGATGAGACTACCGCGGCCAATCCCGGAATGAAGTCGCTGCAGCTCGATATCGAAGATCCCGCCGCGATCCGCGCGTGTGCCGCCGAGGTTTTGGCTACTTATTCCGCGCTGAATGTGCTGGTCAACAATGCCGGAATCATGCGCGCCGAGAAGCTGCTTGAACAGCCCGAAGATCTGGCCGATGCGACAGCCATGGTGACGACCAACCTGCTCGGCAACATCCGCCTGACGGCCGCGCTGCTGCCGCACCTGAATCGGCAGCCGCAGGCAACCATCATGAATGTTTCGTCGGGCCTGGGGTTCATGCCCCTGGCGCTGACGCCCACCTACTGCGCGACCAAGGCGGCTCTTCACTCCTACACACAGTCGCTGCGCTATCAACTGAAGAAGACATCCATTGAGGTCATCGAGCTGATTCCTCCCTACGTGGCTACCGATCTGATGGGCGGAAAGTCCGATCCGCGCGCTATGCCGCTGGATCAATACATCGCCGAGACGATGAGGGTTCTGGAGGTGCAGCCTACGCCGAAGGAGATCTGCGTGGAACACGTCAAGCTGCTGCGCTACGCCGCCGAGAACGGGAGATTCGACGCGATCTTCGAAGGCATCAACTCGTCTTTTGCCGATATTCAGTGAGAATCCGGCATGCGGGAATCGCGCTTGCACTTTCACAGTGCGGGTCGTGGCGAGACGCTTATTCCGCCGCGGCCGCCGTTCTCCTTGACAGGTGGAGAGCGCAGCGATAGAAGGGTTGTGGTTCCTGGACTCACCCGCAACGCGCACCAGAACGATCCGGAGCCATGGACGTGAGCCGCGATGCGGTGCGCGTAACCCATAGGGGACAATTCGCTCCCCGGAAATGGATTCATGGAATGAATAAGTCTCTCTTCTCGCGCCGCGCATTTCTGCAGACCACCGCGGGCGCGGCGGGCGCTTCGCTGGTTCCCGGTTCCATATTCCTGGATGCGGAGCCCTCCTACGCCGCGGCGCAAATGACCGCGCCCAGCGACCGCGTGCGCTTCGGAATGGTGGGCATCGGTATGGAAGGCAGCAATGTGCTGGGCACGGCGGTGGCGCTGCCCGGAACCGAGTGCGTTGCCGCCGCGGACCTTTACGACGGCCGGCACACACTGGCGCGTGAGATCGTGGGCAAGCCGATCAAGACCACGCGCCGCTACAAAGAGCTGCTCGACGACAAATCGATCGACGCGATCCTTATCGCCGTGCCCGATCACTGGCACAAGCAGGTGGTGGTCGATGCGCTGGCCGCCGGCAAAGACGTGTACTGCGAAAAGCCCATGTCGCACACGCCGGCCGACGGGCTGGAGATGGTTGCGGCGGCGAAGAAGGCCGACCGCATTGTCCAGATCGGCGCGCAGCGCACCAGCTCCGTGCTGTGCGCAAAGGTGAAAGAACTGATTGCGCAAGGCGCGCTGGGCGACATGAACCTCATCGAGGCCACTATGGGCCGCAATGACCCCACCGGCGCGTGGGAGTATCCGCCGCCGCCGGATTTGTCGCCGGAGAATCTCGATTGGGACACCTGGCAGGGAACGGCGCCGAAGAAGTCGTTCGATCCTTACTCATTCGCGCGCTGGCGCTGCTGGAGGGAGTATGGAACGGGCGTGGCCGGCGACCTGCTCGTCCATCTCATCAGCGGGATGATGTTTTCCCTCGGCATCAACGAGGTTCCCAAGAAGGTCTCCGCATTTGGAGGCATCTATCGCTGGAAAGATGGCCGTGACATGCCCGATGTTCATGCGGTGCTGTTCGAATATATGGGCATACCGGTCTATATGCGGCTATCGCTCGGCTGTGAGATGACCGAAGTTACACGCTTCCAGGGTTCGAAGGGTCTGATCGAGTTACGGGAATTCTCGGTGACTTATGCGCCACAGGCTGGAGTGGATACCTCGCCCAGTTACTACGACAGCTCGTACCCGGCAAAGATGCGCGATGAGTATGTGAAGAAATGGCACGAGGAGCACGATCCGCCTCCGGGCAAGGAGCCGGCGCCGGAGACGCAAACCTATAACGGCAACGACTACGACGACCTGCGCCCGCACGTGTGGAAGTTCTTCGAAGCCGTGCGGTCGCGGCAGCCGGTAGTGCAGGACATCGTATTTGGGCATCACGCGGCGCTGGGTTGCCACATGGCAAACGAGTCGTACTTCCGCAGCAGTCCGGTGACTTGGGACGAGGCGTCGGGAACCATCAAGTCATTGGCATAGAGCAAAGGAGCTCACTGAAGTGAAATTGGGTAGGAGATTTGTTCTGGCGGTGCTTGCGGCCGTCGTCTCGTTATCTTGGGTTGCCTCCGGTGTTCGCGCCGGGCAGTCGACGGCGGCTCCAAGCGTTGCTCCTCTTGCGGGCCGGTGGGACCTGACGCTGAAAGGGCCCGACGGCGAACATCCATCATGGATCGAGATCGACGACAAGGACGGTCAACCGACCGCGCTATTCACCGGCCGGTGGGGCAACGCGCGGCCGCTGCCCAAGATCGGGATTGAGGGAAACAAGGTGACGTTTGTCTCGCCGAAGGACGAGGAGTCGACCAAGGAAGACCTCGTATTCACGGGCACGTTGAGGGGCAAGACGCTGAGTGGGAGGATCACGGGCTTTGACGCGCCGTGGACGTGGACGGGAGTTAGAGCGCCGTCATTAGAGCGGACTGGAGCGCCGCAGTGGGGCGAGCCGATCGAGTTATTCGATGGAAAAGACCTGACCGGCTGGCACCAGAGCAGAAAGGGCCCGCCCGACTGGACCGTGAAGGATGGAAACCTGGTAAGTCCCGGCAACGGGCCGGAGCTGATCGGCGAGCAAAAATTCCAGGACTTCAAGCTGCACGTCGAGTTCAACTGCGGGGTGAACGCGAACAGCGGCGTCTATCTCCGCGGGCGCTATGAGACGCAGATCGAGACCGAGTCGGAAGGCGAGCCGCCCAGCCATCACACCGGTGGAATCTATGGATTTATTGCGCCTGATCCGGAGCAACCGCGCACTCCGGATAAGTGGCAGACCTTCGATATAACTCTCGTCGGACGGCGAGTTACCGTCGTCCAGAACGGTACGACGATTATCGATAACAAGGAGATTCCGGGAATTACCGGCGGCGCGCTCGACAGCCACGAAGGAATGCCGGGACCCATCTATCTGCAGGGCAGCGAGAAGGGGCATGTGCTGTTTCGCAAAATAACCATCACGCCTGCGCAGTGATGGAACCCACCCTTGCGGCAAATAACGCCGCAAAGGTGGGGCACTCAACTTTCGGATAACTTCGGCTAACTCCTCATGTCGCCGCTTCTCTTGCGAAAGACGACCTTGAGCTCCCGCCGCCAATGCTCGGCGACGGCGATCAGCTCCCACTCGACCTCGGGCGAAAGATAACGCAGCACCGGCTCGTTGGCCGGATGGATGCGCAGCGCCGGTGCGGCGAGCAGCAGGCGCGGCGGCAGGGGCGAAACTTCCGCGCCCGCGAAATAGCCCTGGCG
>JBAUBR010000409.1:0-4933 GCA_049676965.1 Occallatibacter sp.
GCCCAGCCGCTCGGCCAGGTCATGGGCAAACTCTCCGCCGCGCGAGCCGTACTCGCGCTCCACGGTGATCGCACGTATCGGTCCATGAATCATGGCAAAATTCCCCTGCCCCAAATTCCCCTGCGCAAGGAGCATACAACGAATTGGACGGCGCGGGCAGGAATTTAGTGCTCGTCAGCCGGCTAAGAGCGCAATAGCCAGGCCGTCGTAGCCTTTGCTGCCCACGGTCTGCAGTGCGGTCGCGATAAGGCGCGGTTCTGCGGCCAGCATCTCGAAGACGCGACGCGAGCCTTGAATGTCGGCGTCGCTGCTCTCGGCATTCACGATCTCCCCGTCGCGGACTACGTTGTCGACGATGACAAGGCTTCCCGGCCGCGCGTGCCGCACTGCCCACGCCAAGTAGCCAGGTCCATTCGACTTATCGGCGTCGATGAAGATCAGATCGAAGGGTTCGGCGCCTTCGCGATCCAGCTTCTCCAGCAGATCGAGCGCCCGACCGACTCGAATCTCGACCAGGTGAGCGACGCCCGCCCGAGCGATGTTCACTTGCGCAATCTCGGCGTGTTTGGGCAGAAGCTCCAGCGTGATCAGCCGGCCGTCCGCGGGCAGGGCGCGAGCCAGCCAGATGGTGCTGTAGCCGCCGAGGGTGCCGATCTCGAGAATGCGCCGCGCGCCGGCCAGCCGCGCCAGCATGTACAGCAGCTTGCCCTGGTTTGGCGTAACGTCGATTGCCGGCAGCTCCGCGGCAGCGTTGGCGGCCACGGCTGCGCCGAGCGCCGGGTCCGAAGGAACGAGGTGATTGTTGATGTAGCGATCGACCTCGATCCATTTCTCCAATGGCAGGTTTCTCTCCATCGCTCTCCTGGCGGAGGCTTCGAGCACCGGAGCGGAGTCCGGCGCGGCTTTAGAGGAGCGGCCGCCTCCAATCCCATCATACGGTCCGTCACAAATTGCCCTCGATACCTTGACGGTCTACAACAAATCTTGTAGATAATCTAGGTATGGGCAAACCAAGCGATCTTGTTCAAGGCACGCTCGACCTCCTGATTCTGAAAACCATCTCGCTCGAGCCGATGCACGGCTGGGCGATCGCCAAGCGCATTCAGCAAATGTCCGGCGAGGTGCTGCAGGTGCAGCAGGGCTCGCTCTATCCCGCGCTCCACCGGTTGGAGCAGCAGGGATGGATCAAGGCCAAGTGGGAAGAAAGCGAAACCGGCCGCCAGGCCAAGTTCTACGCGCTCACCGGCGCCGGCCGCGCGCAAATGGAGAAGGAAACGGCCAACTGGGGCCGGCTGTCGGCGGCGATCAATTTGATCGTGAGCGAAGCGTAAGGCGATGGCGAGGGTCCAGGGTCCAGCGTCCAGGGTGAGGAACCAAGGGAAGAAGTGATCAAGGGATGAAGGGACCAGAACTCGTTGCATCACTGGAGTTTTGAAGGGGCACGGCTTCAGCCGTGCCGTGAAAAGCCGCAGAGACATTGGGCTTTACAGGCTGCGGAAAAACCCGACCCGGAGGGAGGCGGGGGTTTCAACCCCCGCACAGAGCCAGCAGAATCGAAGGGGCTTTAGCCCCGGCAGGACGCCTTTCACCGATTCTGCGCGCAATGCAGAGTTTTTCCGCAGCCCGTTTAGCCCCTGAGGGATGGGTTCAGTCGGTCCGGCGATATTTATACAACCAGTTCTGGTGACTGAGGAACTGGGAACAGGAGAGGAGCATCGATGCGCTGGTTCCATCGTTTGACCATAAGAATGCGAATGCTCTTTCGTCGACGCAATGCTGCCGCGCGGCTTGACGAAGAACTCCGCTTTCATCTCGAACGCGAGATTGCCGAGAGGACGGCTGCCGGCATGAACGCGGCGGATGCGCGGGACGCGGCGCTGCGGAGCTTTGGCAATCCAGCTGTTATTCGCGACCAGGCGCGTGACACGTGGAACTGGACCGCCGTTGAGCTGTTGGTCCGCGATGTGCACTTCGGTGCCCGCACGCTGCTGCGCTCGCCCGGTTTTGCGTCGATTGCAATCCTCGTCATGACGCTCGGCATCGGCGCCAACGTCGCCCTGTTCGCCATCGTTCGGTCGGTGCTGCTCAACCCGCTGCCCTACGCCGACCCCGACCGCCTGGTGAGGCTCTACGAACAGGTTTCCATAGGGAACATATCCTCCGCATACGTCACCAGCGCCGGCGGCGTCTTTGCCGAGTGGAAGAAGCTCAACCACGGCTTTGCCGACATGGCCATCGTGGCTTCGTCGGACTACAACCTGTCGAGCGCGGGCGAGCAATTGCCCGAGGTCGTTCATGCCGGGAATTTCTCCTGGGACGCGTTTCCATTGCTCGGCGTGCGGCCGGCGCTGGGTCGCGGCTTCTCGGCCGATGACGACAGACCTTCGGCCAACCCCACTGTGTTGCTGAGCTGGGGACTTTGGAAGCGGCGATTCGGCGGCGACCCGGGAATCCTGAACAAGTCCATCCTGCTCGATGCCGTGCCGCACACCGTCATCGGCGTCATGCCGCCCTCTTTTTCGCTTTCGGGCCCAAGCTTTACTTCTATTTCATCTCAGGCCGTGCAGCTCTGGACGCCCATCTACCAGGCGAAGCGGCCCGACCTGATGCAGATGATCGATGAGCACGAGTTCAATGTCATCGGCCGGCTCAAGCCCGGAGTGTCCGAAGTGCAGGCGGTTGGGGAGCTAACGCTTATCACGCGCCGCATCCACGATCGGCATCTAGATCAGCCCTTCGTAAGTTTCGGAGCCAACAGCCGCCCTCTTCTCGATTCCCTTGTCGGCAGGATGAAAACGCCGTTGTACGCCTTGCTCGCCGCCACCGGATGCGTTCTCCTCATCGCATGCCTCAACGTGGCCAACCTGCTGGTGGCGCGCGCCGCGGCACGCCGCAAAGAACAGGCCATCCGCTCGGCTCTCGGCGGCAGCCGCATGCGCCTGCTGCGCCAGCATCTGATGGAGAGTCTTCTAATCTGCGCGGCCGGCGGCGCTCTCGGATTCTTTCTCGCGGTGGGTGTGCTGCGCTGGTTCGTCAGCGTGCGGCACGACGTGGCCCGCGCCGATTCGATTGCCGTCGACGGCGTGGTCGCCGCTTTTACGCTCGGGCTGGTCGTGCTGTGCGCGGCATTCGCCGGAGCCATCTCATCGCTCTCGATGCGCGGCGACCAGGCCCTCATCGCACTGCGCGATGCATCGCGCGGCCAGAGCGCGGGCGCAGCGCGGACGCGTCTGCGCTCTGTCCTGCTCGCGCTTGAAATGGGATTGACCGTGGTGCTGCTGATCGGCGCCGGCCTGCTGCTCAAGAGCTACGCGCAATTGCGCTCCACCGATCTCGGCTGCCTGACGGACAACATTCTCAAGATGGATCTCGCCCTGCCCCAGGCAAGTTACAAGCAGCCGGCAGCGTTCGCGAACTTCTTCGCGTCTTTTCTCGAACGCGTGCGCCATGCTCCCGGCATTCAGGCGGCGGGCCTCATCTATCCGGTTGTGCCCGGCGACGGCGCCGGCGGTGATGACAACTTCACCATCCTCGAGCATCCTCCGCTGCCGCTGGGATCGGCGATCGTGGCCAACAACCGATGGTGCGACGCCGGCTACTTCGCTACGCTCGGGATTCCATTCCTGAAGGGCCGCAACTTCGACAACAACCAACGGCCCGGCCATTCGACCCAGATCGTCATCTCCGATTCGTTCGCCCGCCAGTTCTTTCCCGGCGAAGATCCGATCGGGAAGCACATGACCACCTTCAACCAGACCGGCTCCGAGATCGTCGGCGTCGTGGGCGACACGCGCTTCGGCCCCGGCCAGCCCGAGGGTCCGATCATGTATTTTCCGATTTATGCCGGTCCGGACTTCGTGCGCTCGGCCACGCTTGTAATTCGCTCGGGCAGCGACGTGACGCAGTTTGCCATGCCCATTCAGCGCCTGCTCGCCGCCATGGATCGCAATCTGCCCGTCTCCAATGTCCTCACCATGGATCAGGTCCTCGGCCGCAACACGCTCGAGGCGAACTTCGATGCCATGCTGCTCGTGGTCTTTGCCGGGCTCTCGTTGCTGCTTGCGGCGGTTGGATTGTTTGGAGTGCTCAGCTACATCGTTGCGCAGCGGACCATGGAGATCGGCATTCGCATCGCGCTGGGAGCCAGGCGAGTGCAGGTCCTGCGGCTCACGCTTTTCGATGGACTGCGGCCGGCTCTCATCGGGCTTCTGCTCGGTCTCGCGGCCAGCGCTGCCACGGTGAAGCTGATCCGGACCATGCTCTACGGAACGCGTCCATTCGATCCGGCCGTCTTTGCCGTCGTCAGCGCAACGCTGCTCGTGGTGGCCGCGCTGGCGTGCATGGTTCCGGCATGGCGCGCGTCGCGGCTGGATCCGATGCAGGCGCTGAGAACCGAGTGAAAGGAAGGGTCGATGATGGTCGAGGGTCCAGGGTCCGGGGTCCAGGGTCCAGGGTGAAGGGTCCAGGGTGAAGGAGCAGGATTAGATGTGGTTGCACAAATGGGGTTTTGAAAGGGCACGGCTTCAGCCGTGCCGCAAAGGGCCGTAAAACAAAGGGCTTTAGCCCCTGAGGGATGCGTTCACTCGGCCAGAGGATGTTGATGCAACCAGTTTGAGGAGATAGGGAATTTCGATACATTGACGGCTGAAAGCTGAAAGCTGAGAACTAAAGGCTGAAAGCTGGCTTTGAAAGGTAACTCTATGCGCTGGTTCCATCGCTTGATCATGAGAATGCGGATGCTTTTCGTGCGCGGCAATGCTTCGGCGCGCCTGAATGATGAACTGCACTTTCACCTCGAAAGACAGATCGCCGAGAACATCGCCGCCGGCATGAGCGCCGAAGACGCGCGCCAGTCGGCTTTGCGCGCGTTTGGCAATCCCGCGCTGCTTCGCGACCAGGCGCGCGCGACGTGGGGCTGGGGCTGGCTCGATTC
>JBAUBR010000410.1:0-2387 GCA_049676965.1 Occallatibacter sp.
GGCGAATGCGCGCGGCAGCCGCCCGCGCCGTCTCGACGCGTGCGGCGGATACGCCGGAATGCGGTGCGATCCGCGCGACGGGCTTGCCCTGTCGCGTGATGACAATCTCCTCGCCGGCTTCCACTAACTTAAGAATCTTGCTGAAGTTATTCTCGCCTTCAGCCGCGCCGAACTCCAGCATCATCCACCTCATGCCTGACCTAAGAAAGCCTACCACTTTCACCAATGCAGCGAATCGATGCCAATAGTGGATTATGCCGCCGCCATGGCCTGCGCCAGCCTCCGCACGGTGAGCACCGTGATGTCGTCTTCCTGGCCGAAAGCTTTGGCGGCGTCGGCGATATAGAACGCAGACTGGTTGCTCAGGTTGTGCACACGCTCGAAGCCGAACAGTTCGCCGGAAGGGCCGCGAGCCTCGACTACGCCGTCGGACATGAGCAGGATGCGGTCGCCGGGGTGCAGGTAGAGCCGTACTTCTTCATAGGTGTTGTCGGCCAGCACTCCCAGCGGAAGATTGCCGGGGAGCGTGATCTCCTGGCTGTTCAGGTAGGGCGGCAGGTGGCCGGCGTTGGCCAGCACCAGCTCGCCGTTGCAACCGAACCACGCTGCCTGGCAGGTGGTAAAACTGTCGCTGCCCACCAAAACGCGGTTCAGCGACTCCAGAATCCGCGCCGGACTGCGGTCGGGCGTGCGCCGCAGCGCGCCCATCAGCATGGAGACGTTCATGGCCGCCTTCAGTCCCTTGCCGGCCACATCGCCGATCACCACCAGCAGGCCCCCGTCGCGGACCACCTCGACATGAAAGAAGTCGCCGCCCACCTCGTTGGCCGGGTTGTAGATCGAATCCACTTCGAACCCCGGCGTTTGCAGCTTTTCCTGGGGAATCATCAGTTCCTGCACGTTGCGCGCCGCTGCCAGCTCGCTGCTCACGCGCTGCTGGCTGCGCTGGATGCGCAGGAAGCGGACGAAGATGATGAGCACGATCACGATGATGCCGGCCGAGTCGGCGATCGAAGCGAAGTGAATGGGAATCGGCCCGGCCAGAATGGTGAGCGGCGAGCGATACTCCTTGCCCACCCAGCTCGACATTCCCGCCGTGAGCACCGGTTCCACGATGCCCACCACGCTGAGCACGAGCGGGACGAGCAGCAGGCCGGCTTCGAAGTTGCGGCGCAGGCTGGCAATTACCAGAGTGATGACGACAAAGAGGGTCCATCCCAGGATCCAAATAAGGGTGCCAAGAATTACAACGATGAGAATAACTCCGATGAATGTGCCGTGACCCACCATGAGCAGCGTGGGGCCGACGGCGGCCAGGATCGGCGATGTGTAGCGCAGCAATTGCGTATACCAGCGGCGGCGCAGGGAGAGAAAGGAGATCAGAAACTCAAAATAGAAGTAGGCCGAGACCAGGACCAGTTCGAGCACGATGGCCGCATACCAGAACTGGTCCATGCGCGCCGAACTGCCCACCAGCTCCACAAAGCCGATGGGCGCCTGCAGCAGCTCATGCAGCGCCAGCCAGAGGTATTCGACGTGCCCTTTTTGCGAGAAATAGAGCGCCAGCAGAAACAGGGCCAGCACCAGCAGCAGAATCGACGTCACCAGCCGGGGAATGCGCTCGAACAAGCTGTGGGCGGACCACAGGTCGAGCTCGTCCTCGAGGTCGTTGCGATTGCCGAGGTTGAATTTGCGGGTGGAAAAGAAGGAGGTATACGCGTTGTACCCGAAGCCTACATAGAGCGTTCGCACGGCCAGAACCAGTGAGGTGTCGGAAGGCGGCACGTTCAGGTCGTAGATGCGGGAAATCTGCTGGAAATGCTGGGGATCGTCTCCGTGCGGGCCCTCCGGCTCGATCAGCTTGCCGTTGGCGAACACATCCAGGGACGGTCCGGACGGGCTCATGGAGGTGTTTTGCGGGACCGGCAACTCGATAAAGAGAGCGACCGGCCCATGGTTGGGCGCCAGCTTGACATGGAGCCGAAACCAGGCGAAGCGAGAAATCCTCGTGCCCGACTGAATCGGCTTCCCGTTTACGACGATGTGGTCTTGAGAGTCCTCACCATGGTGGCCGTGGTCGTTTCGGCCGCCGCTTTTCCCGTTCTGGCCCATCGCTCCGCGGTTCTCGTCTACGTCGGGGACGTCTCCAATGAAATCCTTCGCGTCGCGCACCGCCCAGGCGGAATCGTCGAAGTCCGGGTTGGCCGCAGCCGGATTGGCCGTAATCCCCACCCGCCAGCCTTTGTCGAGCATCACGGGAGAGCCCATGGTCGTCGCGTCGAAGGTGGTGTCGGCAACGCCTTGTAAGGCCGCCGGTTGCGGCCCTCGGCGGGCGGCTGGGCCGAAGAGGTCCTGCAGCGTGTGCTGGGGGGGGAGCGGGTGCCGGG
>JBAUBR010000411.1:0-15931 GCA_049676965.1 Occallatibacter sp.
GAGATTCCCGCGTCGCCGGCGCGCGTGGGCGCCGAATTCGAGGTTCCGCATTACATTCGCTTTCTGGTCGACGACCGGCCGGGAATCGTGGCGGAGATTACCGGCTGCCTGGCCCGTGAGCGCATCAACATCCGCGCCATTTTGCAAAAGCCGGGCTACCCGCAGCATGCGCTTCCGTTCGTCGTTACCGTGGAGCCGTGCAAGTCGTCGGCGCTGCAGCGGGCGCTGGCCGCAATGCGCGCCATGGATTGCCATCGCGCGGAGCCGCTGGATTTGCAGATGCTGGAGTAGTAGATTGTTCGCAACTTCGTGGTTTCCCAGGTCTCAAAATCGAGACCCTTCGGCTATGCTCGTGATGCGGGTCCTTCGACTCGCTCAGGAGGCTCTGGGGCACCCGGATTTTCGATTGGTGGAAGCTCACCGTAGGCGCAAAAGCAAAGACGCGGCGAGGGTGGGGCGACCGGATTTGAAGTTGTGGTTTCCCACCCTTGTGGCAAACAGCGCCGCAAGGATGGGGCACGGAGCTTGAACAACGCAGCAGATTTGAATCGGAGGTCGCGTGGCGATTGGCAAAGTTTATCGATGCGAGATTTGCGGGATCGAGAGCGACAATCCGATGCGATGGATTGTGATTCAGTGCTCCGATGCCTACCTGACCATCTTCAAATGGACGGCGGAGGCGGCCGGCGCGCCGCGTGCGCGGCACTACTGCGGTGAAGGTCATGCACAGGTGTACGTCAGCCGCTGGTTCGAATCGTTGTGCGGCTGAAGCATTTTCGGAATTGGTGTAGATCGGAGCCGCGACTGCCGAGTGGATTATCCCTCAAGGAAAATCCATCTTCGCGGCTCTTAAGAGCCCGCAATATTTCCGAAAATGCCGTCAATCCTGCACCTTATCTTCTGCGCGCTTCGCTCGCCGCCGCGGTGGATTCGCGGACAACCAGTTCCGGCGACATCGTGATCTCGGCCGGGTAGCCGTTTTCGCGATGGGCAATCCGCTCCAGCAGCACTTGCGCGCCGTGCTTGCCCATCTCCGTCAGCGGCTGGCGAACTGTAGTCAGCGACGGCGTGCAGTAGGCTGCGGAGAGGATGTCGTCGAATCCCACCACCGACACGTCGGTTGGCACATTCAGCCCCGACTCCTTGAGCGCGCGAATGGCGCCGATGGCGGCGATATCGTTGAAGCAGAAGACGGCGGTAAAATCGCGTGTTTTGTCGAGCAGGGCCTGCATCGGTTTGTAACCGATCTCGGGCGCCATGGGGTGGTGACCAGTCTTCATCGACCATCCGAACGAGTCGATGCGAATGACCAGCGAGGGATCGAGCTTGAGGCCCATTCCGCGCGCCGCCAGTTCAATTCCTTCCCATCGATATTCGGAGTCGGGGATGGCGCGCGGCCCACGCATGAACGCGATGCGCCGGTGCCCGAGCTCATAGAGATGAGTGAGTGCCTGATGCGCGGCAAGAAGATGATCGAGCACGATGTTGGTTACGTTTTCGACCTGACTGTGCGCGGAGATGGCAACCACCGGTACGGGCACAGTGATCTGGTCCGCGGGCGTGTTCAGGAGCAGAAAACCGTCGACAGAGCGCTCCACCAGCATGCGCGGATAGTGCTCGATGAGATCCTTCTTCCAATCGTGGCACGCGGTGAAATAGAAGTAGTGCGCGCGGGTCAGCTCCTCCACCACGCCGCTCATCACGCGCGTGAAGTAGCCCTCGCTCAGGTCCGGAGCGAGCACGCCGACGCTCATTGACCGGCTCTGCCGCAGCGATCGCGCGAAGTAGTTGGGCCGGTAGTTGAGCCGCTCGGCGGCGGCCAGCACGCGATTGCGCGTCTCCTGCGGAATGGATTTTGCAGAGGGGGAGTTATTCAGAACCAGCGAAACCGTGGTCTGCGAAAGTTCAAGATGTTCGGCCAGCATCCTCAGGTTCACATGCCCTGGCGGCGGTGCGGCTTTGGCCTTTGTCATGTTGGAGTTTTAACACGTTCTATTAACAGAAGTGAAATACGGCAAGCGCGCCAGTACAGCGATTTTTCAGGACGGCATCGTCGGTCAATCGGCGCGGATGTGGTTCACGCCGGGCTTGAGCGGCGTGACCTTGCCGTTGAAGATGAAGTTGCCGCCGAGCTTGCCAGGCAGCGTGATCGTTGCCAGGAGCGCCGCGCCTTCGCGATGATATTCGACCTTGATCGTGCCCTGGGGATGCGGATATGTCGCGGTCAGTGAAGTCAGCGCGCCCAGGTGCGGCGCAATCTGCACCGAGGCAAAGCCCGCCGCGCCCGGCTCGATTCCGGCAACCAGCGTGAGCAGGTCGTAGATGGGGTGCGCGGTCCAGGCATGCGAGTCGGAGCGCGTGTTGCCCGGAATCTCAGGCCAGGTGCTGAAGTGCAGCGGCAGCAGCTTGCGCCACGGATCGATGGATTGCAGGTAATCGTTGGCGAGGCCGGCGTGCTCCAGCGCGCGCGCCAGGTAGAAGCGGAAATAATACGAGGCGCTCAGCACTCCGTCGGGCGTGGTTCCCGGCTCGATTGCCAGCAGATCGCGCAGAATCTTCTGCTGGCTTTCCTTGGGCACAACGTCGTACAGAACACCCAGAATGTTGGTCTGCTGGCTGAAGTTTTTCTGCGCCGGGTTATCGGCGAGGAGGCCGTGCTCGCGGTTCCAGCATTTGGCAAAGATCCCCGCGCGCACGTGCGCGGCGCTTGCCTGGTAACGCGTGGCCAGGATGGGGTCGCCGAGATTCTGTTCGAGGTCGGCGGCATCTCCCAGCGCGCCGAGGTATTGGAGCGTGGTGGTGCAGGACTCGTGATTGGCGTCGTAGGTGGGAATCTCGCCGGAAGAGACCCAGTCGACGAAGCTCCACCAGGGCAGCTCGCGCAGCAGGCCGTCGGGCTGCTCGTACTGCGCAAACCAGGTCAGCACCGAGCGCTCACCCATCAGTTTGGATCGCACGAAGTCGGGATCGGGGCGATACATCCAGAAGTCGTGCAACATGCCGATGTAGAGCAGCGAAAAAGTGGGAATCGTCTGCGGCAGGGAACTGGGATAGCGGCTGCGCGTTACGCCTTCGGGGATGCGCGACTGATCGAACGCCGACATTGCCTGCCGCGCGAGACGTTCATCGCCTGCTACCGAGTAGGAGATGAGCGCCTGCACGCGGGTGTCGCCGATGTACTGCAGTTGCTCGTAGTACGGCGTGTCCATGTAGGTTTCGTGCGCGTCGAGGCGCGCGGTACGCCAACTGATCTCCCAGATCTTGTCGAGATCGGGATCGCCGGATTGGAAAGTTGCGCGCTCTTCAAATGGATACGCAGAGAAGTTCGCGGTCAGCGACCCGAGCTGCATCGGATCGTCCGCGGTTTGGATGTCGAGGTCGAGATATCGCCAGGTGCGCCACCACAGCGGCTGAAAGGTTCGGTGCTGGCCGCCGTCGAGAAGAAAAAGGTCATTGATTCCGAGGGCGACGCGATCGTCCACGTCGTTGCGGTCGCCTTTGTGCTTCTCTTTGTCGTAAAGGGCCTCGGAATAGGTGAGGCGAATCTGCGCGCCCTTGCCGCCGGAAACGGTGAGCAGCGGGTATGCGGTGGTGAGCGTCTTGCGGTCGAGCAGGATGTGGACGTGGCTCGATACCGGAACCGTGACCGGCGCGCCAGGGAATGCCTTGAGGTCCGGTGTATCGGCGCGGACTGCTTCGCCGGCGGCAGTCGGCGTGTACTCCATGTGCGGCAGCAAGTCCGGAACCAGGCCCCAGGCATTGTCGCCGGTGGTGTCGGCGGAGTGTGCCTTGTTTGTATCCTCGAAGAGGCTCTCCCGAATCGCTGTGGCAGCCGGAACCCACGCCGAACTCTGCGTGTCCGGCGAATTCCAACTCCAGTCGTAGCGCGATGCGTCGATCTCCTCGCCTGGCCCCGATGCGAAGTACTCCTCTAATCCGCCCGGCGCTCGCGGCAGTGGCCGATGCCCCTGCTCCAATTCAACCTGCCAGCCCTTCGGCGTGCTGATCGAGCTTTCGCCGTCGGCTTCGCTTTCCAGCAGAAACGCGGTGCGGTCGCTCATCTGCGCAACGGGTGCATAGACGCCGAAGTTCCACACTGTCGCCGTAATCAGGTTATCGCCGGCTTTGAGCAGCGGGGCGAGATCAAATCGCTCATAGCGCCAATGAACCAGATCTCCGCGCGCCGGGCCGTCGCCCACGCGCTGGCCGTTCACGTAGAGGATGAAGCGATTGTCGGCGCTGACGCGCACGACATAACTCGACGGAACGTCGGCGAGCGTCAGCGTGCGCCGGAAGTGCAGCACGATGGGCTCGCGCAAGGGCGCCGTGGGATGCGAGATCCATCCGGCCTTCCACTCGCGATGCGGCGCGTCGGGTGCGGTGGCGGACTGTGCTTGAAGGGCCACTGCGAAAACGATGATGGAGAGAAGCGTGCAGAATTTGCGCATAGGTGATGGCCTGTGGTTTTCC
The DNA here is from genome assembly GCA_049676965.1 of Occallatibacter sp. GTDB lineage: Bacteria > Acidobacteriota > Terriglobia > Terriglobales > Acidobacteriaceae > Telmatobacter. The sequence continues at coordinate 4,471 of JBAUBR010000411.1, forward strand.
AGTTCAACAGCTTATAGGAGATGGCCAATTCAATGAGCAAAATATTTCTGGGGGCGTTTGGCGCGAGTTGTCGAGGACAAGCTGAATCATCCGCGTGCAGTGCAAAAACTAGAACTGATAATCCGGCGGCTTGATGCCCTTGACGCGCAGGTAGACCTCGGCCTGGCCGCGGTGGTGCGCGGTGTGCGTGAAGTAGGCCCACAGCCATTCGAAGCCGGTCATATTGCGCGCCGGCGGGCCTTCGATGCTGTCGAGGTGCTCCGGAGTCATCGCCGCCACGGCCTTGTTGCAGAAATCGAAAGACTCCTTCAAGAAAGCAACTGCGTCGTCCTTCGCGATCTCCGGCTTGGGCGCCTTCGCCTTGGCCCACTCGGCGATCTTCGCTGGAAGATCCGGATGCGGCAGGCCGCTGGCCACGGCACAAGCGCCTTCATTGGCAACGCCGATGTGCGCCATCACCTGGCCGAAGCTCATTTCTTCGGGATTGGGGCGAAAGTTGTAACCGTCGGCGGGCATGGCGTCGGCCACTGCGAGGGTGAATTCGCCGGAGGTCTTCCAGTGTTTGACGAGCGCGTCTTTCACCGTGGTCTGTGCAAACGCGGCGGTTGAAGCCGCGAGCAATGCCGACGCGATCATCGTTGCCAATTTTCTCTTCATAACGGTTCGATCCACCTTTCGTGGGACTCTCCAAAGCTACCACACGAAAGGGTCATTCGATCTTAGGTTCCTGCACACTGGAGTGAGTGGGATTACCACCAATTCGCCAATGAAATCCGCCGGAATCGAACGATAATTAAAAGAACGAATGGGAGGGATTTATGATGTGGCGCGCACGCAGGCTCAAACAGATCGCCGAAGCAAATCAACCGGTGTTCACTTCGACCTCGGGAACGCATTGGTGGCTGGCTGACGCTCCGGGCAAGCAGGAGCCGTCGCAGAGCGTTTCCCCGGCTCCGGCAATCGCGGTTTCAGAGAGCAAGCCGGATGAGTATTTCATCGCAATGAGCTCGGCGCTGGGTTCGCCGCGCGATGCCGTTGCAAGCGCGGATGGAAAGAAGGGCGCGGATTCTGAGTGGAGCGATTTTCAGAAGCCGGCGGCGCCCATGGCGCGCGCGGATGCAAACGAAGAGCGCTTGACCTGGGATGCCAAGAGCTGCTGCTTTGTGGCCTGCATGTAACTCGTGCCGGCGGAGGACCTTCCGAAGGGTGTCTGAATCAGGCATGTGTCGAAGCCGGTTTTCCCTCGGGGGCTGAAGCCCCTTTCCATGTGCTGGCAGGCTTCGGCGTTCGGGCTGAAGCCCGTACCCTTCAAGACCTCGGATCCTCTACCCTTCAATGCGTCCGCTAGCTCAGAGGTCTCCGCAACTCACCCTTCAAGATGCTCGTGAATCAGCCGTTCCACCAGCGGCGTGAGCTCTTCTCCGCTGCGCGGCAGCACGAAGCGCGCGCCGTCCCAATCCAGCTTAAAGCTCGTAGCACGCGCTGAGATCCAGATTTGCCGCACCGGTGTGTTGGGAGTAATGACAAACTTGCCGGCTGGATCTTCGAACACGACGTTGAGCGCACCACTCTGTTCCTCGACCTCGAAGCCCGAGTCTTCGCTCTCTTCGAGCGCGATCAAATGTTGCTTGAGCGCTTCCAGAGCGGCTTCGGCGCGGCGGCGAAACTCGAGTTCATCCAGCATGTTTTCAGTTTAGCAACTTCGGGATTGGAACGACGCTGCGGCGCGCGACCGCCGATGATCGATGCGCGGGTTTCTTTGACGCACCCTCGTTGCCGACCACGGGTTACCTGCCCTCCTTGGCTGCAACAAAGTGGTGAGCCACGTCGCGCACAAAGGGAATCGCGCCGGGAGGCACAGAAACGCTGCCCTTCAGGATGGAATCGAAGCGGTGCGGCTGGCCATAGTAGAGCTCGGTGTCTTCCGAGTTCTGGCTCACGCTGGTTCCGTCGAGATCGATTCCGGCGAAGAGGCCGCGGCTGCGCGAATAGGTGAGCAGCTCGGCTCCCATCTTCCAGTCGGTAGCGGCCTGAGTGTTGCGGCCCACGGGGCCGGCCGAAGCGGCGGCGTCGGCGCCGATTTTGAATTTGTTCTTGAGCAGATCCTGAAAGCCGCGCTCGTTTACGGCCACCAGCACCAAATCAGTGGCTTGCCCGCCGATCTGCAGTCCCCATGAGCCGCCGGCCATGCGCAGGAACACCGGCCCGCTCCAGCCGTGACCGGTGCGGCAGGTCACCACTCCCTGGCCGTACTGCGCGCCGAAGACGAAAGCGCCTTTGATGAAGCTGGGCACCACGCCGACGCAGGTGGCCTGGGCCAGGATGTTCCTGGGAATGCTCCGGTCCTGGGCGGACATGATCTGGTCGAGCACGGTCTTGGCTGCGTCGACGCGGTTCTGCAGGTCTTCGCGGCTCGAGGCGGCAAATGCGGGGCCGGCAAGCAGGATGGAGAGGCAAAGAGAAACAACTGCTTTTTTCATGAGTCCGGGGGTCCTTTCAACTTCGCCGCCCACAAGGCGCCGATGTTGGTCTTAGAGAGTGCCGCGCAAGGCCAAATCGCGGCTAAATCGCGGCTAAATCGCGAATGATCGGGCGTTTGCGGAACCATTGGGCTGCGCATCGCGAGCCGGCGCGGCTCGGAATCGCCCTCAAATCAGGCTACATGATGGACGCGGCAACTCGTGGCGCGGGGAGCAGGGAACACGCCAAGACGAACCTTTGTGGCAAAGGCATTGACGTCGCCGTTGAGTCTTAGGAAACAAAAGGGGTGAAATGGATGCGCTGTGGGGTGGTCCGGGAGCGCATTAGAGGGGCAAAACCAAGAAAAAAGAGGAGTTCCCGGGCCTCATGGACAACATGCGGCCTGAGAACTCCTTTCCCCAGATCTGGGTAGTGTCCTTACGGCTGCGTTGCTGAGTGGTGGCGGCCTCGGGAATGCAGGCCGCCAGCGGATCATCCTTCAAACGGGAGATACGGAGTGTCGCCGTATCGCGGCAATGCCCGATTGAGCAAGTATGTGAACTGCATCCAAGAATCAGATGCTTTCATCAGGCTGGTCACGGACGCAAGATGTTCGCGCAATTTCGGGTGCCCAACATCCTCCGTTAACCGCTGGAAGAGCTTGTGCTTTAGCCGTCCCTTTTCATCACGCGGGGTCAGCCGGTTTAGTTCCTGCCGGACACCGGGAGCGAGACGATCATAAACGAGATCGTTTGTGATCTTCCCTACCAACACCGGTCGTTTGCGCTGATCGGCGGGGAGGTCGGGAAACTTCCAGCCGCGCAGCCTGAAAAGCTCCTTGTAATAGTCCACGGGAAATGTACTGATCCACTTCCGTAGCTCTTTGGCAATGAACGCCTCAAGAATCTTCGCAAGAGCGTCCTTGGCGCGCACATCTTGATAACCCGTGGCTTCGTCAACGAGCGCAATGATGCCGGTGTGAGCTAACCCGCGTACCAGAATGTCAGCTTTCGCCGCGATTGCGAGTTGATTTGCTTTGAGTACCCCCGCGTCACGGGCTTTCAACCAGACATCACAGACTTTAGGCAAAACTGATGCAGGGATGCCATGACCAATGTAGGCTCCTAAGCGGTACACTAGCGGCTTGGAAACCACCACGGCTAAATCTTCTGGAATAAACTGTTTAAGGTTCGTTGCTCCCAAATAAATGGGGAGTTCCCCACCGCGGCGAAAATCAGCGCCGCCGTGTCGTCGTCCGAGCGCTCGCCCGACGCCTCGCTGAGAGAGAACGCGCTGACCGTCTGAAAGCACCGCACATTCAATCTTCACTTCGCCAATCGTAATTTCTCCGTCATGTGTCGCTACCGGAATCGGCGCTTTTCCAGCCTTTACCCATCGTGCCTCAACTGCTGCCCGAGCAATCTCCTGCCTTCGTTCAGGCGTAAGCTTCGAAGCTCTGGCTTCGCCGCCTTTAGATGCACCAAGACGGGACAGTTTTTTAGCCGCCTCAGAGGTCAATTTGAAAGGTTCGTCTGTCATGGCAAGAACTTTATACTTGCCCGAGAAAGAAGTCAAGAAAATTGTTGACTTCATGCCCGAGCAAGTATACATTAAAGCAAGTAAAAGCCCCGATCAGTGCTGATAACACCGACCGGGGCCAGAATCCACCACAGCTTGCGCCGCGATGAACCCGCAAATTCATTATCCGGCAATCGGCTGTGGGACTCAAGAGGAAAAGTCCCGTGACCTGCCACAATTGCCAATCGTCCTGCAAGCGCTTCGGAAAGCACAGAAACGGCCTACAGCGCTTCCGCTGCAAGCAGTGCAACAAAACCTACACCGAAGAGCACACGCGGCCTGAGCACGAAACGCGGCTGCCCCAGGACCGTGTTGTCGCTGTCCTGCAACTGCTTCTGGAAGGTATGAGCATCCGCTCGGCAGAGCGCATTACCGGCATTCACCGCGATACGATCCTGCGGCTGCTTATTCTGGCCGGCGAGCGCTGTCAGCGGCTCATGGATGAGAAGCTCCAGAACATCCGCGTGTTTGATGTGGAGGTGGATGAAATTTGGGGATTCGTGCAGAAGAAAGAGAGCCACAAGCTGGACCGCGAAAAGCAGATTGAAGTGATCGGGGATGCGTATTGCTTCATCGGGATAGAGCGCAATTGCAAATTGGTTCTGTGCTGGCACTTGGGCAAGCGCGATCAGCTTTCGACTGACATTTTTGTCGGCAAACTGGCCGGTGCGACATCGCCTGTTCCGTACCAGCTCTCGACAGACGGTTTCCGCCCCTACATCAAGAGCATCACTTCCCGGCTGCGCGGACGTGCCGATTACGCGCAACTGGTTAAGGTCTACGGTGTGAGTCGCGATGGAGAGCAGCGGTACAGTCCACCAGAAGTGCTTGACGCGGTGAAGACGTACATCATGGGGAATCCCGACTATGACCGCATCTGCACTTCTCATGTCGAGCGCCAGAACCTTTCGATCCGCATGGGAATGCGGCGGATGACTCGGCTAACGAATGGATTCAGCAAGAAGTGGGAGAACTTGGAAGCGGCGTATTCTCTATGGTTTGCGTACTATAATTTTTGCCGTCGCCACCAAACACTAAAAGCCACACCTGCGATGGAAGCAGGAATTACGACCTTTCAGTGGTCCATTCGTGACCTTATTTGCGAATGCTAACAGATGAAAACGCAACGCAACCGGTAGTGCTTAGGAATCAAGATAGTCAACAGATAGATTCCCTCTTGCATTTCTGGCTGTTAACGATGCAGAATCAGAGATGCAGCATTCAGGAGGTTTTTGAGCAGCAAAAGGCCCGTCCTTGCTGGGACGGGCTCTCGGAAAATCCGAATTGTTTCCGCCAATGACGGCGGGGATGATGATCTAAGCCAAACCTAGATTAAAGCTCGTCAATCCCCTTCGTCAAGCGAAAAGTTCTCTAGCAGTTGCTAGGGAGTCCCTGTGCCCAACGGGACGCAGGGTAGCACCCGAATGATCGAGGCAACTCCCTTTGCCAAAATCATGCGGGAATCCATTCATAATCAACAGCTTTCTGGAGAATGCCAAATGCCTAAGACGAAGTACGAAAATCAAACGATCACCAACCAGATTCTTCAAGTTGAAGATTGCTGGTTCGTCAATTGCACTTTGAAGCAATGCGTCCTGTACTACTCTGGCGGGACTCCCGAGTTCGAGAACGCTCGATTCGAGAACTGTCAGTGGAAGTTTCAGGGTGCGGCTCAGCAAACAATTGCACTGTTGTCACTGATCGGGTTGTTACCGATTCAGCCGACACATCTTCAACCGAGGCCGCAGCCGACAGGCCCATTGAACTAAAAGACCAGATTGCAACCATTGCGCCTCCGCGAAGCCAATTCTGCACTACGGGCCTTTGCGGAGGCAATCTTTTTGTGCCGTAATGTGGTGCCACTTCAGTTGTACGCACAAAAAGCGGGCCGAAGTCTCCCCCGGCCCGTCCCAGATTTGCAATGATTCGGTCTACTATGCTTAACGGAGGCGGCGGGGAAAATCCTTCGCAGCAATTGACAACCGGGGCATCGGGGAGCATCCTCTCAGGCAGGTGAAAATTTATCTTTGGCTGCACGAAGCCTTTCGTCCTCGAGGGGCTTCGTGCTTTTTAGTTTAGACACGGCGTTTACATCACGGCAATTTACGCCGCTATCTCCGGCCTCATGCTTCTGGTCATTAGCAAACAGGCCGGATACATGAAAGAGCAGACCGAGATTCTGCGCGGCTCCGTTGCCGCCGCCCAAGCCAGCGCCCAAGCCGCGATTGATCAAATTCAGATGATGAAGGATAGAGAGCGTGCCCGTATTTCGGTTTCCATCAGCGAGGAGGAAATCGAGGTTGGCGTTAACGACTTCGATGCCATTATCATCAACGTTACGAACGACGGCCCTACGAGTGCATTCAACGTCAAAGCAATGGGTCATGCCATGAGCCAACAAAGGGAAGAATTGCCCTTCATGGGGCCAATGGCCATGATTCCCCTGAAAATACCGAGTGTCATAAGGGCAAACAACGAGCCGACCCCAGTTGAAATAACTTTCTATAGCAGCCATGATCTGCGAGGCTTCCACGAGTCCGCGGTTCCGTACTTCTTTCACGCCGCTGGGGTGATCCTGTACGACGACGTTTTTGGTGTCCCTTGGAAGACCACCTTCCGATATCGACAGCACGTATTCGGAGTTCGAGAATCTGCCGAAACGAAGCGCGTCAGAGTGCGAAGCATGCAGGGTTGGAGAAAAACCCCAAATCCAGAGGAAAACCAAGCCACCTAGGCACGCCGCGACCGTGATCAAAAATGCTTGGGTTGCGTAAAGTGCATACTTCCGTATTTATTTACTAAATAATTAACACTCGTCAAAGACCCTGCTTTTTGCCGGCCCGATCGCCCTTTTCGGGCAGCAGCGAGCGGTTCATCGCCCGCATGGTGAGCTCGATGCGATTGTCGACGCCGGTCTTGCGCATCAATCTGCCGACGTGAGCCTTTACGGTTCGCTCCTCGATTCCCAGCTGGCCGGCGATCTCGCGGTTGGAGCGGGCCATCAGGATCAACTCCAGGACCTGGCGCTCGCGTTCTGTCAGGTGGGGATTTTCGTTAGTGAGGCTGGTGTCGTGCTTGGTCAGCAGCCTATCGATCAGCTTGGAGAGAAGCCGGCGCGGCGCCCAGATCGAACCTTCAGTGACCGCATTGATTGCGACGTGAACCCCATGCGGTTCTGCGGTGACATCCAGGTAGGCCCTGGCGCCGGCGATGATGCAATCCAGAACCAACTCGTCGTTTCCTTCCGGGCCGATGACGATGACGCGGAGATCGGGCCGTGTGTGCCGGATATGCTCCAGGGTCTCGATGCCGCCGGAAGAAGAGTTCATGTCGAAGACCAGGTATTGCAGGAAGCGCCTTGCCAGCAGCTCCTCGAGGCTTCCGGGAGCCGGAAGCAGCCGGGCCTGGTCGTCTTTGGACAGGGTTTCGAAGATGCTGATGAGACCTTCCAGCCGGATGGGCTCGCCGGCCACCAGACCCACCTGGATCGGTTTTGGATTATGGATCGCTGACACCTGGCCCTTTCAACATCGCTGAAAGATAAGTGCTGGATTGGCCCGGAGTCCTATTTCCACAAGACGGTATTGTGCTTTTCCGCATATCGGAGCGACGTAAATGAAGTTCGATTTTGGACGTATAAAGCCATTAACGCACTTCCCGCTCATTTTCCGTTTTACGGAGAAAAAGAATGGAATTTGGCGGAGCTTTTCGCTGGCGACGTTCGCGGCCGGCCGGGAGATGGTATGTCGAAGGGCCTCGAACGGCACAACCCCTCTTTCTCCGGCTGTGACTGGCGTTGCAGCGACGGCATCGGTCGCATTCACAACGCAGATCGTAAATTTACTCTGGGAAGGTTAAGTCAGCCTGAAGAACACATCTTTGTGGCAAATTCCGAATTGGAAAAGGCGGAGTCGACTGTACCGAAAACGAAACCATCCGATAGGGCATTCGAAGGAACGGATTTGTGAGCGGATTGATGCGTTTCATGAATTGCAAGTTTTATAGAATTGTATTAAATCGGTTCAACTCGTCGGCAATTTGCGAGCGCGTGTTTACCGGCCAAGTGCCGGCTTTTTTCCGCAACAGAATTTCCACGAATGCCATTTCCGGAGTTCCACATTCCGCGCAAAACCTGTAACATCTTTTCGGTAGGCGGTTTTTACAAGAGGCGGGTCGCCCCAGTGAGGTTACTCCTTTGATTAAGCAGGACATCGTCCATCAAGTGATCGAGCGTACAGGCCTGCCGCGCACCAAGGCGGAAGCCGCCGTGGATACGGTTTTCGAAGGCCTGAAGCAGGCTCTCACCGCCGGCGAGCGCATTGAATTGCGCGGTTTTGGCGTGTTCAGCGTGCGTGCGCGCAAGACCGGCATCGGCCGCAATCCCCGCACAGGCACCGAGGTCAGCATCACCCCCGGCAAAGCGGTGCGCTTCAAGCCGGGAAAGGAACTGCACTCGCTGGATAACGGCAGCCCGACGCAGAGTTGAACCCCTACCCGGTGCTCGGCGAATCCATTTTGCGCAGCCGCCCCACGCTGCGAGCGCTACAACCCGGGCCCATCGCTACAGCGGCCGGTCTGACGTTGGCGACAGCTTTGCGCAGGTAGAGGAGTCCGGTGCGCGCTATTTTTCGGGACTATTGCGTGCCGCTGGTGTTGCTCGCCGCCAGCGCCGTCACCACCACTGCCAACGGCGCACGTTACATGCAGAATTATCTCGAAGGCATGCCGCCGGTGGTGCGGGAAAGCGACCTGTGGCCCTGGGGCTGGCTCTCCGCGCATCCCGATCTGTTCAATACCGGCTGGGCGTTTTCGCTCACACTGCTGGGGATCCTGCTCATCCACGAGTTCGGGCACTATTTTGCTTGCCGCTGGCACGGAATCCGCTCCACACTGCCGTGGGTGCTGCCGGCGCCCACGCTCAGCGGCACAGCCGGCGCGGTGATCCAGATCCGGTCGCGCATTCCCAGCCGCGATGCGCTGATGGATGTCGGGATCTTCGGACCACTGGCGGGCTACGTTGCTTCGGCCTTCGCGGTCGGCGTGGGATTCGCGCTGAGCTACCACGCGCCGAACCATGCGCCGCGCGCCATTGTCCGCTTTGGCGGCGAACCGCTTACCATCCGCCTGGTGCATGCGCTGGTGGCGCGCTGGGACCCCAGCATTCCGTCGTTCGAGCACATTGCGCCGCACCCGGTGCTGGTGGCGGGGTGGATCGGCCTGTTTATCACCGCGCTCAACCTCATCCCCGGCGGCCAACTGGATGGCGGCCACATTCTTTACGCTATTTCACCGCGCGTGCATAAGGTGGCAACCAACCTTCTACCCGTCCTTCTGATCGCCGCCGGCATCGTCTACTGGGTGGGCTGGATTCTCTGGGGTTTGTTCCTGCTGATTCCCGCCATGCGCCATCCGCGAGTTCCAATGGAACCGGCGCCGACGCGAGGGCGCATCGTGCTGGGCGTGATCGGGCTGGCGATCTTTCTGCTCACATTTAGCAGGATGCCGTTCTACGACAACTCGCTGATGCACTTCTTCCGCATGGATCCATTCCAGTAGCCCCGGCAAGAATTCGGGGTGACTGCTTCTCGATTCCCCTGGCGAGTCAATTCGGGATAGCGGCTAGTCCTTTTTCACGACAGCGCCAGGACGGGCGACGGCGTACATCTCGGCGCCGATCTGGTCGAAGAGACCCATGGGGTCCTGGCCGACGCGATAAAGATCGAAGTGCGTGCGATCGGGAATGTAGGTGAAATGCGGTTCGGCGCCCAGGCGATTGAAGACGGCTTCGAACTTGTGCGCGGGACCGTCGAGATAGAAGGTATCGGCGGTGCCGACGATCAGGTGAATGCGGCCTTTGAGTGCGGCTCCGCACTCGGCCCAGTGGATTTCGACGATGTGTGCGAGGTCGTAATGGTCGCGCCAGTAAGCGGCGACCCGCGGGTCGACCGCGCCGGTCTGGCGATCGAAGAGCTGCTCCGGCGCGCCATCTTTGCCCTTGGGCGAGAAGACCCATTCGAACGATGCAAGCTGGCCGCCGTACGGGCCCAGGACTTCTTCGAGGCGGCCGAACTGTTCGAGGGTCGCGATCACCTTGCCTTTGTCGCGAAAGATGGGGTTGGGCGTGCCGTCGGGCTTGCGATAGAGGTTGACGTTGGGCGCATAGAGATCGGGGCCGGTGAAGTCGTGGAAATCGCTGGGATCGGGGGACGTGGACCAGGTGCCTCCGAAGATGTTGGGATAGTTGATCTCGAGCTGCAGCGTGGCCCAGCCACCGCTGGAGTGGCCGTTGAGCAAACGGCTGTTTTTGCGCGCGTCCATGCGGTAGTGCGCTTCGAGGTACGGGATGAACTCGGAGGTGAGCGCCGCGCCCCATGGCCCGTTGTTGACCGAGTCGGCGAATTCGTGCGTGCCCTGCGGGATCGATTCGTCAAGCATGACCCAGATCATGGGCGGCATTTTGCCTTCGGCCATGCGCTGGTGAAGGCGCAGGCCAGAGATGAGCGCGCCATCGATGTCGCCGCCGAAGCCGTGGGTCCAGTAGGCGGTGGGGTAGGTCCTTTTGTCGTGCGCGTCGTAGCCGGGCGGGAGAATGACCCAGGCCTTTATGTCGACGGGATGACCCCAGAAGCGGGTGAGCAGAGGGCTCTCGAACTCTTCGAGCTGCGCGACGCCGGGCTTGGCCTCGCCGCGGGCCTGCGTAAGCATTGCCTTGCGCCGCGGATTTTCTTCCGGATGGTGGTCAAGGGTCAGCGAGGGCTCTGAGCCGGATGCGGGCGACCAGTTGGAGAGGGGAATAACGCCACTGATCCAGTCCTGGGGGCTGCGGCCGCTGTAGTTGTAGGTGTGATTGACGTCGAGTACAGCCTGCATTTCATAGGTGCCGGCGGAAAGATCGGAAAACGGCTTGGGATAGGCCAGTTCGTCGGCGTCAACTTCGACCGAAGCACCGGGGGCGAGATCGCGGATTTCACGCGCGGTCACCATCGTGTCCTGCGGGCGGAATTCGCTGGTTTCGACTTCCTTGTCGCCGGAGCCTTGTTTCAGGAAGATCAGCAGACGGCCGTCGAGCGGCGCGGGAATGGAAGAGGCGGCCTGCACGCGGAAGAATACGTGCGCGTGGGCCGGTGCGGTTATTGACTGGCCGGGCGAACAGGCGCAGACAACAAAGAGGGCTAACCATGCCGGACACAGGGAGATCCTGAAAAGGCTTCGTTGCCACTCGATTCGCAATCATCACCTCGCATCGGGAACGGAGGGATGATAGCAGGGGCTAGGGACTAGGGACTAGGGACGGGACCTAGCAGGCTGCTGAAAAACTAAGTTGTTTGCCGGTCTTACTCCGCTTTCGGTTCCATTCCGGCTGGTTTTGTGCTGCGTTATGGTTGATTTCTGTGCTCTGCGGGTCGTTCTTGCGGCCCGCAGA
>JBAUBR010000412.1:0-5167 GCA_049676965.1 Occallatibacter sp.
GGCCGAGATCGCCCGCCGCATCGCCGCGCTGGTGCCAACGCTTGCCGCACTCGAAGCCTCGTTCGCCCGCGGCCGCATCGTGCATGATGGGCTGTCGCTGGCCATCGTGGGCCGCCCCAACGCCGGCAAAAGCTCGCTCTTCAACCGCCTTGTGGAGCGCGACCGCGCCATCGTGACCGCGACCCCCGGCACCACGCGCGACACCATCACCGAGCGCATCTCGCTCGACGGCATTCCGCTGGAGCTGGTCGATACGGCGGGGTTGCGCGAAGCCGGCGAGGACGTGGAGCAACTGGGCATCGCGCGTAGCCGCGAGGCGCTCGCCGATGCCGCGCTCGTGCTGATTGTTCTCGACGCCACGCAGCCGCTCAACGACGAAGAGCGCCGCCTGCTGGCCGCCGTAGACGGTCGACCCGCACTGATTGCGCGCAACAAATGCGATTTGCTCGCCGAGCTACCGTCCGGCGCCGAGCCGATTGCGGACGTGAACCCCGGTCTCCCAGTTCTCTCCACTTCAGCGCTTTCCGGAGAGGGCATTCCCGCACTGCGCGAGCGCATTCTCTCGCTGGCCACAGGCGGAGCCGCGTCCGAACCCGGCCTGCTCACCAACCTGCGCCAGCACCAGGCCATCGCCGGCACTCTCGCCGCATTGGCAGATGCCGTCAAAGCCAATGACAATGCGATTCCGCACGAGATGATCCTGCTCGACCTCTACCGTGCGCTTTCGGCTCTCGATTCGCTCACCGGGCAGACCACCGCGGACGACATCCTCAATCTGATTTTCTCGACCTTTTGCATCGGCAAGTAAACCGGCGCCCAGGCAATTGCTTTCCATCCCCGAGACCTGAACTTTGAAGAGGGCAACTCATCTGTGAGCCGGTAGCATCCAACGACTCGACTTCGCTGCTGCGCACAGAAGTTCCATTCCAGCAAAAGAGTATTCCGACGAGATCGAGCGGTCCGGTCCTGGATGGGCTCTGTCCGCTCATGAAAGGTCGTATCAAGCGTTGCCAGGAGTTTCATCGTTGACGGGTTCCCTTTTCTACTGCTTTCCCTGCCCAGGGTGCGGCGAATCCATTCCTCTCCCGCGCCGAAGCCCTTTGGGGATCTTCTACGGCCAGCAATTCGTCTCCGCCACAGACGTTTGGCCGATACGGTTTCTTTGCGTGCGGGTCGCGCAAGTATGCGTAGTGATTCGAAGCGCAATTCATCTGGGGACGGAAGCAGTGCGAAAACAAGGAGCGCGCGCCAACTCCCTTTGGGGGATTGACTGCGAATGTACGTTAGACAACTGCGGGAAGCGCCACTCCATATATACCAGTTATCTGAGAGATGCCGAACCTTTGGACTTATCGCGCATGTTGCTGAACGTTCATCCCATGGTTCCTTGCCTGGGAGGGCATCCCGCCAAATTTCACAGCGGGCGGATCAAGGCCTACCTTCTCGAGTGACGGGTAGCAGGATGTGCTGCCGATGTACCTTGAGGCAACCGAAGAGCGCAATCGTTCTATCTAATGCTCGAGTCATTTTGGTCATCCAAATGCAACTGGTTGCTCAGAGAGAAAGGAGGCTCTGAGAACGAAATGCACACCGATCGCAGCGTCCTCTGTGTTGGTCGGGACCGGTTGCTCCTTCAGTCTCGCAAACGCATCCTTGCCAAATGCTTTCAAGTCGAAACCGCCCTTGCACTTGCGGAATTGGAGGCAATGTGCGCGCGGCATTGCTTCGACGTGATTGTGCTCTGTCATACGCTAACAATCAGCGAACGCGAGCAGGTGAGCGAGTTGGTGCGTAAAAAATACCTTCGGCCAAGGATTTTGTCTCTGAAACGAGAATTTGAATCGCCGTCGGGCCCGCTAGTCGATAAGGAATTGTGCATCGAAGATGGGCCGGAGGCGCTCGTAAAGACGGTCGCTGCGCTGATTTGAGGCGCGTCAGAAGGCCGTCGACCGAACGTTTGCCAACTACTCAACCTGAATGAGGCCGTCAAGCCTTTGCAGATGTCTCGCCGATCGCCCTGACTAACTTATCCAAGTCGGGAATCGGCGTGTAAACATGCGGAGTTACCCGTACGCAACTGATGTTTTCCCAGACAATGCCCACGGTATGGATCTTGTAGTTATCGAAGAGCGCTTGGTTGAGAGCCGAAGGAGTCATGCCGTCGATACTGACTCCGCAGATCGCGCACGAATATCTCGCGTCGAGCGAAGTATGCAATTTCACCTTGGGCATCTGCTGCACACGCGAGGCCCAATAATTCTTCAGATAGCGGATGCGCTCTTCCTTGCGCTTGCTGCCGATGCCCTCGTGGAAGTTGATGGCCTCGCCAATGCCTTGCTCGATGGGGAAGCTGCGCGTGCCGATATCCTCGAACTTGCGGATGTTGGAGCTGTGCGGCTCGCCTGCGCAGACGAGCGGCCAAACTTTTTCGATCTTGTCGGCCTTGATCCACATCATGCCTGTGCCGATGGGGGCGGACAAAAACTTGTGCAGGCTGGTGCCGAAGTAATCGCAGCCCAGGTCGGGTATCTTGAAGTCCATTAACCCAAATGAGTGCGCGCCGTCGGCAATCACTTCGATGCCACGGGCGTGCGCCATGTCGGAGATCTTGCGCACGGGCATCGTCTGCCCGACCCAGTTGATCATGTGTGTAACGTGAATCAACTTCGTTTGCGGCGTGATGGCCTCCTCGTAGGCCTTCACGATCTGCTCGTCGTTCTCGATGGGGAAATCGAAGCTGATCTGCTTGTAAACGATGCCCTCGCGCATGGCTCGCTGGCGATAGGCTTCGATCATGTGCGGGTAATCCTGCTTGGTGCCGATGACCTCGTCGCCGCGCTGGAGCGGCAGACCGAAGATGATGGTGTTCAGCGCTTCGGTGGAGTTGCGGTCGACGGCGATCTCGCCGGGCTGCGCACCGGCAAGCTCCGCCAACCGCTCGCGCAGCGGCTCGCGCCCCTGGTCCAGGATGCCCCACATGTAGTACGACGGGCCTTCATTCGTGAGCTCGTTGTAGCGCTCAACCGCCTGCTGCACAACGAGAGGCGCGGGCGAGACTCCGCCGTTATTGAGATTGATGAGGTCTGGATTGACCGTGTAGGCGCGCTGGATCACGCTCCAGTAGTCTTCGTCCTGCGCGGCGAGCTCGGGATGCATGTGCGCGACCCGGGCCGATGCCGCTTCCCACTCGGCGGCGTGCGCCTGGTGAAACAGACTGTTGACTGAGAATGCGCCAGCCAGCGTTGCTGCCTGCTTGAGGAATGTGCGACGGCCATTGGAGGTCATAAAGAGAAATGTAGGCGCTTGGACAAAGAGATTCAACAGGAAAGAACAGCATCTTCCCAACTGGTCATCCATCGCACCGCACCGCTGCGCACTGTGCGAAAATTATGGTTTCGGCCAAGGCGCGAGCAGGCTGCGCTGCGACCGGTAGGACCGTTCAATGTCAGTATTACGCTCTGCCTTTATTGGATTGAGCCAAAACCGTCTTCTGCGCCGTTTCGGCGAGCGCTCCCAGGTAGGCCGTAAACTCAGCTCCCGCTTTGTGGCGGGCATGGAGATCGAAGACGCGTTGCGCGTGGCCGAGGCCATCAACCGCCAGGGCATGAAGGTGAGCCTGGATTCGCTGGGCGAGAGCGTGACCTCGGAGGTGGAAGCGCACGCTTCGGCGGAGATTTACCATCGTTTGCTCGACTCGATCGCCGAACGTAAATTGAACTCCAACGTGAGTGTGAAGCTGACGCAGATGGGCCTCGAGATCTCTCGTGACTTGGCGGAGAGGATCGCCGAAGGCCTGGCGCAGCACGCCAAGGCGACGGGCAGCTTCGTCCGCATCGACATGGAAGGCTCTCCGCTGACGCAGGTGACCCTCGACATTGTGCGGCGCCTGCACGCCAAACCCGGACTGCGCGGCGCCATCGGCGTGGTCATCCAGGCCTATCTCTATCGTTCGCAGGCCGACATCGAACAACTTCTGGCCGACGGCATTCGCGTGCGCCTGTGCAAAGGCGCGTACAAGGAGCCGGCGAATATCGCGTTTCCGCGCAAGACCGATGTGGATTCGAATTTCGTGCGGCTGAGCTGCCTGTTGCTGGAGAGCCCGATCTATCACGGCCTGGCCACGCACGACGAAGCCATGATCGCGGCAGCGAAATCGTTCGCCACGCAGCACGGCATCGACCCCAGCCGCTTTGAGTTTCAAATGCTCTTTGGGGTGCGGCGCGACCTGCAGCGCAAGCTGGTGCGCGAGGGCTACAACGTGCGCGTGTACATTCCCTTCGGCCGCGAGTGGTACCCGTATTTCATGCGGCGCCTGGCCGAGCGGCCGGCCAATATTCTGTTCATTCTCAAAAACCTGTTTCGATAGCAAAAGGGATTGCCGGCCCGGCGTTTGAATCCGTTCCTTCCGGTAATGTATCCTTGCAGCACCTAAAAAGGTGCTTTCGGGGAGGCGCATGTGCTGGACATTACCACCGACATCCAATCGTTGACGACGTTTCGCCGTTGCTCGGGCGACTTCATGAAGCATCTCCGCAAAAGCAAGCGGCCGATGGTGCTTACAGTAAAAGGTAAAGCGGCGGCCGTCGTACAGGATGCGGAAGCATACCAGCGCCTCCTCGATATTGCCGCGCGCGCCGACGCCGGAGAAGGAATTCGCCAGGGGCTCGACGATGCGAGAAAAGGAAAGACCCGGCCCGCGAGGCAGTTCTTCGCGGAATTTGAAGCGGCGCATGGCATACGACGTTAGCATTGCCGCGCGCGCCGAGCGCGACTTCACCGGCCTGTACGCCGAAATCGATGCCGAGAACACTGCGGCAGCGCAAAAATGGTATCGCGGGCTTAGAAAGGCCGTTCTGAGCCTGGAAAAACTGCCCAATCGCTGCCCGGTCACGCGCGAAGATCCTCAGTTACGGCACTTGCTCTACGGCCGCAAGCCGCATGTTTATCGCGTCATTTATCGCGAACTGGAGCGCGAAGAGCGGGTCGAAGTTTCGCACATTCGCCACGGCGCAATGCGCGAATTCGTGCCCTCCGCGCGCGCCTAGCAGGCTGCTGAAAAACTAAGTTGTTTGCCGGTCTTACTCCGCTTTCGGTTCCATTCCGGCTGGTTTTGTGCTGCGTTATGGTTGATTTCTGTGCTCTGCGGGTCGTTCTTGCGGCCCGCAGA
>JBAUBR010000413.1:0-6617 GCA_049676965.1 Occallatibacter sp.
GGCCTGCTGATTGCGAGTGAGCGCGGGCAGGCGCGCTTCGGGAATGAGGACCGCAAAGCGCTCCGTGCGGCGCGCGGCGCGCTCCACAGCCGAGGTCTCGCGGGCAATCCACTTTTTGCGCACCAGCGCGGCCAGCACCTGCAGCGTGGCCGAAGTAGCCGTGCGCAGGGTCGAGACTCTTACCGGCTCGCCATCCGCCAGCCGTGCCAGCACTCGATGCTCCAGATCTTGTCCATCGGGCGACAGCTTGCCGCGCTTTCGGTTATGGCGGGCGTTATCGGCAGCAGAGTTTGGCTGATCGCCGTCGACGCTGCCGGCGAGCACGTCGCGGCCCAGGTCGGTTATGCGGTAGTAAACGGTGCGGCGCACTTCTGCCCCCAGGGGCAACATGCCACGCAGCACCTCCCCGAGCGGAGCGATGTAGTACTGTGCAATCCACTCGCCAAGAGCAAGCAGATGCTCGCTGAGCAAAGGCTCTTCGTCGAGGACTGCTTCGATACTGCGAATTTCGAAATCCGATGCCGGCTTCGAATCGGCCGCGGTCACCACACCAATCAGCTTTTCGTTGCGGAAGGGCACGATGACGCGCGCGCCGCGCCGGGGGCGCTGGCCGTCCCGAATCGCATAGGTAAAGGTCCGGTCCAGCGGCACGGGCAGCGCGACTTCGCAATAGGCGGGCATCGGGGACAATCATCAGTTTAGGACACAGCGGAAAGGTCAAAACCCCACGCCAAAAAATGGGCAGAGGTGTAGTTTCCTGTTTGCCGGTCAACCGACAGTAGCCTCGGTGTCACAACCGGACGACTTTGCTATACTCCTGCTCATCGAACGTCGCTAGGGTCGGAGCTGCGGTCATGAGGCGATTTGCTCTTTTCGCATTTTTTCATTGGTTTGGCCTCATGGCTTTCTGCCAGTCAACTGCGATCACTCCGGGAACCGCACAAGCCTCGCCGGATAAGCCATCACAGCCACAGTTCAACTTCAACAGCGGCCAATTGGGGCAAATGTTTCCGTCGGTCAAATCCGGGGTTGCGGATTCCTGTGGGCTGAATTCAAGTCAGAACCAAAGAAGTGCGCAGGCCGACGCGAATCAGCTTTTTCATGTGCCATGTATGAACCCGAACACATTCCTGGAGATGGCGCACATCAACCTGCCAGCTTCTCCATCGTTTACGGGGCCCTGGCCTAACGCGAAACTTGAACCTATTCCGACACAATGGCCCAACGCGAAGGTCGAGCAGATTCCTACCACCTGGCCAAGTCTGAAGGTGCAGGAGATTGCCGGGCAGAATCCAAGTTTTGTTCCTTCAAGATAGGCTCTAGCAAGTCTCGCATCGCCAAACATCGTTGTCCTTGTCGTATTGTCGCCCATCCGGAAACTGCACCACTACCAAAAAATCGCGTCCTTCATCGCGGGCATAGCCTCACACAGTACAATTCCTGCTGATGACACCCAAACCCGAAATCACCCCGACTCCGCTCTCCAAAGCAAAGTCTCCCATAACCCTTTCCATCGACATTGGCGGCTCCGGCCTGAAGGCCATGCTGATCGACGCCGACGGCAAGCCGGTCAGCGAGCGGCTGCGCGTGCCCACGCCGGCCATTCCCACTCCGGACCTGATGCTGAAGGCGCTGGACGAACTGCGCGCGGCATTGCCGGGCTACGATCGCATCTCGGCGGGGTTCCCCGGCGTGGTGAAGCGAGGCGTCACCTTCACATCCTTCAACCTGGACCCCGCATGGATGAATTTTCCGCTGCAGACCGAGCTCGAAAAGCGCTGGAAGAAGCCGGCGCGCATCGCCAACGATGCGTCGATCCAGGGCTACGGGGCCATCCACGGCGACGGCGTGGAGATGGTGATCACGCTGGGCACTGGAATGGGTTCGTCGCTCTTCACCCGGGGCCGCCTCTGTCCCGGACTCGAACTGGGGCATCATCCCTGGCGCAAAAAGACCTATGAGGATTACCTGGGGCGGCGCGGCCTCGATAAATACGGCAAGAAGGAATGGAACAAGCTGCTCAAAGAGGCAATCGAGCAGACCTCCAATACGTTCAACTGGGACCACCTCTATATCGGCGGCGGCAACACGAAGAAGATCGATTTCGAGCTGCCCAAGGATGTCGAAATTGTTTCCAATGAGGCCGGCCTGCTGGGCGGCGTGGCGCTGTGGAAGGATCAATGAGAGGGATCAGGGACCCAGAGCTGCCGGTTGACAAGTGACAATCGTCGCTTTACAGTTAACCTGGCGATTCGAGCTCTCCTCAAGATTTTCCTTGTAACAGGGCACGATCCGCCGCGGCGGATCGTGCCGCACAGACGCAAAAACGAAGGGGTTTCAACCCCTGACGCTCAAGCTGGCGGTCGAAAAAAGGTCTGACTCGATGCCGATGAAAAATCCGCCACACCCTGGCCGCAGCATCCGAAACGCGTGTCTTGACCCGCTGGGAATGACCCTGACCGGGGGCGCAAAAGTGCTGGGCGTCACTCGCCAAGCGCTGAACAATGTCATCAACGGCAAATCGGGCATCAGCCCGGAGATGGCGATCCGGCTCTGCAAGGCATTCGGCAGCACACCCGAAACATGGTTGCGGATGCAACTTGCCTATGACCTCGCTCAGGCTCGCAAGAATGAGGGCAAGATCAAGGTTCGCACCATGCGAGCCGCGTGAGCGAAGATCGGGTAAATGGGAAGCATTGCCCAGATTCGTATCCTCACTGAGAATGACCCGGAGGCGATGTCTGCCGCATTCAAGCTTATCGGCTGGATCAAACCTGCAACGCAGTTTCAGCGGTATTTGTCTGAACAGGCGGCAGGGAGCCGGATCTGCCTGGTGGCGACGGTGGCATTGCAATTCGCCGGATACGTAACCGTAAACTGGGCTCCTGCCTACTCCCCGTTTATCGAACTCAAGATTCCAGAGATACAGGATTTGAACGTGCTCCCTGCATTCCGCAGGCGCGGCATCGGCACACTGCTGCTCGATCGTGCGGAGCAGGAGGTCGCCCCGCGGTCCAGCACAGCCGGCATCGGCGTCGGTCTGCACCCCGGGTACAACGATGCGCAAAGACTCTACATCAAGCGGGGGTACGTACCGGACGGCCGTGGAATCACCTATCGCAACCTGTTTGTGCAGGAGGGAACACAGGTCGCGCTGGACGACGACCTCGTTTTACACCTCACGAAGCCGGTGCGCGCACAGGCGGAATGAACCTGCCTTCAGCCCTTCGCCGGAGCCTTCAATCCCAGCTCGCGCATGGCGATTTGCAAGTCGGCCCAGGCCTCTTTCTTCTGGCGCGGGTCGCGCAGAAGATATGC
This sequence comes from Occallatibacter sp., assembly GCA_049676965.1. Taxonomy (GTDB): domain Bacteria; phylum Acidobacteriota; class Terriglobia; order Terriglobales; family Acidobacteriaceae; genus Telmatobacter. Next base: position 3,319 of record JBAUBR010000413.1, read on the forward strand.
GGGATGATACGTGACAATGAGCTTGCTGCCGCGGAAGGAATGCACGCGGCCGCGCAGGCCGGCCAGCGGCTGGCGCGCACCTAAAAGATAAGTGGCCGCCGTCGCACCCAGCGCAACAACTACTTCGGGCCTTATTACATCGATCTGGCGGAAGAGAAATGGCGAGCAGGTGTTCGCCTCATCGGGCTCGGGCGTGCGGTTGCCGGGCGGACGGCACTTGACCACGTTGGCGATGTAGACCTCTTCGCGCGTCAATCCCATGGCGGAGATCATGTTGTTGAGCAGTTGGCCGGCTCGGCCTACGAAAGGAAGGCCCTGCGCGTCTTCGTCTGCACCCGGTCCCTCGCCGACGAACAGCAGTCGTGCCACGGGCGAGCCATCGGCAAAGACCAGCTTGTTGCGGCCTTTGTGCAGGGCGCAGCGGGTGCAGTCGCCGATGTCGTCGCGGATGAGTTGGAGCGCGGCGGCGCGGTCTTCCAGCGAATCACACCCGGACACGAGAATGGAGATCGGTTTTTGTGTGGGAATAGGTGAACTCTCTTTTGAGGTTTCCCAGGTCTCGGAATCGAGACCCTTCGAAACAAGCAATGCAGGTCCTTCGACTCGGTCGCCGCGGCGACCTCGCTCAGGAGGCTCTGGGACACCCGGGCTTTGTGTCAGTTCGATCGGCCGGCGATAAAACTCGGTGAGGCCCAGATCGCGGTAGAAACGGATGCGGGCTTCGAGAGCGTCGCGGAGGTTCGGGTCCATCGATTGCGCCAAGGCCGCTACTCCACGCTCAGTTGGCGGCGCGAGGCGGCTGGTGACTCAGACTTCGCGGAATCGGATTCTCCGCGCATGTGCTCATCGAATTCCGCCCGTTCGTCGAGTTCAAGGACCAACGCCTTGCTCCGTCGCAATGCAATAATCTCGTCGAGGATGCGGTCGGCGAGCTTGCGCTTGGGCATCTGGGGCAGCTCGATGGCCGTGGTGGGCGTGAGGAATGTCGCAGCGTTCAAGTCCGAGTCGATGCCGGCTGTTTTTCCCGCCACGTCGTTCACCACGATGGCGTCGGCGCCTTTGCGCGTGAGCTTGGAGCGGCCGTTTTCCATGCGGTTCTCAGTCTCGGCGGCAAAGCCAACGATAAGCTGGCCGGGGCGGCGGCGGCGAACCACTTCGGCCAGAATATCTTCAGTGGGTTCGAGCTCGAGCGTGAGCGGGCCGGTGCGTTTGAGCTTTTGTTCTGAGATTTTCGCGGGACGGTAATCGGCTACAGCCGCGGCCTTGATGACGAGCGTCGATTCCGTCATGCGCGAAAGTACCGCCTCGCGCATCTCTTCGGCGGAGGTCACTTTGACTACTTCGCAATGCGCCGGCGGATGCAGCGCGGAGGGCGCAGTGACGAGAACAACTTTTGCGCCGCGGCTTTGCGCGGCCTCGGCGAGCGCGTAACCCATTTTACCGCTGGAGCGATTGCCGAGATAGCGCACCGGATCGAGGGCTTCGCGCGTTCCGCCAGCGGTGACGAGAACGATTTCGCCGGCGAGATCGTGACGCCGGCCCAGCGCGTTCAATACGGCCTCGGCAATGGCTTCGGGTTCAGCCATGCGCCCTTCGCCGACCATGCCGCAGGCCAGGTCGCCTGTGCCCGGCTCGACCACGCGCACACCGCGCTGGCGCAGAACGTCAAGGTTCGCCTGCGTGGCCGCATGGTGCCACATGTTCACGTTCATGGCCGGTGCAACGAGCACCGGCGCCGTGGTGGCCAGATACATGGTGGTGAGGAAATCGTCGGCGATGCCGTGGGCGAATTTGGCCAGAATGTTGGCGGTAGCCGGAGCTACGACGAGAGCGTCGGTCCATTGCGCTTCGCCGATATGTTCGATCGAGGAATCGGTATCGCTGTCGGCGGCGTCCCACAGGCTGGTGGTGACTTTATGCCCGGTGAGCGCCGCGAAGGTAAGTGGCTGAATGAAGCGGCAGGCAGCTTCGGTCATCACGACATGCACATCGAGAGCCTGGCGCTGCAGCGCGCGCACCAGCTCGGCCGCTTTATAGGCAGCGATTCCGCCGCAGACGCCGACTGTGACTCTCATCAAAGATGATTGTAACGAGTTTTCGACCACCGAATAGATATGCGCAGTAGATAACCTGATATTCCACTCAACCGCCGTGCCCCGTCCTTTTCGCGTCCGCCGCGGCGGACGAAAAGGGCGGGATACCGCCCCGATACAGTGTCAGGACTGCCCACCCTCAAGCTTTTTTAGCGCGCCCAGGGTTGGGATATCGAGCACTACTCCGCTTGAAGTTCGAGGACGATAGCGGCGCCGCGCGGGTCGAGGTTGACAGCGGAGATGCGGCCCCGGTGGTCGCGCAGGATGGTGGCGCAAAGACTCAGGCCCAGGCCGGCGGTCTCGCCGAAGACCTGCTTGGGAACGAAGGGGTCGAAGGCGCGCTCGGGGTGAAGGAACGCGGGGCCCGAATGAGCGACGAGAATCTGCACGCGGTTGCCTTCGTGCGTGGCTTCGAGGCGGATGACCTTTTCGCCGTCCGTCGTTGTGCCGAGGCTTTCGACGGCCTCCATGCAGAACTGCAGGCAGTGCAGCAGCGCCTGGCGTAACTGCTGGGCGTCGCCCATCACGCTGGGCAAGCCGATGGTGACATTGAGCCGGAACTCGATGGAGCGGCGCAGGAATTCGGCGCCGTAGAGCGTGTCCATATCGGCCAGCAGTTCGGAGACGGATACGGTGGTGAACAGTCCGTCCTGGGAGCGGGAGATGCGCGAGAGGCTCTCCAGCGTGGATTTCATGCGCCGCGCTTCGGTGAGGATGGCGTCGACTCCATTGCGCTCGTGATTGTCGAGGGATTGCACTTCTTCGAGCAGCGATGCGTAGCCGAGGATGACGGTTAGCGGATTATTCAATTGCTGGGTGACGGTACCGGCGAGTTGGCCGAGGCCGGCGAATTTCTCCGAGTCGATCAGTTTTTCAAGCATGGTGGTGTGGCTCCGCACTGCCTGCAGGCGAGCGGCAAGCATTTCCACCGGGAGCAGATCGTCCGCGCGGAGCGATTCGTGGGGCCTGCGCATGCCGGCGAGGAGCATCGCGCCCTCAGTGACCGTGCGGCCGGGCATGGGCACGGCAAGCGCCTCTGTAAAATTCAGGCGCTTGAGATCGTCGCCGGGCGTAAGCCACGGCTCGAGAGTAAGATGAACCGCCTGGCTGTGCTCGACGGCCGCCGGAGCGGAGCCGCGAGCCAGAAATCCGGCCACGGGAATGCGCGTGGCGAGCTGATCGAGCGCGCCCACGGTGGCGTCATCG
>JBAUBR010000414.1:0-3164 GCA_049676965.1 Occallatibacter sp.
TCTGCGGGCCGCAAGAACGACCCGCAGAGCACAGAAATCAACCATAACGCAGCACAAAACCAGCCGGAATGGAACCGAAAGCGGAGTAAGACCGGCAAACAACTTAGTTTTTCAGCAGCCTGCTAGAAGTTATTCCGAATCAATGTGGGATTAGGCGGGCTGCCGGACATCGCGATATTTTTGGCTGGGTTGACAAAATGCTCGAAGATAAGTCGTGCGACCACGTCGGACGGCAAGACGTACTTGACGCCGGGATGCTATATGCCGTATTAGATCTTCCCTGTTTTGGCCCAAACGGATTCAGGTGCACTAGGGAGTTCGTCGGTTCGGCTGGCCGCCTTTTCCTCTTTGCAAGAAGAAACCTTCGACCCCAGAAGGCGGCCACAATGGTGTCGCTCATTATTCAAGTTGCGCCAATTTCTTCAATCCAGATTGAGGGAGGCAAGCTGCGGGATGGACTTCATACGGTCGAACTGACCGCCTTTGTGCTGCCGACGTATTCGTATCTCGCGGATTGGGAGCATTCCCGTAGCGTGACCGTCGCATTGGGGAGGAGGGCGGTTCCTGCTGCCGTAGGAGTTCACATCAAATCAAGGAGGGATTCATTGAGACCAAGCATCGCCTCGCTGAATCTTTCCTTCTTGGTTGCCCCATCTAAAGGGCGGGAGGTCGAGACACCAATGGAATTGATCGCACTTATTGCAGCAGAGAGTTTGCGGCTGCTAGTGAGGGAGGGCGTGGAATTCATTGCGTCGATAGTGAAGGGAGCTGGGCGGGATTCCGACCTCATTCAGTTAAATATCGGCGACTCAAGCTTGAGGCTACCTGAGGACTCGGATAAGGCTATCAATGATGCAGTCGCCAAAGCAGATGTCCATGAATGGATTAGTGCCGCCACGGCTGATGAGCTGGAGGGCCTCAACAAGAGACTCAAGGTCCTTTATTTGACTCGAAAAAACCAGCAGGCGCTTGTGAATTTGGCAACTACGAACGTAGATGAGGTAAAGACCAGAACTCAGATGGAGGTAAATGCCATGGAAATACGCGAGGTCCAGCAAATGATCTGGAGAATACTCTCAAGCGGCGGGCACATTTCAATCCAAGGACGGAAAGCAGGCTGAACTGATGTGTTGGCTGGGCACGGGCGAGGCCGTGCCCTTCTAAAGCATTGCAATTGAGGAGTTAGTCGTTGGTTACGCCTTGGCCGTGGTCAACGCGCCCAGGTCCGCGGCCATCTTCTCCGTCGAGAAGGCTTCTAACACATCGCCTTCTTTCAGGTCGCTGAAGTTGGCGATGCCGATGCCGCACTCCATGCCGTTGGTTACTTCGCGGGCATCGTCTTTGAAGCGCTTGAGCGAGCCGACCTTGCCTTTGAAGATCTGCGCGCCGTCGCGCATCACCTTGATCTCGGCGTCGCGGCGGATGACGCCGTCCTGCACGCGGCAGCCGGCGATGGTGCCCACCTTGGGAATGCGGAAGATGTTGATGACTTCGGCGCGGCCGATGTAGTTCTCCTTGAAGGTCGGATCGAGCAGGCCGAGCATGGCCAGGCGCATCTCGTCCTGCAGCTCGTAGATGATGGAGTGCAGGCGAATCTCGACCGCCTCCTGCTGCGCGAGCTCGGCGGCCTTGCGCTCCGGCCGCACGTTGAAGCCGATGATGATGGCGTTCGAAGCCGAGGCCAGCAGCACGTCGCTCTCGGTGATCGACCCGACGCCGGAGTGGATTACCTTGATGCGCACCTTCTCGGTCGACATGCGGACCAGCGAGTCGGCCAGCACTTCGACGGAGCCGGTGACGTCGCCTTTGATGATGAGCGCCAGGTCTTTCACTCCGGCCTGGCGAATCTGCTCGGCGAGGCCTTCGAGAGACACGCGCGAGCTCTTGGCCAACTGCGCCTCGCGCTCCTTCATCTTGCGGTACTGCGCGATACCCTTGGCCTTGTCGCGGTCGGCGACTACGAGGAAGGTGTCGCCCGAATCCGGCATGGATTCGAGGCCAAGAACTTCGACGGGAGTGGATGGGCCGGCCTCTTCGAGCGGGCGGCCGCGGTCGTCGAACATGGCTCGGACCTTGCCGAAGGTGTTGCCGACGATGTAGCTGTCGTTGATGTGCAGCGTGCCGTCCTGCACCAGCACGGTGGCCACGGCGCCGCGACCGCGGTCGAGCTTGGCTTCGAGCACCGTGCCCACGGCTTTGCGCCCGGGCGTGGCTTTGGGCGCCTTGATGTCGCTGACCAGGCAGATCATTTCCAGCAGCAGGTCGAGATGGATGCGCTTCTTGGCCGAGACTTCGACGAAGACCGTGCCTTCGCCGCCGGCGGCCCACTCTTCGGGAATCAGCCCGCGGTCGGCGAGCTGCTTCTTCACGCGCTCGGAATTGGCCTCGGGCTTGTCGATCTTGTTGACGGCGACGATGATGGGCACATTGGCGGCGCGGGCGTGATCGATGGCTTCGAGGGTTTGCGGCATCACGCCGTCGTCGGCGGCGACGACAATCACGACGATGTCAGTCACCTTGGCGCCGCGGGCTCTCATGCGCGTAAAGGCTTCGTGACCGGGCGTATCGAGGAAGACGATCTCGCGGCCGGAGGCGGGCGAGCCTTCCTTCGAGAAGCGCACCTTGTAGGCGCCGATATGCTGCGTGATTCCGCCTGCTTCGCCGGCGGCTACGTCGGTTTCGCGAATGGCGTCGAGCAGTGAGGTTTTGCCGTGGTCGACATGGCCCATGACTGTTACGACCGGCGAACGCGGCACCTCAAGCTCGCCGGTATTCTCGGCTACGAGAACTTCTTCGATGGCCTGGTTGGCGATCTCTTCTTCGTAGCTGATGACGTTGGCCGCGGCGCCGAACTTGGCGGCCACGTCCTTTACCATTTCGGCGTCGAGCGACTGGTTGACGGTGACAAAGACGCCGTTCATCAGCAGCGAGGCGATCAGGTCCTTGGCGCGAATGTCGAGCTTCTCGGCCAGGTCCTTCACGCTGATGCCTTCGGTGACGGTGATCTCGCGCGTGATGGGAAGCGGCTCGGCGCTATATTGGGGCCCGCTGTAGCGTGGCGGCGGCACGAAGCCCTTCATCGGGCCTTCTTTGGTCTTGGGGTACTGCTGGCTGCGGCCGCGGCCGCCGCGCGATGAAGCGCGCTGCGGGCGCGGGGCTTCGCC
>JBAUBR010000415.1:0-3044 GCA_049676965.1 Occallatibacter sp.
GCCATCGGGACCGACCGCAGCCGCGCAGGAGGCGCCGGCTGTTGCGCAATCTGCTTCCCAGTCGCCACCGGCGGATTCACAAGCAATGGCGCGGACCTCCACCGAGGCGGCGAGCAACCAGGTGGCGATTATCACGACCAACGACAAGCTCCTAAAGGTGCCGTCGCTGGTTGGCTTGCCCTTGCGCAAAGTAATTGAAGTCTCGGCCGCTGCGGGCGTTCAGGTGCAGATGACCGGCAGCGGAACCGCCCGCGAACAGGCGCCGGCCGCGGGAACCCTGGTTGCGGCCGGAACGCAGATCGTGGTGCGCTGCGCCCGGTAAGCGGGCCGTGCCGCGAAGATCGAACCTGCCCAGCATCTACAATCGAACACGAAATGAAATGGAACGATTTGATCGCGGAGATCGCCGCAGTCGGGGCTGCGGGAGCATCCGAGCGCGATATCACCGGCGTTGAGTACGACTCGCGGCGTGTAAAGCCGGGCGCGGTCTTTGTCGCGATGAAGGGCGGCACGACGGATGGCAATCGCTTCGTCGACAAGGCAATCGCTGCCGGCGCTCTGGGAATTATCACCGACTCCGCGCAGACATTCGATCGGCTGCTGGTGTTTCAGCCCGGTCTTCCCGCGCTGGAGGTGGAACACGGACGGCGCGCTCTCGCCGCAGCCTCGGCAGCTTTCTTCGATCATCCAGAGCGGCGACTCGCGGCCACCGGAATCACGGGCACCAACGGCAAGACGACAACGGCATTTCTCATCGAGCAGTTGTTGAATCAGGCGGCGCGATCGACGGTGCTGGTGGGAACGGTTGAGTATCATGTGGCCGGTGAAGTGCGCCCATCGCTGCACACCACGCCCGAATCGCGCGACCTGTTCGAGCTGATGGCCGAGGGCGCGAGCCGCGGAGCGACGGAGCTGGTTACCGAAGTATCGAGCCACGCACTTGACCAGGGGCGCGCCGCTGGCGTGAACTTCGATGTGGCGGTCTTCACCAATCTCACGCGCGATCACCTCGATTATCACGGCACCATGGAGAAGTATTTCGCAGCCAAGCGGCTATTGTTCGATGGGACCATTTATCCAACTCCGCGAGTGGCCGTGATCAACGCACTTGACTCGTACGGAAAAGAACTTTGCGAAGTCGCGCGCCGGGCAGGAGCGGAAGTCTGCAGCTACGGCATTGGGCAGGCCGATTGTTGCGATTGGCGCGCCGTCAACATGCAGCTCACGCCTGCCGGCGCGGAGTTCGATATCGAGTCTCCGGCAGGATCGACGAGAGTGACCTCGCGACTGGCCGGCGAAGTGAACGTTCTGAATTTGCTTGCCGCGCTGGCCGCGGCTCACGCGCGCGGCGTTGCATTCGACGATCTGATTGCATTCGCGCCACGGCTCAGGCCTGTCCCCGGCCGCTTTCAGCCGGTCGATGCCGGCCAGCCCTTTACCGTGATTGTGGACTACGCGCACACTGACGACGCACTGCGCAATTTGACCGCTCTCGCGCGCCAGATGACATCGCAATCGCATGGCCGCGTGATCACTCTCTTCGGCTGCGGCGGCGATCGCGACCGCACCAAGCGGCCGAAGATGGGCGTGGCGGCGGGTGAGGGAAGCGATTTCGTCGTGGCCACCAGCGACAATCCGCGTTCCGAAGATCCGCTGGCGATTCTGGCCGAGATCGAGCCGGGCCTCAAGTCCACCGGCGTTCGCTACTCCATGGAGCCGGATCGCGCCGCGGCCATTCGTGCAGCGCTGGAATTGGCCAAATCCGGCGATATCGTTCTCATCGCCGGCAAAGGCCACGAAAAAAAGCAGATTCTCGCCGACTGTACAATTCCGTTCGACGACGCGGAAATTGCACTTTCGGCGCTGAACCAACTGGGCTATGGTAAAGAGCGATGAAACTCACGCTGGCAGAGGCGGCGATTGGCGCGGGAGCGGTGCTGGAGGCGCCGGCCAGCGTGGCCAACGCCGGTGCGCTCGTGGCGGAAGGCTACTCCATCGACTCGCGCACGGTGAATGCGGGCGAGCTGTTTTTTGCGGTGCGCGGAGAGCGGCTGGATGGGCACGATTTTATCGAAGCGGCGCTGACGCGCGGCGCGATTGCCGCGGTGGTGTCGCGGGCGCGCGCGGCTACGCTGCCCGATTCAGTGCTCGCCGCGCCGCTGCTGATTGCCGAAGATTCGCTCGCGGCGTTGCAGGCGCTGGCTGCCCATGTTCGCAGGCGCTGGGGCCGGCGCGTGGTGGCCGTTACCGGCTCGGCCGGCAAGACTACCACCAAGGATGCGGCGGCGGCGGCGCTGGGCGCCGGCTTCAATGTGCTCAAGTCGCAAGGCAATTTGAACAACGGCTTCGGCCTGCCGCTGCAACTGCTGCGCCTGGAGCCGGAGCACGAATACGCGGTGATCGAGATGGGCATGAACCACCTGGGCGAGATTGCCGCCCTGGCGCGCATTGCCGGGCCCGACTGGGGCGTGGTCACCAATGTGGGCACGGCGCACGTTGAGAATTTTGCCGAGGGGCAGGCGGGAATTGCGCGCGCCAAATTGGAGCTGGTTGCGGCGCTGCCCGCAAATGGCGCGGCATTTTTGAACTGCGACGACCCCTATGTTTCGCAGTTCGGCCGCGATTTTCCCGGGCGCGTGGTGTACTTCGGCGCGGGACCATGCGCCGACCCGCAGGTTCTGGAGACCAGTGAAGATCTCGATGGACTGCACGTGCGGTTTCGCGCCGGCGAGCGTGCAGGACGCTTGACTCTTCGCCTGCTGGGCGCGCACAACGCGTCGAATGCGATGGCTGGACTGGCCGTCGCGCTCGAGGCGGGTGTCGACTTCGACGCGGCCGTGCAGGCTCTCGGTTCGCTTACCGCGCAGGACAAGCGCGGGCAGGTGATCGAGATTGACGGCGCAACGATTTTGAACGACAGCTACAACTCGAACCCCGAGGCGCTGCGCTCCATGATTCGCACGCTGGCATCGCGGCCTGCGGGCCGGCGAATTCTGGTGGGCGGCGAAATGCTGGAGCTGGGCGAGCACGGGCCGGCGCTGCAC
>JBAUBR010000416.1:0-14169 GCA_049676965.1 Occallatibacter sp.
AGCTTTTTGGCGTCTTTTTCTGTCCTACCTGTCGGGCATATGGAACGGACATTTGGCTTCGCAAGGTCCGCAACCCCGCTTGGCTCAATTCCAAAATGTCTAAAACGAGTTTTTCAGGATCGACTAAACCAGAGGCCTTACAGTGAAGCATTTGCTTCCTCCCATACTGGTACCGCGTTTCGTTTTGAATGTTTTTCTTAAATCTTTGACTTACAGGGCCAAGCCAGGCCCGAGAAACGCAAGTAAGGACCTAGACCGATTTCCGAGTTCACGTGTCCCGTTTCGCAGTTGTGCAAGGAGGCTCTTTCTGGAGGAAGAGCCACTTGGCAGCTGTGGTTTCGGGATACAGTAACTCGGAGGCCGGAGTAACGCGGCATCGCGATTTCCGGTTAGCACCCAAGTCTTTCTGTGTTCTGTGTATCGACGCCGAGTGGAAAATCTTTAGCCGTCCGCGGAACAAAAGTTTATAGAGAGAGGTGCGTGGTTAATTCCGTCGTGTCTTAACTAAGTCTTGGGCCGGACGCCCCGATCTAATTGCCGATTCTCGAATGTGACGAATTGACAGTCTGTCGAGGCGGCTTCGATGTCAGCTCCGGCTGCGCCTGTGCGACAATAAATTACTGCCGGAAGTTGCCCGAGACCCCAGGCCACGATTCAGGAGAGGCCGCCATGCAATCTCCAGACGAACCGACAAAGCGCCGTCTTCCCCCGGTCCTGCTCTCGATTGTGTGCCATATCGTCCTCTTCGCCTGCGTGATCCTGCTCCAGGTTTCGTCCAAAGTTAAGGTGGTTCCTCCCACGCGCTTCGAAGCCGTGGCCAAAATCGAGAACGCCGGCGGCAGCCACGCCGTGAAACTCAAGCTACCCAATCTGCCCTTCGCCGCGCATACGCGCGAGCCCGATCCGGACGCCGAAGCGACGAAAAAGACTATTCTCCCCGTCGAGCAGACGCAATTCCTCAAGCGATCGGGAGGCGGCGCGCCGGCCAAGCCTCATACCGGCGACGGATTCAACAAGGCCCTGAGGGGGAACGGCACCGACGCCGAAGACGCCCGACCCGCATTCCCCATCTTCTCGCCGCGCCCGCCCGTCACCGACCGTTCGCTCCTGCCCGACTCGGAAAAGAAAATTGTGGTCGATGTGAACGTGGACGCCTCGGGCCAGGTGGTGAGCGAGAGCTTGGTGAAGGGAATCGGCAACAGGCTCGACCAGATTGTCCTCGATATTGTGAAGTCCTGGCGCTTCCAGCCGGCCACCGTGAATGGCAAGCCCGTACCCACCCAGGCGGAGTTGATCTTCCCCTTCAATCCCAGCTATCCGATTACCGACTCATAGAAGCCCCCGGGACGATCCGCCGCTCACTCAGCGCTTTCGGGAACTGCGGCCAGAGCTGCGGTCGCGGTCTGCGGGGTCGCGCGCCAGCGGCGCAGCACGAAGGCGAGAAGAAGGCAGGCGGCGATACTGATGCCCGCATCGGTCAGGTAGCTGCCGCTGATGCCGCCGCTGTTGTAGCCGCGGCCATCGAGGAATGTCATGTAGACGATGGGCAGATTCGTAGCCGCCACCAGCACCGTGAAGATCGTGGCGGCAAGAGGGTTCTCGGGGCCGATGACTTCAAACGTGATGGCATTGCTGGCCGCGAACGAAAGCGCCTGAAAGAGATTCTCGCCCGTAATGACGACAGCGAATGCCCAGGGTGTGCGTGGCAGCAGCAGCAGGCTCACCGTGAAGAGCGCACCGGCGACGCCGACGCCCAGATAGAGTGGCCGCAGCGCGAAGCGGCGCGAAAGTGGATAGAGAGCGAAACTGCCGGCCAATCCCGCAGCGACGGAGCCCGCACCGGCAAAGAGGCTCACAGTGTGTTCGCTCGCGGCAAAGTCTTTGCCCCAGCCGCCGAGGACGTCAGTCAACGCGAATGAAGCTGCCGGCAGCATGAAAAGAGCCAGAGCGATCACCACATCGCGCTGCTTGAGCATGAGCCCAACCTCGCGCCAGAAGCGGCCAAAGCTTTCGCGGGCAAGAAGGCGGTCGGGTCCCGGGGCGGGAACGGCGAGAAAGAGGAGCATTGGCCCAGCGACGAAAGCGGCCATCAGGCTCGCCGCGACCATGGGCGAAAAGCGGTGAACGACTTCGCCGGCCAGAAGCATCATCAGGCCGTAGGCGCCGGTCGTGGCTACGGCGAACCATGTTCCCAGCTTGCCGTCCTGCGACCGGTCGATGAGGCTGCCCATCCAGCCGCCGACGGCGCCCTGGTACATCATGGCGAACACCACGCCGGCGATCATCACGGCTTCAACGAGGGCGGGCCGCTCGTGGTGCAGGACCGTGAAGGCGACCGAGATTGCGGCGAGCGTGCCGAAGAGAAGCGCGTAGCTGCGCCGGCTCAGGCGCACATCGAGCATCGGTGAGAACGCGAAGGCCCAGAAGGCAGGCGAGAGGATTCCCGAGGTGATGGCCGCAATCTGTCCGCCGGAGATGCCCTGCGCGGCAAGCATCTCCGGAACGGGAACCAGGCAAAAGCCCGCGGTGAGGCCGAAAGGAAGATTGGTGAGGCCCATCAACCAGATCGGAGGGAGACGGCGGGTCGTGCTCATGCGGGTCTCCTTGTGCGTAGAGACGAATCCGCGCAAGGAGGGAGGAAAGATGCGCGGGTGCGTTGTTTTCCCTTTTACAGCAAACCGCGCCCGCGCGCTATCCGGTTTTTATGGTGGTAGCACGATTGTTCACGAATGTGACCGTCCACTTCTTGCCGTCCTCGTCGTAGTCGATGGTGCGGTTGCCCTCGGTTGAGCCGTCGGGATGCAGCTTTTGGCCGATGGACATCTGCGTCTCTAGCTCGCTCATGCCTGGTTTGACCTGGTGCGCATCGATCGCGGCCCATACGTCCTTCGGCCAGTTCGAGTAGATCTTGTGCGGATCGTCGTAGTAGAACAGCAGGTCGGTGTAATACGCCTCATCGTTGCCGTTGTCATAGCCGATGGGCGTCGCGTAGAGCTCCTTGCCTCCGGGCAGCGTGAAAACGGCAAGAGCCTGCCGTCCGTCGTGCTGCACGTTGTCGCTCACGCTCGCCGGCGCAGCCTGGCGGATGATCTTTTTCACGTCGAGCTGCTGCGCCGCCGGAATCAGCCCGATGCGCTTGTTGAACTCGACGCGCCCGCCCGCGTAGGAGAAGTAAGGCATGGTGTAGCCGTCCTTCATCCAGACGCTGGTGCCGGCAAGCGGCGTCACGTCATCGAAGTGCGCGGGCGAGAGAATGGGCACCACGGCGACATCATCCGGGCTCTGTGGCTGTTCGGCCTGGCTTTGCTGGCCGACCACGCCCGGATTCTGCCGCTGCTTCCACACCGCAAACAGGTAAATGCCGCCGATCAGAAGCGCGATGGCGGTAGGAATGAGAATCTTTTGCCAGTTCTTCAACGGTTTTCCTCGCTGCTCAAAGCCTGATTCAAGACCGCCCGGGGAGCCAGCTTATCTGCCTTATCAGAAAACTTTGCCCGCATCGGGTAAGATGCACAAACCCAGGTGAAATCCACAGATTTCACCTATGTTATGCACTTGCTTCCACAGATCGAACTCTCATATTGTCTCTTTCAGCAGGTGACCCCGTAGTGATCGAGGATTCATCGCTGGCCCGGCCAGAGACGGAGCTTCGACGGAGGGCGGAAACACACCGGCTGACTTGAGCCGAAAGGCACAAGATTCGGGAGGGCTCGAAACTGCATCGCCGGCGCAAGCTGGAGGATGCAGGACAAGGGCAATCTCGAAGATTCGCCGCAAGGCGAGGTTGGCAGGTGAAGGATCCGAATGAAATCGGAGAGTCGTCGCCGGCGCAAGCCGGAGGATGAAAGAGACGATCCTCCTGCGAGATCACCCATGAATGCGCCAGAGGCCGAAAGGTCTCTGGCGTTTTCGTTTCTGCGCGCAAATCTGAGGCCGAGGCTTCCGGAGGGCGGTTCTCAGGCTCGGTGGGCCGAAAAAAGGGTCCCCAAGCGGCGAGTGCCCGTAATCTTATCCAAGAAGGAAACGCAGCTTCCTGGGAGCCTCGCCGCCGGGGGCGCGGACCGCGGCGGTTGCCACGTCCCGCACGGGGAGATGGTAAGCAGGCAACGGATCAGTATTGCGAGCTACCATCCACCACCTGTGCCGATCGCGTAGTATGCCGACTCTACAGTGCTCGGCGACATTCCTGGAGCCACGGCCATGGCGTTGATCGTCATATCGCCCGGAACCGAAATCGCCGACTTAAAAACCGGAGACTTGGTCGTCGGCATGGACCCGTCCGTGGTGTAGTAAATCACCGCCTTGCCGGTCGGGTCGGAGAGGGTTACGCTTTGCGACGCGGAGTAAGTCCCGGCCGCCGGCGAGAACTTGGGATTGGCCGTGTAACCGTAGGTGCTGATGGTGTAAACGGCCTCCGCAGCCGTGCTTTGCGCCATCCCCGGAGCCACGGCCATGGCCTTGATCGTGGTTGTGCTCGTCACCGGAATCGCAGCCGAGTAAACCGAGGACTTGGTGGTTGGAGCGGACCCGTCGAGGGTGTAGTAAATGACTGCGCCCTTCGCCATATCTGCCAGGGTTACACTTTGCGCGGAGTAGTACGTGCCTCCGGCAGGACTGAATTTCGGCTCGGGTGTGGCGCTTGTCGAGATGGTGTAGGTTCCCCCTGAAACTGCGCTGTCGGCCAGGCCGCTGGCCCAGGCAAAAGCCTTGATCGTCATGGTCGCCGTTACGCTGATCGGAGTCGAATAGATGCTCGACTTGGTCGTGGGTGCGGTTCCATCCGTGGTGTAGTAGATTTTCGCGTGCGGTGTTGCGTCGGAGAGCGTGACCTTTTGCGTGCTCGTGTAGGTTCCCACCGCCGGCGAGAAGATCGGTGGGGCCGCCGCGGGCGCCTCAATCGTTTCTGTCACCGATCCGGTGCTCGCCTTGAAGTTCGCATCGCCGGAATAAGCCGCGGTTACCGTGTGCTTGCCCAGCGCAAGATCGCCCGCGGTCGCCGTCGCATGCGCGGTGCTGTCAACCGGCGAAGTAGAGAGCTTCCTGCCGTCCAGGCTGAATACAACGCGGCCTTCGGGCTCACCGAATCCGCTGTCGGGTTGCACTACCGCCGTAAACGTGATCTTTTCGTTCTTGGTCCCCGGCTCGTCATCGGAGCTGACCGTCGTCTTGGTCCTCGTCACGGTTGACGATGCCACCGTGATGGTGCCGAACAGCCCGGCGGATTCGTCGTTCAACCCCGCGGCGAAGTAAAGGCTGTTGGGATTTCCAACCGCACCGGTCTCGCCGAAGACAATCTCCCACAGTCCCGGGTTGGCAATCGCGTCGCCATTGGGGTCCGTGATCTGCCCTTCGAACTTGTAAGGAGATGTTTTGTTGTCGTAGGCGGAGATGGTTCCATCGCCGAAGTTTCCCACCAGCAGGTCGCCTCCAAACTCTCCAAAGGTTGCCGGTGCCATCGCCATGCCCCATGGTGCGTTGAGCCAGTCGCCGGTGGGAATCACGCGGCCAAGGAATTTGCCGGTCACGTCGAACGAATCGACGAAGCCTTTGCCCGCGCCGTAGTTCGTCTTACCGCCTGCACCGCGCTTGGGCGCATAGGTGACGTAGACGGTGCGATCGAACACATGAACCCCGAATGGCACGTAGCCGGACGGAACGCCCGGATCTTTGAACTTGGTTTCCAAGGTTTGCTTCCACTTGCCGTCGTAGACCTCCACATCCGCCCCGGCTCCGGAGTTGGCCAGCAGCAACAACGTGCCCGAGGAGGTCGGCATCAGCGCCATGGCGGTGTAAACAGCCCCGGCCTTGTGGTTATTGACCGCGATGAGCACATCGCCGCCGGACCACCCGGAGACTGTGCCGTCGATCGTGCAGAACAGAAAGAGCGGCGCGGATTTGTCGGGCAGCGGGAAGCTGCCTTTGGGAACGTTGCCGGTGAAGACCGTGCCGGTGGGTGAGCCCTTTCCGCTGCCCGAAGCGGGAGGGATTGTGATTGTAAAGCTGACCGCTCCATTCGCGCCGGCGACATAGTCCAGGCCCGAGCCAGTGGTATTGATCCAGAAATCCGAGCCCAGCGAAACGCCCCAGGGGTCGATGAAGCTCGTGTCGATGACGCGCGCATCGACGCTGCCATTCGAAATCAGGTTGGTTTGCAGATAGCCTTTGGGGGCTTCGGCGCGGGCCGAACCGACACCCAGCGCCGCGCCGGCCAAGAGAACCAGTAGCGGAAGAACAATCGCGCGGGCCAGCCGCGGCGAGCAGCGGTCACTTGCAGTGCTATTTGAACGATTTACTTGACGACGATTCATAATAGGCGTTCCTCTTTCGTTTGCTTGCGTCTCGGCCCGCCGTGCGGGCCATCGCGCATCCGGGTAACTGTCCGAAAGGTAAGGCAAACGAAGAGCCGAATTGTCCTGGAGTTGTCATTTATTTGTAAGAAGTTGCCGGGGCACTTTCCCGGCGTCAAGATACATCTACTATTCGCGATTAGTTGGGCCGGGTTGTGTCAAACAATTCGCCGGCGGTGACCACCGTCGCAACGCGGGGAAAGATCTTTTCGGTCAGGCACGCATGAACCTCCGGATCCTGGTCGAAGCAGCAGTCCTTCACCACGATCACGCGATAATCGGCATCGATTGCATGGAGCAGCGTGGAGAGAACCACCCCGCTGGTGGCAATGCCCAGCAGAACCAGTGTGTCGACGTCGTTGGCGCGCAGGATCATGTCGAGATCGGTCCCGGTAAAGGCGCTGATCCGGTGCTTGGTGACGACGATATCCTCGCCCTGCGGCGCCACTGCGGGGTGAATCGCGCCGGACGGTCCCTCGAAGATCTGCTGCCATTGCGGCGAACTCTTGATGGCGGCAAAAAGCGCGTTACGCGGGCTGATCTCCGGCAGGCCGGGCCGAAAGCCGACCTGCACATGAACGATCTTCATCCCGCGATCTCTCGCCGCGCTCAGCAGGCCGGCGACGCGGGGCAGAAAATCCTCCTGGCCCTTGGCATAATTCGAAACAATAGCGGTTTGCAGGTCCATGCCGAGTACGGCTGCGCGCCTCAAATCCGGAATCGGGTTCGCCATGGCGTTGTATCTTCTCCTCAATTCGACTTATATCTTCACTTATAACCTCGAACTTTCACTTTGTGCAGGCAATTGCACAAGGATAAGTGAAATCCACAGATTTATCTAAGTTTTGCACTTGCGTGCACAGGCGGCTTAATCCTACCTTCTCAATAGCAGGTGACCCCGTAGAGATCGGAGATTCATCGCTGGCCAGAGCTGGTGATGCGAGATTCGATTGAAGCCGGAAATTCGCCGCTGACTCGGCAGGAAGGCGCATGAGCCGGGAGAACTCGAGGATTCGCCAGCCGGCGCAAGCCGGAGGGTGAAGAGGCGAGGGAACCCGGGGAAACGCAGTCAGGCTGGGACGGAGGGCGCAGTATCTGAATGAAGTTGGAGATTCGTCGCCGGTATAGCCGGTGGATGAAGTCTCCGATCCGACTACGAGATTACCCACGCGAAGCGCCAGAGGCCGAAAGGTTTCTGGCGTTTTCGTTTGTGGGCATATCGAACAACCGCCGGCCCAGCAATCGCCGGGCTCAACTCTCATTCTCAGTGCATGGCCGCGCCGCCGCCCGCGCTCTGCCCGGGACGGTTCTTGTTCAGCAGGAAGGCGAGGAACACAAGGCCCACCGACATCCACGACAGCTCCATATAGACGTCCTGGTAGCCCTGCATCTGCGCCTGCTGGTTGAGCTGGTTATAAACGCGGGTCAGGGCCAACCCGCTGCCGTTGGCGCCGCCGAAAACGCCGCCGAGAAACCCTGTCAGGGTCTGCACGTGCTGTTGGAAGCCGGGAGACAGCGTCGTCATGTCGCTTTGCAGGTGCTGCTCGTGCCACATGGCCCTGGTTGTCACCTGCGCGTTGGTCAGCGCAATCAAAATGCTGCCGCCGATGTTGCGCGCAAAGTTGATAAGTCCCGAGACCTGGTTGCTTTCCTCGCGCGGCATGCCAACGTAAGCCGCATTGGTGATGGAGATGAAGCAAAAGGGAATCGGAATCATCTGCACCACGCGCAGCCACGATGCGGCGGGAAAACTCATGGTGAGGGTGGAGGCGTAGGCCGCGTAGCGGAACGACAAGACGAAAAGAACGAATCCGATGGCGGTGAGCGTGCGCGCGGAGACTTTGCTCGTGGCAAAGCCGGCCAGCGGCATTACGATCACCAGCGCGATGCCGCCCGCGGTCAGCGCCAATCCCGCATTGGTGGCCGTGTAGCCCAGCAGTTGCTGCAGGAATTGCGGCTGCAGCACGGTATTGGCATTGAGCACGCCGCCCACCAGCATCATGAGAAAACAGCAAATAGCAAAATTCCTGAAGCGGAATAGCTTCAGATTGATAAGCGGGCTCTTCTGCCGCCACTCCCAGACGACCAGCCCGATCATGCCGCCGACAAACAGCACGGCAAAGAAGCGGATGAAGTTGGAGGCGAACCAGTCGTTCTCCTCGCCCTTGTCCAGCATGATCTGCATGCCGCCCATGGCGATGGTGAGAAAGCTCAGGCCCACGTAATCCATATTCCGCAGGCGCGACCGGTCAGGCTTGATCCACGGCGGGTCTTCGACCATGCGCGTGACCAGGAAAAATGCCAGGATTCCGACAGGAATATTGATGTAGAAGATCCAGCGCCAGGTGAAGTTGTCGGTAATCCAGCCGCCCAGCGTGGGGCCGATGGAGGGCGCCAGCACAGCAACCAGGCCGTAGAGCGCAAACGCCTGGCCGCGCTTGTGGGGCTCGAACGAGTCGGCCATGATGGCCTGCGCCATGGGCTGCAGCCCGCCTCCACCGGCGCCTTGAATCACGCGGAACAGCAGCAGCATCCCCAGCGTGGGCGCAGCGCCGCAAAGGAAGCTGGCGACGGTAAAAACAGTGATGCAAAAGACAAAGAAGTTGCGCCGGCCCATCACATTCGAAGCCCATCCGCCAAGCGGAAGGACAATGGCGTTGGAAACCAGGTAGCTGGTGAGCACCCACGTGCCTTCATCGGTGCTGGCTCCCAGGCTGCCGGCGATATGAGGCAGCGCCACATTGGCAATCGAGGTGTCCAGCACCTCCATGAACGCCGCCAGGGCCACCGTCATGGCGATCAGCCAGGGGTTGGCGCGGGGCTTCCACTGCATCGGTACAACGTTCGGATTGTTTACCGCAGGTTTTGGCGCCGCTTTTCCTGCGGGCGGGTCCGGCAATGCGGGCTGCGATTCCGGCAAAAGTCTTCTCCTGGCCCAACGTTCTTCGGGCGTAGCGTTCTTGAGTTAGATGTGTTGAGTCAACCTCGCGCTTCGACCGTTCAGGGACCGGGCATAAGCGCTCCATAACTAGATTCGGTTTGGTTCGCCGGAGGTTCACAGATTCGCGGAATGAGAGAGTTGCTGCACGCGCCGCGCACACCGGCAAGTTGTCTTTGGAATCGATCGGCCGTTCGCGAACCGTCAGGCGAGGGTCGCCTCGAGCGCATGGGCCCGAGCATACGTATACGGCCCCTCGGGAATGAGCGCCACGCGCGCACCCGCGGGCAGACCATCCAGAGTGGCGGCAACCGCCTCGTCCAAATTGCTGAAGCACCGCGGACCGAGGCAGCCAAGCTGCGAAGGCGATACACCCGGTGTGTAAAAGAGCAGCCGGCGCTTCAAGCCGGAGAGAGCGAGCCTTTCAAGTTGCCACTGGTCGATCTCGACCGGCGTGTCGCGGATCGAATCGAGAAACTCTTCGTTGCCGCGAAAGGCCGCGAGCATGCGCGCATACACGGGCGAGCCCACTCCTTCCGCACATTCGGCAACGAGCAGAATCGTCCCGCCCGGCTTGACGATGTGCTCGGCCGCCGTGATGCCCTTCGAGGTCTGATAAAACGTCAGGTCCAGCGGATAACCGGCGGCGCTGGTGATCGCCGCGTCCACCGGCTCCGGCAACCGCGCTAAAGATGTCTTTTCCAGAAACTCCACCCCCGCGGCGTGCGCTTTGACCGGATGGCCGGCAAAGACTCCGGAGATCTCGCGCTCCAGCGTGAGTGTCACGTCGAGAATGAAATCGTGCCGCGCCATCGCCGCGATCTCGAGGAACTCGTGGTGCAGGGGATTGTCGGCGATCGATCCCTCCGTCGCCAGCGGCTCGCGGTTGAAGCGCGGCGAATGGATCACCTTGATGGTCTCCTGCGCAGCCACGCCGGGAACAATCAGCTTGCGCCCGCCGGAAAAGCCCAGCATCAGGTGCTGCTCGATGAAGCCGAGCGTGATGTGCAGGTCCGCGGCCATGAACCGCTCGTCGATATAGACCGGCGTGCCCCGCCGCGTTGCGCCCAGATGGCGATGCTGTTCCCGTCTCTGCGCATCGTGATTGACGACGCGATACTTTTGAGCGATCTCAGGGCCGAGAATCGTCCTGACCTCGTCTTCGGTCGCGCCGCGATGAAGGCCTGTGGCAATGAGGATCGTGATTCCCTCAATGGGAATGCCCGCTTGGTGCAGGCGCGCCAGTAGGGGTGGCAGAGTGATCTCATTCGGAGCCGGCCGCGTAATATCGCAAACCGAAATCGCAGCCGTGCGCCTGCCCGCGGCGAGCTCGACGAGAGGCTTGCAACCAATCGGCTGATCGAGCGCTGTTTCCAGCGCGGCCGGCACATTATCAAGAGCGGACGCAGAGCGGCTGCGGACGACTTCGGCGCGAACCTTATCCGGAACGGAAACGTCGATGCCGTGTTTGCCGAATGCGAAGCGGACGTTCATGGGCCAGCCGAAGGGGGTGTGGAATGGAGTTATCCCTGTTCAGAGTGTAAATCCAGAATTGGCCGTTACGAACGAATGACGCGAATTTGTGGTCTCCCGCCCTTGCGACAACAACAAGTCGCAAGGCCGGGGCACGGAAGGTGTGCAGCTCAATACTACAGTTGTATCTCGAAGATTCCGGAGGGAGCAGTGGGCTTCAGCCCACTGAAAAGGCGCAAATTCGATGGGCCTTCAGGCCCGGACTTTTGCTGATTTTCCTGCATTGGAAGGAAATACAACTGCGGCTCAATCCGCCGCGGTCTCGTGAGCCGAGTTGTCCACCGATGTGGCCTTCCGATGACGGCGCGCCTTCACGATAGCCACAAGAATGCCGGCCGCTACCAGCGCCACGAAAGTCGCCAGCAAGGGAATCGACCACTTGTCGAGCGTGTGCGACCACAGGCGGAAGACGCGCCGTCCATAAGTTGCGCCCAGCCACGCAATGAGAGAATAGCGGATGCTGCGCGCGGCTCCGAATGAGATGAGGAAGCGGTTGCGCGGCACGCCCAGGGCGCCGGCCGCCAGAACGAACGGCGACAGCGGCACCGGCGGTGGCAGAAGCGCGGGAAGAAACGCGGAGAGGACAGGATTGCTCTTTGCCCAGCGGTGAACGGATTCGAGAAGCCGCGCCGGCACGCGGCGTTTGAGCGCTTCCTCACCGCCTTTTACGCCGAGGCGCCAGCCCGAATACCCGCCCACGAGGGCGCCGGCAGTCGCGCGGAGAACCAGCAGCCACGTTTTTCCGTCCTTGTGCGAGGCCAGCCAGAGGAGCAATAAGTCGGTGCTGCCGGGTAGGGGAAGCGGAATCGGCGAAGAATCGATGATGGACACGCCGAAAAGCCCCGGCATTCCCAAATGCACCAGCCAATGCAAGGTGTGCGCGCGCTGCGCCCGGCGGGACGCGGCTGTTGCCAGTTGTAGGGCCGAAAGACTCACTGAGGTATAGATGCGGAATAGCGGCCGGGATTCGCTTTCGCTTCATATAACCCGATATAACCTAAGCTCAGGACATGGCTTCCCACTCCCCCAGGCCGCCCCGGCGCGGCATTGAGGCCTTTGCCTCGCGCGACTTCAGGCGGTACCAGTTGGCGCGCGTCACGGCTATTCTGGGGGCTGAAGCGCAGTCGGTTGCCGTGGCCTGGCAGGTGTATTCGATCACCCACCGCGCCATCGATCTCGGTTTCACCGGTCTGGCGCTGTTTCTGCCCGGCCTGCTGTTTTTGCTGCCCGCAGGTCACGTGGCCGACCGCTTCGACCGCCGGCAGATCATCCTCATCTGCTATAGCCTGCAAATTGGGTGCACCACCGGGCTGGTGCTGCTCACGCGCGGCGATATTCACACCGTGCTTCCCATCTACGCGGTGCTGTTTGCTATTGGCACCGGCCGCGCGTTTTCCGGTCCGGCCAGCTCCGCGCTGGTGCCGCACCTGGTTCCCGAGGAGCATTTCGTCAACGCCGTCACCTGGGGCGGCGCGATCTTCCAATTCGCCAACGTCACCGGCCCGGCGCTTGGCGGCTTGTTGTTTACCTTCCCGTTGGCGCATTTCATCACAGACACGCGTCTTCAAGGCGCAGGTATCGTCTATGTCTTCAACCTGGGTGCGCTGGGTTGGTACCTGGTGCTGGTAGCCACCCTGCACGTCAGGCCGGGACGCATGGAGCAGCGCGCCGCATCGTTGAAGGTGGTGCTGGCCGGATTCCGCTACGTCGGCCGGCACTCCATGCTGCTCGGTTCCTTTTCGCTCGATTTGTTCGTGGTCTTGCTCGGAGGCGCGGTTGCGCTGATGCCCATCTTCGCCAACGATGTGCTGCACACCGGGCCAACCGGACTCGGCGTGCTGCGCGCCGCGCCCGCCGTGGGAGCGCTCGTCATGTCGCTGGTGCTGGCGCGGTTCCCGTTTCGGCGCCACGCCGGTGTCCGGCTGTTCGTCAGCGTTTCGGTTTTCGGCGCGGCGACCGTCGTTTTCGGGCTTTCGCGCAACCTCTGGCTCTCGCTGGTTGCGCTGGCCGTCTCCGGAGCCGCGGATATGATCAGCGTGGTCATCCGCGGCTCGCTGCTGCAACTGGCTACGCCGCCGGAGATGCGTGGGCGCGTTAGCGCAGTAAACTCGCTGTTCGTCGGAGCCTCAAACGAGTTCGGCGAGTTTGAAAGCGGATTGACGGCGCAGTGGTGGGGCGCGGTCCGCGCGACGGTGATCGGCGGAATCGGCTCGCTGGCCGTGGCCGGGTTGTGGGCCGCGTGGTTTCCCGGCCTGCGCCAGGCCGATGAGCTGAGTGCGGCCGCACTGCGGCCGAAGACGGCGGAAAGCAACACGGCAGGAATCGCGTAAGCCACGCCGGGAGAAGAGAATTCGAACGAATAGACGGAGGGCCGGAACAATGAGTGCCGCCTTTTGGAAGGATCTACGGTTTGCCTTGAGAATGACGCGCCGCGCGCCGGGATTCACCGCGACCGTGGTGTTGACCATCGCCATTGCCATTGCCGCCAACGCGACCATCTTCACGGTCGTGAATGCGGTGATGATAAGGCCGTTGCCATTCTCCGATCCAGGGCGCATCATGCAGGTGGCCGAGAAGAACGACAAGCTCAAC
Source organism: Occallatibacter sp. (assembly GCA_049676965.1). Classification (GTDB taxonomy): domain Bacteria; phylum Acidobacteriota; class Terriglobia; order Terriglobales; family Acidobacteriaceae; genus Telmatobacter. The sequence goes on from JBAUBR010000416.1 coordinate 13,411, forward strand.
CTGCCCAGCTTCGCCGCGTCGGTGCTGAACTTTCTCGACTGGCGCGCGCAGTCGCGGTCTTTCGAGCAGCTTGCCGGGTTGGGCTCCGGAAACCTGACGCTCACGGACAGAGGCGAGCCCGAGCAGCTTGCAGCCAATCTCATCAGTCCGGCGCTGCTGGGCGTCGTCGGATTGAAGCCGGTGGCGGGCCGTGGGTTCCTGCCCAGTGACGAGCTGCCCAACGGGCCGCGCGTGGCCATGCTCGGCCAGGGATTCTGGAAACGCCGCTTCGGCTCGGACCCGTCCGTCCTGGGCCGCTCCATTACGCTGGATGGCCAGTCGACGCTGGTAGTCGGCGTGGCTCCGGCGGCGCTCGATCTGCTCAACCAGGGAGACATTTACACCCCGCTGCGCATCGATCCCAAGAATGAGATCCGGCTGAACCACGTCATCATGGTCTTAGGACGGCTGAAGCCCGGCGTGACGGTGAGCCAGGCGCAGGCCGAGATGGACGCGATCTCAATTCACAACGGCCAACAGTATCCGGAGATTCGCGACTGGGGCATCCGGCTGATCAGTCTGTATGACACGTTTGTCAGTCCAGATCTGAACACGGGACTGCTGGTGCTGCTGGTCGCCGTGGGATTGGTGCTGCTCATCGCCTGCGCAAATATTGCCAACCTGCTGCTGGCCCGCGCCGCTACGCGCGAGAAAGAGATGGCGCTGCGCGCGGCGATCGGCGCCACCCGCGGCGGCCTGGTGCGCCAGGTGCTGGTGGAG
>JBAUBR010000417.1:0-6937 GCA_049676965.1 Occallatibacter sp.
ACCATCGACCAGGCCATCGCCGCCGCCTTCGCCAAACGCTAAGACCTAGGGATCGTTTCAGGCCAACCCGCCAAGCTGGGTGCCCCATCAATTCGCCCGTAGTTGGCGAATGGGTGGGATCCCTCAGAACACCGCAACCCCGTGCCCCATCCATCCGCCGTCTTTTGGCGGATGGGTGGGATCCCTCGAAAATCTATCCGCCCGCCAAGCGTTATCCTGAAAAGTCATATCTCATCACCGAAAGCACACTCTCATGCCCGAAGAAACCGCTCCTCCGCCCGCCACTCACGCCTCCGGCGCGTCAGCGCCATCTGCCGCCGTACCGCAGGTGCCCGCGCCAGCGGCCTCTACCCCACCGCAGGTGGCCACCATCGCCACCCTCGCCCGCCACGAAGGCCGCTCCGTCACCCTTCACGCCTGGCTCTACAACTCCCGCGAATCCGGCAAGCTGCTCTTCCCCATCTTTCGCGACGGCACCGGCACCGTGCAGGGCGTGGCCCACGTCAAGAGCGTTCCCGCACGCGTCTTCGAAGACCTGAAAAACCTCACCCAGGAGTCCTCCGTCATCGTCACCGGCAAGGTGCGTGCCGACAAGCGCGCCCCCGGCGGCTTCGAGCTCGACGTCGAGGATGTCCAGGTCGTCCAGCGCGTCCCCGAATCCGACCCCTACCCCATCACCCTCAAGGAGCACGGCGTCGACTTCCTCATGGAGCACCGCCATCTCTGGGTCCGCTCTCCGCGCCAGTCCGCCATCCTCCGCATCCGCGCCGAAATCATGCGCGCCGCCGGAGAATTCTTCGACCAGAACGGCTTCATCCGCACCGACCCGCCTATCCTCACCCCGGCGGCCTGCGAAGGCACCTCCACGCTCTTTCCCGTCGACTACTTCGGCGACCCCGCCTACCTCACCCAGTCCGGCCAGCTCTACATCGAGTCCACGGCGCTGGCCCTGGGCAAGGTCTACAGCTTCGGCCCGACCTTTCGTGCTGAAAAATCGAAGACGCGCCGTCATCTCACCGAGTTCTGGATGATCGAGCCCGAAGTCGCCTACTGCGATCTCGCCGGCCTGATGGAGCTGGCCGAAAACCACCTCTCGCACATCGTGCAATCCGTCCTCAAGAACCGCGGGGCCGAGTTAGAAGTCATTGGCCGCGACCGCACCAAGCTCGAAAACATCAAGCCGCCGTTTCCGCGCCTGCGCTACGACGAAGCCGCCGCCCTGCTCAACCAGGCGCACCAGCGCGGCGAGCTAGAGCAGGCTTTTACTTACGGGAATGACTTCGGCTCCCCCGACGAAACCTGGCTAAGCAGCCAGTTCGACCGCCCCGTCATGGTCCATCGCTATCCCGCCGAGGTCAAAGCCTTCTACATGGAGCCCGACCCCGCCGACTCCAACTTCGCCTTGTGCGTCGATGTCCTGGCTCCAGAGGGCTATGGAGAGATCATCGGCGGCTCGCAGCGCGTAGCCAGCTACGAGCTGCTCAAGAGCCGCATCGAGGCGCACCATTTACCGATAGAAGCCTTCCAGTGGTACCTCGACCTGCGCCGCTACGGCTCCGTCCCCCACGCCGGCTACGGAATGGGCATAGAGCGAGCCGTAGCCTGGATCTGCGGATTGGATCATGTGCGGGAGACGATTCCGTTTGCGAGGACGCTGCACAGGATTTATCCGTAGATCCGCACTCGCGAAGACCAGTAGCCGGATTTATCTCTCATCGAAGTTCACCGCGAGCCGTTCCAGCGCCAACCCAATCAGCCTCTCATCAAACAGCCTCAACTTCCGCTCTGCGGCAGCCCCTCCCGCAGGCCATCTCATCAACCCATCTCGAATACTCTCGACATCAGGCTTGCAATGCTCCCGCACAATCAACCAATCCACCGTCGCCAGCAACTCCATTCCAAACGGCGACTCGAAGCCGTCGATTTTCTCAGCAGTCAATTTCAGGACTTTTTTGAGAGGTTGATTCTCCTCCTGCTGCAGAAAGAGATCCAGGCGTCCTCGCCTCTCTTCATTGAACCAGATCGTGTCCGTCGGCCCGGCATCGCTCAATCGCTTGTCACAATGCAAATATGTCCCATCCAAGCCGTTGAGCAGGAAGCGCAAACGCTCTGAATAAGGTCCGTACCTGTCGGCATTGAAGCGAAGGCCCTTGAATGGGTCATCGATTCCGAGCACCTCGACAGTCCTTTCCAGAAACCAGCCGAGTTTCTGAACCTCAAGATATGAGCAATCGACGCCAAGGACCCAATAGCGGCGAACCATTTCCGCCACAATCGCCCTTGCTGCCGTTAACTTTTCCACGCCGGTAGGCTTCGCCACGTTCTGGTATTTCTCAATCGGCTCAAAGACTAAAATCTCAACGCCCTCAAGGTCGCTCAAAGCTCGCTCTATCTCGGGCTTCACATCAAGCCAGTCGAGCCCTCCATTGCCTGATCCTAGCGGAGGCAGCGCGACGGAGTGAATGCCATGCTCGTTAATAACCCGTCGCAGGTCCCGTAGGCCCTCAACGATCCATTCGATTTTGGATGGCGGCCGCCAATGCTGCTTCGTTGGGAAATTGATAATCCATCGCGGGCCCTTGAACGCTGAGTTCTCCGTCACGAACATGTGCCCAACCTGAACCTGATTGCGCTTGCACGCATACTCGTAAGCTCGAAAGTTATTCGGGAACGCTTCTTTGAACATAAGCGCGATGCCCTTGCCCATAACGCCGACCGTATTCACGGTGTTCACGAGCGCTTCGACCTTCGCCTCGAGCAGATTGCCTTGAAGGAACTTCATCATCAAAAGAACCAATTACCTTTTTCGTAAGCCTTAACCGCCAACCGTCGGGTCGTCAACTGCTTTTCAATCTCTCGCTGAACACTCGTGTTGCATCCGCAGATTCCCAACAGCGCGTCGATGGGAAGATGCTCCCAAATCAGAGCCTCCGCCTGATAGCGATCAGTTCTGCCAAGATCGTCCAAATCACGTTTGAAATCCCTGCTTTGCAGATTCTTCCAATCAATTGCCGCCAGATCACTCGTGTCAGTGAAGTACCGCGTCGCTACGCTGTACGCATGTCCATTGGTGAATACAAACGGAATGCCAAGCTCTGAAAGCTTGGGGATCGAAGACGTGAGGAAAATGAGGTCCTGGTTCGGAATTTGCTCGATTCCACGATGCCCCGTGTGGATGTTGAATGCCATCATTGAAAATGGCGTGAAATAAAATGGTATGTAATCGCTGAGCGTACCGCGGGCACCTACCTTCACATGGCGTAGCGGGCGCTTGCTGATCAGTTCGAAGTCCCCGATCTGTCGAAAGTGCGGATCTTGGATTTCGCTGGTTCTTGCGTGGAGCCCGTGATCCAGAATCCACGGCAAATTGTCGCGATGGGTGATCCGAAAGATAAGCGCCTCCTCGGGATTGAGAAACGATATGGTCATCCGCGATCGTCCGCCACGCGACGGTTCCAGGCTAGGGTAATGGAGCGCCTCGGCTGATTGTATGCGATGGCTGCAATCAACTTCGCTTGCCTCGATGCTTCTTTTCCACGCACAACGGCCCAAAACGTCGGCTCACCGGCAGACAAAAGCGCGAAAAACCGTCATTTTTGACGGCCGCCAATACCTTTTCGTCCAGCCGTAACCCGACGATGACCCTTTTTCTGACCGGTTGTGACTAGACGTTTAATGCACTTCGTCCTGCTGGAGGCAGACGTTTTCACTTCGTCCGAATCCAGGCCGACATTCCAGCGCTTTCCGTCCGGGCCTGGGCCTGCGTTTCGGCAACTTTTTCTCCGACTCCGGGAATCCAGTTCCAGCCCGACCTAATCCAACGGACTGCAGTTCAACCTTCATTTTTGGAGCCGAAACGCATGACCGCATCTGCCTCTGAAATCCACGAGTTGAAGAAAGCGCCCCATGTGGAGGGCGTTTTGCCCGCCATTTTGCATCGCTGGAGCCCGCGCTCGTTTACCGACAAAGATGTCAGCCCCAAGGACCTCAAAATCGTGTTTGAGGCGACGCGCTGGGCGGCTAGCTCGTTTAACGAGCAGCCGTGGCGATTCCTGGTGGGGCGGCGTAACTCGGAGACCTATAAGAAGATACACGACACGCTGGTGCCGTTTAACCAGATGTGGGCGGGGAGCGCGCCGGTACTGATTCTGGGCGTGGCTAGGACCAGATTCAGCCACAATGGCGAACCTAACCGGGTGGCGCTGTTTGACTTGGGCGCGGCTTCGGCGTACCTGGTGCTGCAGGCCTCGGCGCTGGGGCTGCACGCGCACCAGATGGCGGGGTTCGACGGGGAGGCGGCGCGCAAGGCGTTTGGCGTGCCCGAGGAGTATGTGCTCGGGTCGGTTACTGCCCTTGGGTTTCAAGGACATCCGGACGCGCTGCCCCATGAGCAGATGAAGGCTCAGGAGGTTGCTCCGCGGACCCGGAAAGAGCTGGGCGAGTTTGTTTGGGAGGGGTGGGAGAAGGCGGCAAAGCTATGAGGATAATTGGGTTAACAGGTTAGCAGGTTAGCTGGTTCGCGAGTTAGCAAGTTCGCGAGTCAGCGGGTGAGATGAACGCGGTAGAGTGGAGGGTGGAGGGCTCCTCTGTTGACTTCGCGGCCACCTCAACCGCTTCGCAGGAAGGCGCAGACACGACGCAGACCACGGCACGGGCTGGCGCGGGGCGGGACTCGATCCGGGACGCGCTCCAGGGCAAGCTTCTGGCGTAAACGGCTGAATTGGAAGGTGAAACTGGCGCTCGCCGGGGCGGGGGTGGTGGCGGCTCTCTATGCCATGGGCGCGATTGCGCGGGCGCTGGCGCCGATTTCAAATACAAAATTGACGCGGTTTGACGCGATTATCGTGCTGGGGTCGCCGGCGGATAGCGACGGGAATCCTTCGCCGATTGAGCTGGCGCGCGTGGCCGAGGGTGTGCGCGAGTACGAGCGGGGAGTGGCGCCGCGGATCATTTTTACGGGCGGGGCGGCGCACAACCGGTTTGTGGAGGCCGAGGTGATGGCGCGGGCGGCGCATGCGGAGGGGATTCCGGAGGAGGCGATCGTAAAGGAAGATCGGGCGATGAATACCGTGCAGAACGCCTGCTACTCGGTGGGGATGATGAAGGCGCATGGGTGGCGGTCGGCGGAGGTGGTGTCGAGCGCGAGCCATTTGCCGCGGGCGGGGCTGATCTTCGGCGGGCAGCCGGTGGAGTGGCGGACGCATGCGGCGCCGGCTCTGGGACCGCAGGGAGCGGCGGCGGAGACGGCGTTTTGGGAGACGCTGAAGACGGTGCATTTTTTGATCTTGGGAAGATGGACGGAGCGGTGCGCCGATTAGCGGTCAGAGGCCGGGTTTTGGCGGCGTTTGGCGGATCTTGGTCGATGAGGCTTCTGCGTCGCGGCGAAACGCAATGATTGCGGTTGCGTCCAATACCTAGCCCTTGCTTTGTTGCTCATGGGGCGCTCCTGTAAGCTGAAATCGATGCGTTTTCCAGTCAGATTCTTTCTTTCATTCGCGGCTGCGGCCGCTCTTGCTGTGTTTGGCGGCGCGTGCGGGCTGGGGCAGGGCACGACGGTCCAAAGCGACTCGCAACAGGAGCCGGCCAACGGCGTTTATATTCCTGTCGATCCGCTGGCCGGTGTGAAGTACGACAACCGGTACGACATTTCACTGGGCATGGCGTACGCGCATATCAAGGCAGGACCGCCGCCGCTGCATGAGGGCGCGAACGTGGGCGGGCTGGATTTCAATGCCTCGTACTGGGTGAGCAAGCGGTGGGCGCTGGAGGGCACGGGGCGCGGGTATTTCGGCACCAGCGGCGCGGGGGTGAACGCCCTGAGCATTCAGGGGCCGTTCATCAGCGAGACTATTTTTGCCGCCGGGCCGGAGTGGCTGAGCGTGCGCAACAAGCACGGAGCCTTCATTGCTCATGCGATGGTTGGCGGGGCATATGGCGACTTTGAGAAGGATTTGCGCGGCGCTCCGCCTTCGGCGGTCAACTTCTTCAACAATCAGGTGGCGCTTGCAGCGGTGATCGGCGGGCACATTGACCTGAATCGCTCGCCGAGTTGGGTGTTTCGCATCACACCGGATGCGCTGTATACGCGCTATGCGATTAACTACGGCAACAAGGCCACATATCCTTATTGGAATTTTGGGATTTCAGTGGGCGTGGAATACAAGTTCAAAAAGAAGCGGTAGGCCTGCGTCTGGAGGTCGCTGCTTCCGCAGGCCTCTGCGTCTGGTTCGCCTCAATCTGTGGATCCCAAGCTCCTCATTGAGGCCGCCGGGACGCTGCGGCATCACCTTGCACCAACGCCCGCCGTCTTAAGCTCCCCTTGAGAATCGCAGTGATACGGTAAAGATTCGCCTGTACCGTGGGACTCGGCTCCGACTCGAGAGCCTCGACAGGATTTCTTTACGTATGATTTTCGATTGCATCTCCACTTGCGCGATTCACTCATGGTGGCGTGCCATTGGTGCGGCGCTGCTGGCGGCGACATTTTCGTTGATACCGGTTGCCGCTGCAACTGGCCAGAATGAGAACGCGGGAGCCGGGACCGCGGTACCAGCTTCGGCAGCGCAAGCCGCTCCGGAGCAGCCCGTCACCATCACGCTCGAAGAGGCGATTCGGCGCGCGGAAGCGAACGAGCCGGGGTTTGCCGCTACGAACGCGGAAAGCAAGGCTGCGGCGATCGATCGCTACGTCGCGAAATCGGCACTGCTGCCGAGTGTGATTTATCACAATCAGGGGCTTTACACGCAGCCCAACGGACACGCAAATAACGCGGGACAAATCGGGCAGCAGCCGGCTCCGATTTTCATTGCGAATAACGCAGTGCGCGAGTATGCCAGCCAGGCAGTGGCGAATGAGACGATCGGGCTGGGGCCAACGGCCGCGGTGCGGCGCGCCGAAGCAGCGGCGGCGCGGGCGTCCGCGGAGCTGGAGATTGGCC
>JBAUBR010000418.1:0-12804 GCA_049676965.1 Occallatibacter sp.
AGCTTTTTGGCGCTTTTTTCTGCGCTGCCTGTGGAATGCCTGCAGCGGTCTTCAGACTATCGCGGCCTCCGAAGCCCGCCAGAATCAACTTCTGCGTGCCTGAAGGGGACTTTTTCAGGATCGACTAGAGTAAGTCGCAAAGCATCGTGAAATGGACCGAGATATGCAGGAAGTAGCTGTCAACCTCTTCCTTGTGGGCTTGGTGGCCTTCCTGTTCGGAGCAGTGTCCCGAGTGCGCCGGGACGGCCGCCTGCGCCTCTGGATAGCGGCGTGGCTGATTGTGATGGCCCACATCGCCTGTCAACTGTGGAGCCCCGTCGGCGCGCAGTGGAAAGACGTTCAGGAATGCCTGAGCCTGGGCACTCTTGCTCTGGCAGGGATCTGTCTATTAGTTTCCAACATAGCCGTGCGCGAGACCAGAAGCGCCGTCATGCAAATGGCAACCTGGCTCGTGAGTTCGACGATATTTTGCATAGTCCTGGTCATCTTTGGGCATCCGCGTCCATGGATTCTTTCCTGTCTCTTGGTCCTGCAGCATGCAGGCACGATAATTGGCAGCTACAGGGGTCTTCGCAGCCGCCCGGCAGCCTTATGGGCTGTCACCGCCACGCGCACTCTCGGCTTGGTTTGGATGCTTGCCGCTCTGTGGGTAGGAAGGCCGGATATGGTCATTCCCGCCATACTTGCGGAATTATTCGCCTGTGCGTCCTTCGAATTCTGGTTTGCCCTTGATCATCGTCGCGATATTGGAACCGTGGCAACTTGTGTCGGCCTCTTTGCGTGGACCGCAGTGTTTCCAGTAGCGCTTCTGGCGGACCACTTCTGGCCCGGAGTGCCATTCAGTCCTCAGTTTTGGATTATCCCCAAGTTCTGCGTAGCTTTTGGCATGATCCTGATGGTGCTTGAAGCCGATACCCGCACCGCATGCGCGCTTACTGAAGAATATCGCCTGCTCTTCGAAGCCAATCCTCATCCCCTTTGGATCTTCGACATTCACACGCTGGAGATTCTCAGCGTGAACCAGTCAGCGCTCGACAAACACGGATATACCCGCGTGGAATTCCTTCGGCTCAAGATGCCCGATCTTCTCGATCCTTCCCTCGTTCAAGAGACAATCCGAGAGGTCGCCATGAGCAACATTAAGTCGCATCACGCTTCAAGGCACCTTCGCAAAGATGGCACGATTATTCCCATGGACATTACCGCCTACGACATCATTTTTCAGGGCAGGCAATGCCGCTTCATGCTGGCCATCGATGTCACCGAACGCGAGGTGCTCCATCAGCAGCTTGTCCAGCAGTCTCGACGCGATGTCTTGACCGGGCTGCCCAACCGCCTGCGCTTCGAAGAACAATTGGCCGAGGCCGTATCGCACGCCGCCGAAGTCCAGGAAAAACTTGCCATCCTCTGCCTGAAGATCGATCGCTTGAAACGGGTCAACGACACATACGGACCACACATCGGCGACGCGTGCCTTGTGCATATCGCCAAGCTCCTGAGCTCACTTTCGCGCGGATCCGATGTGGTTGCGCGCACTGGCGGCAATGAATTCGCCATCGTCCTTGCCGGCCTCAAGAACTTTGTGGCCGCAGAACAGGTCGCCAACAGATTGATGGAAAGCTTGTCTCAGCCCCTTTTTATCGGCGATTGCAAAGTCCCCCTTTCCCTGAGCATCGGGATCGCTGTTTGTCCGGGCGACGGGACCACGGTATTCCCGCTGTGGCGGGGAGCCGAAGGCGCGCTGCACCACGCTCAGGAGGAGGGCGGCGCACGAACCGTGTGGCTTTCTCCGGAACTGGCCTCAGCGTCGGACGAGCAGATTGAGTTGGAGGCCTATATCCGTGTCCAGCTCGAAGAAGGGGGATTCCACCTGGCGTATCAGCCAATCTACGGGTTCGACGGCTGTGTGCACAGCCTCGAGGCTCTCCTCCGATTGAACCATCCCAAGTATGGCGCGGTCAGCCCGGTCAAGTTCATTCCGATCGCTGAACAGACGGGCCTTATCATACCGCTTGGCGACTGGGTCATCGGCGAAGCATGCCGGCAGTTGGTGGAATGGAAGAACCAGGGCATGCCTCTGGTTCCTGTGGCGCTGAATGTCTCCGCGCTGCAATTTATGCAGAGCGGCTTCGCCAACCGTCTGATGAACACCTTGCGCTCCCACGGTGTCGACCCAGGTTTAATCGCACTGGAGGTGACCGAATCGACCACCATGTTCAACAGCAAGGAAGTCACCGCGCAAATGGAGAACCTTGCCACCCACGGCATTCACTTCTCAATCGACGACTTCGGCACCGGGCACTCCTCATTGCGGCGCCTGGATCAGGTACCGCTTTCTGTACTGAAGATCGACCGCTCCTTCACTGAGCGACTGTGCCACCCGCAAGGAACGCTTTCGATTGTGCGAGCCATCATTGCTTTGGCCAAAACTCTCGATATCAAGGTGGTTGCCGAGGGGGTCGAATCCGAGGAGCAGATTGCCAGTTTGCGGGAATTGCAATGCGAATATCTGCAAGGCTTTCTTCTTTCACGCCCCGTGAAGCCGGAGATGGTTCCATCCCTGGTAGAGTCCATTCATCCCATGGTCGCCGTGCCCGGCTTCCTTTCTGTGGAGCCGGCAAACATATAAATGATGGGTTGGGGAAGGAAGCTGACGTTAGAGAGGTATCGCCAAGTTAGTTGGGCTGAGATTGGCGGGTAGTTAATAAAGCAAGAATTGAAGATTCGGCTTAGTTGACCCTTTGAGACAAGCAATCACGGCCGAACGGATGGGACAAATCGTTTCACTGGGAGAAGGCGATGGCGGGCATTCGGAAGTTTTTCGATACCGGCGCGGAGAGTTGGAAGCGCGATCGACTATGCCTCCTTGCACTCGTTTCGCTTTGCCCCAACTGCGTTGCGCTCGGCACCCACGAGGCGATCACGCAATACGTTCAAACGACACTGACCGTCAAGAACGGGCTTCCTCAGAATTCAGTGGGCGCAATCGCGCAGACGCGGGATGGCTATCTATGGTTCGGCACCGAAGAGGGAATTGCACGTTATGACGGCCTCCAAATGACCGTCTTCGATACCGCCGGCTACCGAGCGCTCAAAGATAACTTCATTGACGCACTGGCCGCTGGGCGAGATGGCAGCCTCTGGGTAGGTACGCGGAGTTGCCTGACTCAAATGAAGAACGGCGAATTTCACACTTACTTCACAGCGCAGTCCCCGATCAACACGATTTACGAAGCTCAGGACGGTCAAATCTGGGTTGGCAGCCTGGAAGGATTGTATGCGGTCCAAGGCAATCGCATCCTCCGTTACACCACGAAGGACGGCCTGCCGAGCAACGACGTCGGAAGTATCTCCCAGAGTGCCGACGGTACTCTATGGTTCGGAACTACGAGAGGGCTCGCAAGCTTGAAGAACGGTAAGTTCCGTATGTACGGCTTCCGTGAGGGACTCACGGCCGATCCCGTGCTCAGCCTGGCGATGTCCCACGACGGTTCGGTCTGGGTAGCGACAACCCGCGCACTCTTCAGGTGGAGGGATCGACTTCTGGAGACAGTGCCGTTCTCCCGCCTGCCGAAACATGACCAGATCGCTTCCTTGCTTGAGGATCGCCGTGGAGAGCTTTGGATTGGCTTTAACCACAGTGGAATCGCTACGCTGCGCAAGGGAGAACTCATCGGGTACAGAGCCAGTCAGGGCCTTCCCACCGACGACGTTTCCCAGATCTTCGAGGATCGCGAGGGGCACCTTTGGATCGGTTTGCAGGAAGGTGGAGTGGTAGAACTGCGCGACGGAATCTTCGGCACTTTCGGGAAGCAGGAGGGTCTTTCCGACGATATGGTTTGGAGCGTCCTCGAGGCCCGGGACCGGTCCCTGTGGGTGGGCACAAACGACAAGGGTTTGAATCATATTGCCGAAGACGGCAAGGTCCGAGTCTATACGGTCCGCGATGGGTTGCCCAGCAATACGATCTTTGCCATATTTGAGAGTCGGGATAGAAGCCTTTGGATTGGCTCGGAAGATGGCTCCCTCAGTCGCCTCAAGAACGACCGCATTACGGTTTTCAGAGATCCGGCAAGCAAAGGACACCGAATTGCATCGATCGACGAAGACGCAAGCGGCGACTTATGGCTCGGCTTCCACGAATTAAATGGTTTGGTTCGCTTTCACGAGGGACACTTTCAGCACTACGCAGTGCCCGGTCTCGTCAACACCGCCGTGATCGCACCCGATGGTTCAATCTGGGTGGGAAGCGACCACGCAGGAGTCAGCCGGATTCGGAACGGCTCTGTCACTACGTTTACCACTCAGAATGGATTGCTCAGCAATTTTGCTCAAGCCGTCTATGTCGATCGGGACGGAGTGGTCTGGGCGGGTACGTCTCCGGGCGGATTGAATCGCATAGAGAACGGTCATGTGACGACCTACTCCATCGATCAGGGGCTCTTCGATCTTACAGTGGGAGCAATTGCCGAGGACGATGCCGGATACTTGTGGATGACCTGCAACAAGGGGATATATAAAGTCAGCAAAAAGGAATTGAACGACTATGCCGAGGGGCGGGTAAAAGCGATTCACAGCATAGTCTTTGGAGCTGCCGATGGATTGCGCAGTATAGAATGCAACTTTGGCGCCGAGCCATCGGTGTGGAAAGGCAGTGATGGGAGGCTTTGGTTTCCGACCACTGCCGGGGTAGCCTCCGTCGACCCGAATCATAGCCAGATTACTGTTGCTGAACCCTTGCCGCTGATCGAAGGTGTTCTCTTCAATCACCGGTCAATTCCGTTTGCGCAGGGAGTTACAGCAGGCCCAGGCGAAGGCGATCTTGAAATCCGGTTCACCACCCCCGACTTTGTCGCACCGGAGCGCATTCAATTTCGCTATCGCTTGCAGAATTCGGATGCGAACTGGGTAGACGTCGGTGGCCGGCGCCAAGCCTTCTACACCAAGCTGCCTCCAGGGCACTACGTCTTTGAGGTGCAGGGAGCGAATGGAGTAAATAGCTGGAACTCCAAAGTTGCGCGGTTGGACGTCGTGCTGAAGCCGCGTTTCTGGCAAACAGGCTGGTTCCAGGGCCTTTGCGCGCTTATTCTCGTGTTCGCCTGTGCCGCGCTGTACGGGCTTAGCGTTCGCTACCTCGTAGAACGCAATCGTGAACTCGAAAAGAGAGTGCTTAAGAGAACGGCAGAACTCCAGGATGCTCTCAAGGTGGCAGAGGCAGCGCAGTCGGCCCTGCAAGAGCAAGCGACCAAGGATGATCTGACCAAGCTTTGGAATCGCCGCTCGATCTTCGAGTTGCTCGATAAGGAGATGCTGCGAGCGACGCGTGACCGCATGTCCATCGTGGTTCTTATGGCCGATTTAGACCATTTCAAATTTGTCAACGACACCCTAGGTCATTTGGCCGGCGATTCCTTGCTCCAGCAAGTGGCTGCCCGATTCCTGAACCTCACACGTTCCTATGATTTTGTCGGGCGATATGGGGGCGAAGAATTTATCATTGTGCTCCCCGGCTGCTCGCTGACCGACGGACTAAGACGCGCCGAGGTTTTTCGTTGCGCCATCGCCAACTCTCCCCTGTCTACGAGCGTTGGCCCCATACAGGTGACTTGCAGTTTCGGAGTGGCGGCAAGCTTCGGCGATATCTCATCCGAAGAACTGATTAAGAAGGCCGACGACGCACTATATTGCGCGAAGAGATTCGGACGAAACCGCGTGCACGAGGGCCCGCAGAAGTTGCAGGATGCTCCGGTTGGTGCGGAACTCCCCGTTCAAGCATGACAGTATATGTTTGAATTCAAAAGTCTCACGACAGGCCGGGTAAAGCGAACCGGGGTTGGATTGGTCGCTGTGTGAAGTACGCTTTGTCGCATGGCGTAGCGATTTCGGCAGTATGACTTTGACCAAAGCCCGATAGGTGCGCCGCCGCCGAGCCCTTTCTGGCTGAGACCTTTCCTAGCTCGCGGCTGCTTCCCCTCGCGAGCCCCTGACCGAAGGGTGCGGGACTCGCGTGTTTCACGATTTCTCGGCCGGTCCTCGGCCGATGTGCGTTCACTGCATTTCAGCTTTACGGCGCTGCACCTCCGATTTCAGGACTGTGACCGGTTCTGCACCAGTGGGAAGGCGCTTCATAGCGGCCGACGCCATCTCTGTTTTCAGTTCAAGATAGAGCTGGTTGAAGAGGTCCGCTTTGTTCCGAAGTAGGTGAAGAGCGATCCGTTGGCAACGCCGGCCTCTTTAGCGATGCTCATCGTCGGCGCGCCCAGGCCCTGCGTAACGATGATGCGCGTTGCCGCCTCCAGAATCGCGCTTCTCTTCTCGTCACTCTTCGGCCTTGGCATGAATCCATAGCATAGGTAAGCGTCTAGGGAGTCAACTATTCGGCCGTCTGGTTGAACCACCGATGTCGAATGCCTGGAACAACGCGGGCACCGGCCATGCGCGATAAGGAAGGATTCTTCTCTTCGGGCTCTGGGGCTCACAAAACTTCGTCACGCCGCATGTGCATGTGAGCTGGAGTCGGTCGCCGATCCATTTGCAGTCGATGTCGGATTCGTAAAGATGAACGTGCCCCTGGTGTCCTCTGCCATGAGGACTAATACCCGGCCGGGGGGCCGGTTCATGGGAAAATTGGTCCCTGTTTGGTCCCCGGACCAGCTGCTTCGAACGGCTGGTAGAGCGCTGCCAAAACGGAACATGGCCTACCAATGTTGCACTGTGCTGCACCCAGAAGCAGGGGACCAAATCGGGACCACTTGTACCTGCATAAGGTGCTGATTTGTGCAGTGTAGTGCAAAGTTGCTTCCGAACCTATCTCCCAGAGAAAGCTAGGCTTAATAGCAAAACGGCTGATTCCGCGAAAGTTGCGAAATCAGCCGAAATGGGATTAAAAGGGCGTTGCTCTACCAACTGAGCTACGAGCTCTCACCAATCTCAACTTATTGTTGATTCAATAAGTTGAGTGCTATTCAATTTTCCGCTGCGAGTGGGCGTCTTTGCTCCGGTAGCCAATTTGCGGCCACCTTTTACCGAAACCCACCCCGGACGAACCAGGGACTCCAGCGCCTGCATCGTGTGCGACGGCGCGAGATCGGCATATCGGGCGGCCGCGATCGTCTTGTGTCCCACGAGTTCCCGCACTGTTCTCAAGTCTACCCCAGCCGTCTCCAGGCGGCTAGCGAAGGTGCGCCGGAGCGCGTGCCAGGGGCATCGCTGATAGGGGACGCAGCCCTGGTCGCGCACGGCGATCCGCGCGTGGGCCGGAAAGTAGGCAGGCACAGCGCAGGCTGCTCTAGCCCGGACGACGGCCGATGTGCTATTCTTGATGGCGATGAGAAAGATTGCCCCGAAGACGATGGCCTGTTGTTGCGCGTGTATGTGCCGCGGGAGCTTGTCTTCTGGCATGAGGAGATTGCGCAGCTAAGAGCGTTTTCAAGCGATCTCACATCGACCCACCGCCAGAAGATGAACTGGCTGGTGGGTTTTCTGTTTTAGGGCCAAGAGGGAGACTGGGTGAAGTGAGCGTTCCCGAGATTCAAGCTGAAGAGTTGAAAAGCCGCCTCGATAGGGGCGAGAACCTGTTCCTCCTCGACGTGCGCGACGAATACGAATACGAGATATCGAACATTGGCGGCCACCTGATTCCGCTGCCCGAGCTCGCGAAACGCCTGCATGAGCTGAACAACAGCCAGGAGATCGTGGCCCTTTGCAAGATGGGGCCGCGGGGTGTGAAGGCCGTCGAGTTGCTGCAGCAGCGCGGATTCAAGAAGGTGAGCAACCTTCGCGGCGGCATCCACGCGTGGTCCGATCGCGTTGACCGCTCAGTGCGCAAGTACTGATCGACGTCGTTCGCCGGGGCGGCATGATACATGGGACGCCGCCCGGCGGGTCTTTGTTCGCTAAGCTGTGTAAGACCGCTTCGACTCCGGAGATGCGGTGGTGGCGCAGTTTGAAGGGTACGGGCTTCAGCCCGTACATCGATGCCTCTGAAGTGAAGAGCGGGCTTTAGCCCTTGAGGTGGTTTTCCTTCAACCTGGCCCACCGCCGGAGATGCCTATCGTCACTCGGCTTCGCTACAATGCGAGAGTCTGAAGATTCGTTCCCGCAAAGGAGCCCCTTGTGCCCGATGAAGTCACGCGCGTCTCGCTAGGCGAACAAGCTGCATTTCAACTCGCCAACGTCACCAAGACAGCCCCGATCTACGGCGCCATTACGCCGCGCTGGCTGGTCCGTCTGCTCGACTGGAAGCCGCTTGAGGCCGGAACCTTCCGCCGCAATCGGGTGGTGGAGGCAAAAGCGATCGAGGTTCTGTGCGGCCACGTCGACGAGTCGGCGATTCCCGCTACCTTTGCGCAATATGAAGAGACCCCGCGCGAGTACCAGCTGAGCAGCATCAATGCTGTGCTGGATGTGCACACGCGCGTTGGCGATTTGTTCAGCAACCCTTACGACCAGGTGCGCGAACAGCTTCGCGTGACGATCGAGAGCGTGAAGGAAAAGCAGGAGAACGAACTGCTGAACAATGCCGATTACGGGCTGCTGAGCAATATTCCGGACGCACAGCGGATCTCGGCACGCAAGGGCGCGCCTACCCCCGACGACCTGGATGACCTGTTGACGAAAGTGTGGAAGGAACCATCGATCTTCCTCGCGCATCCGCGTGCCATTGCGGCGTTCGGGCGCGAGTGCACGCGGCGCGGCGTGCCTCCGCCGACGGTGACGCTGTTCGGCAATCCCTTCCTCACCTGGCGCGGAGTGCCCATCATCCCCACCGACAAGATTCACGTCAGCGGCAAGGTTCCAAAGACGAAGTTCCTGCTGCTTCGCGTCGGCGAGCGCAAGCAGGGTGTGATCGGCCTCTTCCAGCCCGGCCTGACCGGCGAGCAGAGCCCCGGCCTTTCAGTGCGCTTCATGGGCATCAGCGAAAAGGGGCTGGCATCGTACCTGATTTCGCTCTACTGCTCGGCTTCGGTGCTGACCGATGACGCGATTGCCGCGCTCGATGACGTGGAAGTCGGACACTACCATGAGTACAAGTGACGTCGATCGTCTCGCGCTGGCGCCGGACACGCCCCAATCGGCGGTTGGTTCGCCGCCGGGGATCGGCTTTCCCGCGGCGGGTCTGCCCGACCCGCTGATCCTTGCGCGCATGGCGAACGAGTTTTTCACAGCGTTGCCGGGCGGCCAGCCGATCGCGTCTCCTGTAATTGCGCCTTCGCTTCCGGTCGAATCGCCAGCCAACGTCAATGTACTTTCGTCGCCGCCGGCAACGGCGCCGGCTGCAGCGCCGGAAGTTTCGCTGCCCTCCGATCCGCATTTCACCACTGCTCCAGCGAGCGCGGGTGCGGTTTCAGCGAATCCTGCGACCGCGCCAGTGCACGCCGGACCGCCGGCTGTCCCCGGCCCGGCTGGTTCCGCAACGCAAGGCACAGGCTCCAATTCGGGCGTTCCCACGTTTTCGTTTCTTGAGGATGCGCGGCCCATCTTCAGCGACACGTGGACCACGCCGCAGTCGCCGTATCCACAGGCGAGGCCGATAACGGAGTTTGCGCCGGCAGCTTCGACCGTGGCCGCGCCGGCCGCTGCGCCTGCCGATGACCGCAAGGTAGCCGATTTTGCGCAACCGCCCTCACCGACTGTGCCGTCAGCGTTTGGCGTCGTGGATTCGTCGGCCATTCCTGCTTTTTCGTTTCTTGAGGAGGCGCGGCCGCTGTTCTCGTACCCTCCGCAGATTCCGGGGCCGCTGCCGGCATTTCCCGGCGCCGATCTGACGCAGTTCGATGCCGAGGATCTCTCGCTGGCGCCGGCGGACTCCCCGGCACCTGCAGGCGCGCCCGGCGCGTCCTTCGGTTTTCTGCGCAATACACGCGCGCTCCCGGCGCTCGACACCGAGCAGCCAGCGGTTGTTTCCGGCAATGAGCCCGATGTTCCGCGCGATCTGAATCTTTCGTCGTATCCATTCGACGCCGCTTCGCTCAAGCGCGACTTCCCAATACTGCGCGAGCGCGTGAACGGCCGCCCGCTGGTGTGGCTGGACAACGCGGCCACCACCCAGAAGCCGCAGAGCGTCATTGACCGGCTCAAGTACTTTTACGAGCACGAAAACTCGAACGTGCACCGGGCCGCGCATGAGCTCGCGGCACGCGCGACAGATGCGTATGAGTCGGCTCGCGAGAAAGTGCGCCGTTTCCTGAATGCATCGTCAGCGCGCGAGATCGTGTTCGTCCGCGGCGCGACCGAGGGGATCAATCTCGTCGCGCAGAGCTGGGGCGGGCGCAACGTTCACAAGGGCGACGAAATCGTCATCACCTGGCTCGAGCACCACGCCAACATCGTCCCCTGGCAGATGCTGGTGGCGGAGAAGGGCGCGAAGCTGCGCGTGGCTCCGGTCGATGACTCGGGGCAGATTCTGCTCGACGAGTACGAGAAGCTGCTGGGACCGAAGACGCGGCTGGTCGCTTTGCCGCAGGTGTCGAACGCGCTCGGCGTGGTGACGCCGGCCGCCGAAATGATTGAAGCCGCACATCGCCACGGCGCCAAGGTGCTGCTCGATGGCGCCCAGTCGGTCTCGCACATGCGCGTTGACGTGCAGGAACTCGACTGCGACTTCTTCGTCTTCTCCGGTCACAAGGTGTTTGCGCCCACCGGCATCGGCGTGGTCTACGGCAAGCAGGAAGTTCTGGAGCAGATGCCGCCGTGGCAAGGCGGCGGCAACATGATCCAGGATGTCACCTTTGAGAAGACGCTCTATCAGCCGCCATCGCAGCGCTTTGAAGCCGGCACGGGAAACATCGCGGATGCGGTCGGTCTGGGCGCGGCCATCGACTATCTCGATCGCGTGGGAATGGTGAATATTTCGCGCCACGAACATGGACTGCTCGTCTATGCGACTGAATCGCTGCTGCGCATTCCCGGCCTGCGAATTATCGCCACGGCGAAGGAAAAGGCGGGCGTGATCTCATTTGTGATGGATGGTTTTCGCACCGAGGAGATTGGCGACTATCTCAACCGGAACGGAATCGCCGTACGCTCGGGGCATCATTGTGCGCAGCCTATCCTGCGCCGTTTCGGCCTCGAAAGCACGGTGCGCGCGTCGCTGGCGCTCTACAATACCATCGAAGACATCGATGCGCTGGTGACCGCTCTTTGGAATCTGCGTCTCGGTCAAACATCGATTGCGTAATCGATGCGCGCCGATCGCCGCTGCGCGGGTGTGCCCCAAACGGGCGCAGATGAGCGGTGGAGGCCCCCCAAGCATCTCCACCGCTCATCTTCACGGCAGCCAGACAGTTCGTACTGTTCAGGCGCCGTCGATCACCGCTCCTTGGCCGTATCCGCGGCCGCGTCTGCGATGGCCGGCTTCGTTTTGATTGTGTAACTGGCAACCGCGATCCCGCTTGGGGAACCGCCCGGAGCCACCGCGATTGCCTTGACGGTCTCGCTCTTGCTTACGGTGATCGCCTTGGTGTACCGGGTTGATTTGGTTGTCGGCGCCGCGCTGTTGGTGGTGTAGTAGATGACCGCGCCCTTGGTGGCGTCGGTGATGGTTACGCTGATCGCCTTGGAATACTTACCGGTGGGCTCCGAGAGCTTTGGTGTTGCAGCTTTGATCGTGAAATTCGCCGCTTTGGAGGGCACGCTCCGGTCGTCTCCCGTGGCGAATGCCACCGCAATGATCGTCTCATCTTTCGTGATCGAAAACGGCTTCGTGTAGTGGATGGAGGATTTTGTCGGCTTGGCTCCGTTGGTTGTGTAGAAAATCTCGGCGCCGCGCGTCGTATCGGTGATCGTCACCGTGCTGCCGCGCAAGACTCTCGGCCTCGTCGAATTTGCCTTGATCTTTGCGCAGCAACGCCAGGGCAATCAGGCTTCTCGACACTTTGGGGTCGTTCGAACCGTGGGTCTGCCGGTTTTCAGCGAGCGCGGAAACGTTATCGCGAGGCGGTGCGCCGATTCGACTCCATTTCTCCGGAAAGCGTCAACGCTGCTGTAGCTCACGTCAAACTGGGGCGAACGCTTCTGTGCGAGAGAAGATTCAGCGACGCCGAAACCCAATCGCTCGGCGGGTATAACTACCTGGTCAAGCACGTCGCGCCGGTGAACAAGTATCTGGCTAACTCCCGCAAGGATCTGGCCGCGATCTACGACGGCCTTCACCAGCCGCAAATGGCGGCGCGCTTTCGCGCGGAGTTGAACGCCACAACCGCAAACGCCGCGACACATTAGCCGCGAGGCCACTCGCAAAGCCCAACGGGCAATGCCCGCTGAATGCGAATAAACACAATCGCTGTGGTCCGATTCAGGGGTATATCGGCAGCCTTCCCCCCGCCCATCAGCAAATCCGCATCGGCAATCCCACGAAAGTCGTAGATGCGTAACGTTACTGGTGTTATTGTTTCGTCAACATTGCGACAGCTACGATGTCCAATAAGGAACCATCCGCCTGGGTGTGCGGCGCAGTTCGCCGCAATGCAGCGGCAAGCCAACCACGGCCGCCAATGACGGTTGAACATGCAGAGGAGCAAGCCTGCGGATGGGTCACGGGTGGAACATGACGGACCGGAAGCTGCTCGGGGAACAGGACGAGACGCCGGAAGACGTGGCAACCCTGTACTCCTGGGCCAATCTGCACGGCGCAAAGTATCGCGATTTTTCGGCTTCGCGCGCGCAGACCAGGGAAAAAGCACGGCAGCGGATGCAGGAGGCCATCGCAGCGGAGCACGCACGCGACGGGAGCGATGTGCAAACAGCTGCTGAGTCGCCGCGTGACTCGGGCGCCGCGCGCGCCGGGGAAGCCGCGCGCCAGGC
>JBAUBR010000419.1:0-19233 GCA_049676965.1 Occallatibacter sp.
TTTGGCGTCTTTTTCTGTCCTACCTGTCGGGCATATGGAACGGACATTTGGCTTCGCAAGGTCCGCAACCCCGCTTGGCTCAATTCCAAAATGTCTAAAACGAGTTTTTCAGGATCGACTAATCCAAGATGAAAGGCCCTCATTCTGCTCTGGACCGAGCCTTTCGACGAAGGATTCCGTCTTTTGGCGCACGCATGCGCCTTCCCGCCAAGACTCCCGTGCCCCTTCCGAGATTCTCGCCGCGCTGCTAATATAAGGGGGGCAATCAGTGGGGCTGTAGCTCAGCTGGGAGAGCGCCTCGTTCGCAACGAGGAGGCCAGCGGTTCGATCCCGCTCAGCTCCACCAAATCTTAGCCTTACTTTCCCCAGACACCGCAGGGACAACAAAAGGCCCAGATCGCAATGATCCGGGCCTTTGTGCTGGTGCGCCGGCGCGGCGCGCCCCGCCAGTTGTTTGTCCTAACGTCGTACCTGGAAGGTGAGAGTTGTCGATTTTGTAACGCCGCCGCCGGTACCGGTAATCGTGATGGGATATGTACCGGTCGGTGCGCTTCTGGCCACCGTCAGTGTGAAGTCTGTAGTGCCCGAGCCGGGCGCACCGATGGATGTGGGGCTGAAACTGCCCGTCACGCCCGACGGGAGGCCAGTCGCGGAGAAAGAGATCGCCGCGTCAAACCCGCCGGAGACTTTCGTGGTCACAACGGCATATCCGCTTTGCCCCTGATCGAGATATCCCGAAGTGGGCGAGACGGAGATGGTGAACGTACCCGTCGCCGTCGAGGTCACGGTGAGCGAGACGGACGTTGTGTGGCTCGTGCTGCCGCTGGTGCCGGTTACGGTGATGGCATAAGTGCCGGCCGCGACGGTCGAAGCCACGGTAATGGACATCGAAGAGGTGCCGCTTCCAGTGATGGATGTCGGGCTGAATCCGATGGTCACGCCGGAGGGCTGGCCCGATGCCGATAGCGTTACCGCCGAATCGAATCCGCCGGTGACAGTGCTGGTAATGGTGGAAGAGCCCGAGCCGCCCTGCGCGATCGAAACCGAGCCGGGCGATGCAGACAGGCTGAAGCCGGGCTGTGTTGTGGTGGTCCCGGCAAGCGCGTTGATCAGCCCGGACCCGTTGGGACTGCCCCAACCGGTTACAAGGTCGTATCCCGTTACCGCCGAATAGCTGCCCGAGGTGCCGCTGGTGATGTCGTGGAAGTCCGTAGCGTAATCGGAAGTTACGTTCTGCGCATAGATGGTGGGGTTGATGAAGCCGATTGTCGATTCACCATTTTCCGCCAGTTGCTGATTGACGAGGGCGATGTAGCCGGCCCACATGGGCGTGGCAAAGCTCGTTCCTCCGTATTCGTTCGCCGTGCAGGTGGTTTGGTCGGCGCACACATAGAAGGTGAAGTTGGCGTTGGCGGCTACGTCGGGACCGTTGCGCAATGTGGTTGAGCCCTTGTTGCTCGAGTTGATCACGCCGGAAATCTGCTGCCACGATGGAATCGCGATCTTGTCCGGCGAGATGCCGCCGCCCGAGTCGGACCAGGCGGTCTCGGACTTCCATGGACCGGCGGCGCTCGCCGTTGTCAGGTCGGTTCCGCCGACGGAAACAATGTTCGCATCGTCAGCCGGCCACGCCTCGTTGCTCGACGACCAGGTGGAGCTGTCGCCGGACGCAGCAAAGAAGTTCTGCCCCTGCGCGGCCATCTTTTCGAAGTATGGATCGAGGGTGGAAGGATCGGCCGGCGTCCATCCCCAGGAGCAGCCGACGGTGGTAGGCAGCGGGGTGTGCGTGGTCATGGCGCTGATGATGGCCGTGTCGGTGGACCCGATATACATCACCAGGCTGGCCAATCCCGGCGCCATGCCGATGGCCTGCGTCATGTCCAGCGTCTGCTCGGTGTCGTCGCAGTCGCCGCCCGAGCGGCTGTCCACGCAACTGGTGCTGGTTCCATCGGTCGAAAGCAGCGTAATGGGAACGTTGTTGGTCTGGCCCGCGTTGCTGAAGTAGGTGTTCAGGTCGGTCAGGTCGGTGCCCAGGTATTCGAACAATCCCAGGTTCTGGCCCGCGCCGGTGAGCGCGGTGCCGCCGTAGTAGGCCGCGCGCATATCGCTGCCCAGGAAAGATGCCGACGGGCCCGAGCCCGTGGTGGCGTGCTTTGCGACTTCTTCAGGGCGGATTCCGTGGGCCTTGGCGTAATCGCTCTTCTTCACGAACATGGGGTGGGGGATGGAGAAGTTGTCCAGGCCGGAGACGTGCCACAACGCAAAGGGAAGGCTGGTGACCGGCTCGCGGTCGGGCGCGAAGAAGGTGCGATTCTCAGTCGGATGCCGGTAAGTCCGCAAGTTCAGGTGGAAGGCGCTTTCGACGGCGGACACGGGGCCTTTGATCTGCACGTCCATGCCGTCACGCGTGCCGCCTACCACTTTGAAGCCGCCGGCATTCGCCCAGCGCACTACGGCGTCATAATCCTTTTGCGTGGGGCCGAAGCGCGCGGTGAACTCCGCCACAGAAACGAATTTGCGATAGGATGCGCTGTCGGGGTTGTAAACGTCTTCAAGGAACCACTTCAGGCCTTGCGGATCGCGCAGGTTCAGGACCAGATCCAATTGCATCGTCTTATTCGAGGGCAGCCGGCCAACCGGCGGCGCTTGCCCGTTCAGAACCGCTTCACGCACATGGTGAGTGAGCACGGATGGCGCCTGGGAGTGGCTGGGCAGGCTCGCGGTGAGAAGGATTGCTACGGCGGCGAGCAGAGATAAGCTGAATTTTCGAATCACGGCATCTCCTTAAATAGTGGGGGATCGTCCCTCAGCTCTATCAGGGACGGGCTGCCATTGTGACAAGACGAAGATACAAAGGTCAAGGATGAACTGCTGCAATCGGATTACGGTCGGCGCTCCGATTTTCCGGATGCGGGAACTTCCGGCAGCTGCTGGCGATACTTCGGCCATTTGGTGAGCAGCTCGTTCACCACGGAGTGACCAACGATGTAAGCGCTTTCAAGCGAGGGCAGATAGCCGCTATAGGTTCCGATACGCTGATGGGAGAGGCTTTCCGCCGCGGTCATGCCCTCGGGCTGGCGATCGTAATTGCTCACCGTGCGCAGCACCATGATGCGCTGCAAGTCCACGCGCCCGGCGTTTGCCAGGTACGTAAGCGATTGCAGCGTCCCCGTATCTTCCATCGCCGTAGTTACAAACTCGCCTTGTCCATTGGTGAAGTAGCGCACCCACTCCGTAGCCCACGCGTCAGAGAGCTTGCCATGCCAATAGGTGGATGAAGAGATTTCGTCGCCCATCATGACGGACGGCGCGCGTTGGGCCGCGGCGCCGTCAAAGTGGCTGCCAATTTCGCGCAGACGATCGGAGTCGGCGAGCGGCATGTCGCGCGTTAGATAGAAGGCCCACTCGGCAAGGCCGGCGTTGAGGGAATACACCTGGCCATCGAGTGGAACGGCGGGCGGCTCGAAGGGGCGCGTTTTGCGCAGCGGCACATAGCCGGTGGTCCAGTCGGGCGGCATCTCCCGGGCGTCGATCTCGTAGCCCAGATCGCCATCCACTACAAAGCGCGCCCACGCGGCCGAACCGAGCGACGCGCGATCGGGGCTGGCTCCGGCAATGCCGGCAATGAGCCAGTAGGCGTGGGTCAGGTCGAAGCGCGGATCGAGGCCGAGCGCCATGATAGTGGCTGCGGCGTGCGCCGTTCCCTGCCCGGTGAGCACGGCCATTTCGCCGTCGTTGTTCATGCGCACGGCATGATAGCCGGCCGGGAGCAGATAGATGCGGTCGAGACGGTCGCGCTCTACCCAGAACTGCAGCTCGCCGGGCGTATCGCCGGTGTCGGCGCCGACTTCAAACATTGCGACGACGACCACTTTCACCGGGATGGGCCTGGGCTTGGCAAAACACACGGCGGCGAAGACGGCGAACAACGGCAAGAGGAAAAGGGACCGCGCGCGGAGGATCATTGATTGCGATAGTACCGGATTGAAAGCGATACCATGAGTAGAAGTCCGGAAGAGAACGAGGTAAAGTGCTTGCGAATAAAGGGTAGGATTGCGATCTTCGCGTCTCTGGCGCTGGCCGTTTTGATTGCCGGCCGCGCAGACTCAAAGCCTGCGCCCCCACAGATGAGGGTCATCGGTTTCATGACCGACTTCGATGTGAAAGACGATGCGGTCGGCATTTGCAAAGCGGTGGTGGACGGCGTTGCGCCGGGCGTGCGCGTTATCGACATCACGCACCAGTAGCTTACGATCCCGAAGAAGTAAGGCAGAATCGTCCTGCTGGCTCTGACGGCAGAGACCGCAGGTGACAAATCTGCCGGGCTTCGATCGATGAGGGGGCGGAGATGGCTATTGAACCAATGAGCCTTTCCGCACTGTTGGATCGGCTGGAGGCGTTTCACGGTCCGCAGCAGCCGCGTTGGCCTGTCGATCCGTATGAGTTCCTGATCTGGTGGCATTGTGGTTATCCGGCCAGCGACGCGGCCTGCGCGCGAGGATGGGATGCGCTGACGCGGTCTGTCGGGATCGAACCCGGCAAGATTCTCGCCGCCTCGCCGGCGAAGCTGGCCGCGGCGATGAAGGCCGGCGGCATGGTTCCGGAGGCCCGCGCCGCATGCCTGCAGCAGATTGCCGAGCGCGTTCAAAAAGAGTTTGGCGGCGATTTGCGTGCTGCGCTGGTTGCTCTCGGCGGCAAAGCGCGCAAGGCGCTCAAGACATTTCACAGCATTGCCGATCCCGGCGCGGACCGCATTCTGCTCTTTGCGCGCGTTGCTCCGATTGCCGCGGTGCCGTCCAATTGCCCGCATGTTCTGGTGCGGGCGCTGTCTGGAAAAGAACCGGATAACTATGGTGCCGTTTACCGCCAGGCGCAATCGGCTATTTCAGCGGAAGTGCCCGCCCAATTCCATTTGCGAGCGCGTGCATTTCTTTTGCTGAAAGAGCATGGGCAGACAATCTGCAAGAGGACCAAGCCGAAGTGCGATAGCTGCCCGGTTCGGGAAGGATGTGCTTACTTTGCGGAACTGGAAGGCAGAGGCGGAAAGACCAGGTAAAGACTTAAAACCCGTCGCAATTTGCGATTTAGCTCTGTTGTATTCCAGGCCTCAAAATCGGGCAATTATGGTCCGGAGTACAAACGTGTAGATGGAATTGGTAATCTGTCTTGAGGCGTAACGGTTCTGCGAAAGATCCACCGCACCCTGAAATGATGAATGGTAGTCGTGAACCGTAGAGATTTTCTCACCCGTGGGTCCGGCGTGCTGGCGGGAGCGATTTCTCTCGGCCGCTCTATCCCGCTCGCGGCGCAGGCGCGCCCTGCGGCGGACTACACGATTCGCATTGCGCCGATACGTCTCGAAATTGCGCCGGGAAAAATCGTCAGGACCACAGCCTTCAACGGGCGGGTTCCCGGCGACCCGATCCGCGTCCGCGAAGGCAGCCAGGTCACCATCGACGTGATCAACGAAACAGGCGCGCCCGACATAGTTCACTGGCACGGCCTGCAAATTCCGTCGGAACAGGACGGGGCCGAAGAAGAAGGCTCGCCGGTCGTCGCGCCGCATGGCGGCACGCAGAGATATACCTGGGTGGCGCGCCCCGCGGGCTTCCGCTGGTATCACTCCCACACCACCGCTGGCCACAATCTCAATCGCGCAACGTACACAGGCGAGTTCGGATTCCTGATGATCGATCCCGCCCACGATCCCGCACGTTACGATCAGGAGATTTTCCTCGCTCTTCACGACTGGGACGGTTACATCGAAGGCAGCGGGGACGGCTACCAGGAGGTGATGTACAACCACTCCACGATCAACGACCGCATGCTGGGATTCGGCGAGCCGCTGCGCGTTCGCGAGGGCCAGCGCGTGCTGCTCCGCATTTTGAACGCCAGCGCCACGCTCACGCACAATCTCGCGCTACCCGGTCATCGCTTTCTGGTCACGGCGCTCGATGGCAATCCGGTGCCCACTCAGGCCGCCGTGGAGACGATTCGCATGGGCCCCGCGGAGCGCGTGGACGCCGTGGTCGAAATGAATCAGCCGGGCCTATGTATCCTGGGAGAAACCGATCCAGTGCTCCGCCGCGCGGGCATGGGCCTTGTGGTCGAATATGCCGGCCGCACCGGGTCACCGCAATGGATGGACCCGGCCGGCGCCGGTTTCCAATATGAACGCTTTGGAATCGCCGGAACAGATTCGCTGGTGGCCGGCGAGGAGCGCGTGCCGCTTGTCTTCAAGCCGAAGTTCGAGGGATATGGCGACTTCGATCATTGGACGATCAACGGCGTTTCCTGGCCGAAATCGGCGCAGATTCAGCTTCGCCAGGGAACGCGATACCGTCTCATTTTCGATAACCAGAGCAACGATATGCATCCTGTCCATCTGCACCGGCACTCGTTTGAACTGAAAAACCTGAATGGCAAGCCAACCGCGGGGATTCTCAAGGATGTGGTGCTGGTGCCGGCGCACACCAAATCAGAGGTGGTCTTTACGGCCGATAATCCCGGCAAAACGCTCTTTCATTGCCATCAGCAGGACCACATGGATTCCGGATTCATGACACTTTTTGCCTACGCGTGAATCGAAAGATTGAGGAGATGGATGGCTTGAGTTCAAGGACCAACCGCATCGTCCTTCCGGCGCTTCTCTTTTTATTTCTGGTTTGCAATCGATTGCGCGCGCAGAGCAACTACGAAATCCAGGTTTATCCCTCGGAGACCCAGGCCCCCGGATCGCTGCTCATGGAGTTGCACAGCAACTACACCGTGCAAGGCAGCACAACCACCCAGTATGGAATGCTACCCACAGAAGGCCAGGAGCATGAAACCCTCGAACTGACGCAGGGAATCAATAACTGGTCGGAGGTGGGCTTCTATGTCTTCACCGAGGAGCATAGCGGCACCGGAGTGCAATGGGTGGGCGACCACATTCGACCGCGCGTCCGCGTGCCGCCCTCGTGGCACTGGCCGGTGGGCGTGAGCCTGTCGAACGAGATTGGCTACACCCGTGCCGCCTACGCCAATCCGACTTGGCTGTGGCAGATCATGCCCATTGTCGACCAGAGCATTGGCAAGTGGTATTGGGCCGTGAATACCACAATGGACTGGGGGATCCATCCCGTTTTGCTGCCGCCAGGCTCATCCCAGTCGCAGATACAGTATTATTATCGCGATGTATCTCCCCATGGCGTGACCTTCGGGCCGGCGGCAACATTAACTTATCAGCCCAGGCCGCTCTATAACATCGGAGTTGAATACTACGGTTATTGGGGCGAGTTTGGGCACTTCGTCAACCTGCACAACCAGCAGCACCAGATATTTCCCGTCGTCAATCTCTTCGTCTCTCCCAAATGGGAGATTAACTTCGGCGCCGGCTGGGGCGGAACCGCATCGACCGACCACCTGATTGTGAAGGGGATTGTAGGCCGTTACTTCAACTGGGGCCGGCCACGTTTGCGAGCGAGCGCAATGCCGTCCCGGTAGTATTGTGATTCCACGCAGCGAACGCAGCCGACGCGAAACTGGAATCTGCGAACGTCGGAAACGAGTTCGCGTACCCGTGCGCCTGAGACTTCTTAAAGGGAAATGGTAGGCACGACTGGATTCGAACCAGCGACCTCTTCCGTGTCAAGGAAGCGCTCTAACCAACTGAGCTACGCGCCTGCAGTGCGACACAGGTAGTCTATCAGGATGGCAACGGCGGGAAAAGATGAACTGTCTGGCCCTCGACGCCGTGCTGAGACTCGAAGAATGAAGGGGTTCCATAGGGGCGGCGGCGTACGGTAGGGTATTTAAGGAAAGCAGGTTATCTCTTCCCCCTCTCGTGCCGGACGCCGATCCCTTCGCTCGCCCAGTTTTTTCTTTCGGGGTTTTTCGAGCCTTGATTGTTATTGGGGGCAGAACTCAGGCGGGCCGGCCCGCTGTTTTCGTTCATTCTGCCATGGCGCGCGCTCGAGACAAGCGGTTCTACTCATACCGGTCGGCACCCAATCTGCTCACGCTGCTGCGGATATGCCTGATGCCGTTCCTGGTCGCGGCGACGCTGGACGGCCAGTATCGGCTGGCCTTCTGGCTGTTTGTCGTGGCCGGGCTGAGCGACGCGCTGGACGGGGCCCTGGCCCGCGTGCTCGAGCAGCGCACCATGATGGGCCAGTACCTCGACCCGGTGGCCGACAAACTACTGCTCAGCACTCTGTTCCTGGTGCTCACCCATCTAAGGCTGATTCCGGTTACAGTAACCGCGCTGGTCTTCGGACGCGACCTGGGCATCCTGATGGTTGCGGCGCTGCTCTATGCGGCGGCAGGCAGGCGCGAGTTCAGTCCCAGCATCTTCGGCAAGGCCAATACGTGCGCCCAGGTGGCGGCCATTGCGGCGGTGCTGCTCCATCAACTGGTGGCAGCCAGGTGGGTGGCGGATTTTCGCCTCATCGCGCTCGACGCAACCATGGTGCTGACCGTGGTTTCGGGCCTGCACTATGCATGGACCACCGCGCGGCGGCTGGGCGGCGCGCCGGGCAACGGCGCCAACGGAAAATAGGTTGCCGCCGCGGCACCGGTCTTAATATTGAACCGCGGCCCCTACATCGTCATTCGTCCGCCACGTCTTCTTTTTCGGCGGTCTCTTCGATCTCCATATCCCGGAACTCTTCGGAGTCGAAGACCTCGCCACATTCCAGGCACTCAACGTACTCGGTGTCTTCGTGCCGGGAGACAATTCGCACTTTGGGATGTTTACAGATGGTCGGCATCTCTCCTGGAGCGTATGGCCAGGTGCTCTTTCCGCAAGATTGTAGCGAGCTTTTCGACAATTTGAAACGGCTATTTGTTGAATCTTTTTGCACCCGATCGGAACAGAACGGGGACAGTTGCCGGCCGGCTTGAAAAGCGGACAGAAATGGTCGTATACTGAATGCGGACCGAACCAGTCGGATATTCGATGCTAAAGCTGACCAAAAAGGCGGACTACGGGTTGATGGCGCTCAAGTACCTGGCCGAACACCCGGAGACGCCCGCGCTGAGCGCCAAGGATATAGCCGACGCCTACGGAATTCCCGCGCAACTGCTGGCCAAGATTCTGCAGCGGCTCGCCAAGACCGGCCTGCTGCGCTCCCACGCCGGCATGAATGGCGGGTACGCGCTTTCGCGGGATGCGCGGCAGATTTCGGCCTATGAAGTGATTCACGACATCGACGGCCCATTTTTCATTACCTCCTGCACCAAGGGCGCAAAATCCTGCGATCTTACGCCGAGTTGCACCATCAGGGAGCCGTTGGCGCGGGTAAATGAAACCATCGCCGGAGTGCTGAAGAGCATCAGTATTCATGACCTGGCTGAATTCGAACCGCCCGCGAGGAGGCCTCAAGAGGCGCGCGGACTGGTTTCATTGACAGTTTAGAGCGCTCTTCTTCGCCCCCCCCCGGAGCGAGGACGAGCAGCGATTCACATTGAAGGACGGAGAAGCGATGAGCACAGTTGCCAGCACCGTGGAAGCGCCGGCAGGCGTGAGCTTGCCGATTTATATGGATAATCACGCCACCAGCCCGGTCGACCCCCGGGTGCTGGAAGCGATGATGCCCTACTTCACCACCACTTTCGGCAATGCGGCCAGCCGCAACCACTCCTTTGGATGGGAAGCGGAAAAGGCCGTGGAGACGGCGCGCGAGCAGATCGCCAAGCTGATCGGCGCGAGCGCCAAGGAGATCATCTTTACCTCCGGCGCCACGGAGAGCAACAACCTGGCCATCAAGGGCATCGCCGAGATGTACCGCGAACGCGGCAACCACATCATCACGCAGGTCACCGAGCACAAGGCGGTGCTGGACACCTGCAAGCGCCTGGAGAAATACGGCTACCGCGTGACCTACCTGCCGGTGAAGGCCGATGGGCTGATCGATCTCGACGACCTGATGCGCGCCATGGACGAGAAGACAATTCTCGTGACAATTATGGCGGCGAATAACGAGATCGGCGTACTGCAGCCCATTGCGGAGATCGGCAAGCTTTGCCATGAGAAGGGCGTTCTCTTCCACACCGATGCGGTGCAGGCAGTAGGTAAGGTCCCCGTCAACGTGATGACGGACAACATCGACGTGCTTTCGCTCTCCGGGCACAAGATCTATGGACCCAAGGGAGTGGGTGCGCTCTACGTGCGCCGGCGCAACCCGCGCGTGCAGATCGCCGCGCAGATCGACGGCGGCGGCCACGAGCGCGGCATGAGGTCCGGGACTCTGAATGTGCCCGGGATTGTAGGACTCGGCAAGGCTTGCGAGATTGCGCGCGAAGAGATGGACTCCGAAGCGGCCTATCTCCGCGGCCTGCGCGACCGGCTCAAGCACAAGCTCGAATCGGAGCTCGAT
Source organism: Occallatibacter sp. (assembly GCA_049676965.1). Classification (GTDB taxonomy): domain Bacteria; phylum Acidobacteriota; class Terriglobia; order Terriglobales; family Acidobacteriaceae; genus Telmatobacter. The sequence goes on from JBAUBR010000419.1 coordinate 10,359, forward strand.
TACATCCATGTGAACGGCTCGATGGAGCATCGGTTGCCGGGTAACCTGAACATGAGTTTTGTCTACGTGGAAGGCGAATCGCTCCTGATGGGCATCAACGACGTGGCCGTCTCCAGCGGTTCGGCATGCACATCGGCCACGCTCGAGCCGTCCTATGTATTGAAGGCTCTTGGACTGGGCGACGATGTAGCGCACAGCTCAATTCGCTTCGGATTGGGCCGCTTCAACACCCAGGCCGAAGTGGATTACGTGAGCGCGAAAGTCATTGACATTGTGAAAAAGCTGCGCGAGCTTTCGCCCCTCTACGAGATGGCGAAGGAAGGCATCGACCTGACCAAGATCGAATGGCAAGCGCACTAAGGGCAGGGACCAAGGGAACAAGGGAACAGGGATCGGGGCTTGCTGAAAGATGAGTGACTGTTCCGGTTTCAAATGGCGACTGTTCCGGTTTCGAGTTCTGTAACAGGGCACGACTTCAGTCGTGCCGTATGCTCAGCAGGGAAAGAAGGGGGCTTTAGCCCCTGGGGCGAGCATTGATAAGCATCGGCGGGCTGCTCTGCCGAATCAAATGTTTGAGTGCGGCTTCCCCGCAGAAGGAGATGGGATCATGGCGTACAGCGACAGGGTAATCGACCACTACAACAATCCGCGCAATGTGGGCACGCTGGACAAGAGCTCGACGGAAGTGGGCACGGGCCTGGTGGGCGCGCCGGAGTGCGGCGACGTGATGCGTCTGCAGATACGCGTCAATCCCGAGACGCAGGTGATCGAAGAGGCCAAGTTCAAGACCTTCGGCTGCGGCTCGGCCATTGCCAGCTCTTCGCTGGCCACCGAATGGATCAAGGGCCGCAAAGTCGAGGATGCACTGACCATCAAGAACACCGACATCGTGAAGGAGCTGTCCCTGCCGCCGGTGAAGATTCACTGCTCGGTGCTGGCTGAAGATGCAATTCGCGCAGCGATCGGCGACTGGAAGAAGAAGAACGGTGTTGGCGAAACTGCTCCGGCAACCGTCGCCGCCGCGCGGTAATCGGCGCAATAACGCGATGGGCTGTTTTGAAAGGGCACGGCTTTAGCCGTGCCGCAACAAGCCAGGAATGGTCGGGGGCTTTAGCCCCTGAGGGACGAATTACCCAGAGGGCTATGTCGGACGTAGTCACAATCGAGAGCCAGCCATCGCGCGATGCGTTCGCGGCGCAGCCCACCGCTCCGGCTCAAGGCCTCCAGGTCACAGAGCGCGCGGTGAAGCGCATTCGCGCCACGATGGCCAAGGAAGGCATCTCGCCCGAAGAAGGCGGTCTTCGCCTGGGCGTGATGGGCGGCGGCTGCTCGGGGCTCTCCTATTCCATCAAGTTCGACACGCATCCCCGCGAGCGCGACCGCGTCTTCGAGTTCGACGGTGTGCGCGTTTTCGTCGATCCCAAGTCGTTTGTCTATCTCCACGGCATGACGCTGGACTACGAAGAGACGCTGATGCGTCAGGGATTCAACTTCATCAACCCGAACTCCTCGCGCTCCTGCGGCTGCGGAACGTCTTTTTCGTCGTAGGGCTATCAAGTCGTAAGGGTTCAATCATGTCGAATGCACTTGAGTCCGCGGTTCCGGTCGCCTGCTGGTCCTGCCACGTCGCTCAAAATGACCTGACGCTTTTTTGCTCGCATTGCAGCAAGATTCAGCCCGCTGCAGCGGGCGATTTTTTTCAGGTCTTCCACTCGCAGCGCACCTTTCAGATCGATCTCGAAGAGCTGGAGCGCGAGTTTCACCGCCTCAGCCGCAAGCTGCATCCCGACCGCTTTGCGCGCGCCAGCGAGCAGGAGCGCGAGTGGAGCCTGGCCGACACGGCGCTGCTCAACGACGCCTATCGCACCCTGAAAGATCCCCTCTTCCGCACCGAGTATTTGCTGAAGCTCGAGGGCGCGCAGATCGGCGAGCAGCACGCCGGGAAGAATCGGCCTGCCAACGATAATGACACTTCGCGCGTGCCGGCCGATCTGCTCGAAGAGGTGTTCGAGCTCAACATGCAGCTCGAAGAGATGCGCGAGGCGCGCGCAGCAGGCGCATCGGATCCCGATCTCCAGGCTCAGCTCGAACGGGCCAAAACAAAGTTCGAAAGTCTGCTGGCAGATGTGGACAATGACCTGCGCGGCCAATGGCAGGTGTGGGATGAAGGCGACGCAGCCACGCGCGAAGCCGCGAAGACGGTGATGGTGAAGCTGCTCGACCGGCGGCGCTATCTCAGCAACCTGGTCCGCGACGTGACGGAAACACTCGGCACTGGATGAAGCGCGAGGAGTTTTGTGTCAGGGCACGACTTTTAGTCGTGCCTCAAATGCAGCAGAATGAACGAGGGGGCTCTAGCCCCTGAGGGAATCTGGAATCGAAGAAGGAGCTTGCCCCAGACCCCCTTGAGGATACAAATGGCGGAGTCTCGCGTAGTCGGAATCGATCTCGGAACCACGAACTCGCTGGTCGCCTACTTGGAGGGCGACAAGCCGGTGGTCATTCCCGGCGTAGACGGCTCGAACCTGGTGCCGTCGGTGGTGGCGCTCGATCCCATTCCTGCCGGCGGCGGACGGCCGACGGTTACCGTAGGCAATAGCGCGCGCAAGGCGCTCATCGAGACGCCCGAGCGCGTCATCTATTCGGTTAAGCGGCTAATGGGCCGCGGCCTGGAAGAGGTGAAGAGCGAGCTCAAGCTGTTCCCATTCCGCCTGGCCGACGATGTTGAGGCAGGCGAGGTGCCCCGCGTCCAGCTTGGCGAGCTCCGCTTCACGCCTCCGGAGATTTCGGCTTACGTGCTGCGCCAACTCAAGCGCAACGCCGAGCGATTCTTCGGCGCGCCCATCACGCAGGCCGTTATCACCGTGCCTGCGTATTTCAACGATGCGCAGCGCCAGGCAACCAAGGATGCCGGCCGCATGGCCGGACTCGAGGTTCTGCGCCTTGTGAACGAGCCCACAGCGGCCGCACTGGCGTACGGCCTCGACCGCGCCAAAGAAGGAACGATCGCCGTCTACGATCTCGGCGGCGGCACATTCGATATCTCCATTCTCAAGCTGCGCGACGGAATCTTCGAGGTGCAGTCCACCAACGGCGATACGCACCTCGGCGGCGACGACATCGACAACCTGCTCGTCGCCATCGCGCTCGACGAGATCTATGCCGAACACGGGGTCGATCTTCGCGCCCATCCCGGCGCGGTGCAGGCACTGCGCAAGGTCGCCATCGATGCGAAGGTGCAACTCTCCACCGAGCCCGTTGCGCGATTCGACTTCGAGCTACCCAACGGAGACCGCTATCAGCGCGAGATACCGCGAGCAGTTTTTGAACAGCTCATCGAGCCGGTGCTTGATCGCACCGTCAATCCCTGCAAGCAGGCCATGGCCGACGCAGGCATCATACCCGAGGACATCGACGAAGTGGTTTTGGTCGGCGGTTCCACGCGCATTCCCGCCGTCCGCCAGCTCGTGGACGATCTGTTTCATCTCGCCGCGCGCGGAAAAAAGCCGCACATCGAGCTCAACCCCGATGAGGTGGTCGCGCTGGGCGCCGCCGTGCAGGCCGACATCCTCGGCGGAGCGTCGAAGACGACCGAAGAGCTGCTGCTTCTTGATGTAACACCTCTCTCGCTCGGCATCGAGGCGCTGGGCGGCGTGGTGGCCAAGATCATCCAGCGCAACTCGACCATCCCTGCCTCGGCCACCGAGCACTTCACCACCGGCGTCGACGGCCAGACGAACGTCGCCATTCACGTAGTGCAGGGCGAGCGCGAGCTGGCCGCCGACTGCCGCTCGCTCGCGCGTTTCGATTTGAAGGGCATTCCGCCCATGAGCGCCGGTCTGCCGCGCATTGAGGTCAAATTCCTCATCGATGCCGACGGTATTCTGCAGGTCTCTGCCCGCGAGCAACGCAGCGGCGAAGCAGCGCAAATCGAAGTGAAGCCGACCTACGGCCTGACTGACGAGCAGGTCGAGAGCATGATTCTCGATTCCTTCGATCACGCCGAAGAAGATTTCGCCACGCGCCTGCTGATCGAAGCGCGCAACGAGGCGGAGACGATTCTCTCCAAAGTGGAGCAGGCGCGGACCAACCCCGCGTGGGCCGTTCTTCGCAGTGAGGAGCCGGCGGCCATCGACGCGGCAAGTGACCGGCTGCTGCAGGTGAATCAGGGCGGCGACGCGGCCGCAATCCGCGACGCGACTCTCGCACTCGACCGCGCCACGCATCGCCTGGCCGAGTTGATGATGGATGCGGCGGTGACGACCGCGATTCGCGGCAAGACGATGGAATCGGCGGCCGAAGAGCTGGATGAGGACGTGAGCGCGCCGCATCCGATGGCGCCGGCGGAGTTCAGATGAGGGCGATTTTGTAACTGGTAGGTACGGGGCTTACGGGCTTCGGAAAGACTCAATCCGGAGGGAGGCGGGGGTTTCAACCCCCGCATAAAGCAAGCAGAATGGAAGGGGGCTTCAGCCCCGGCGGATGCGTGAATTCTCCAGCCCGAGAAACGAGTTTGTATGAGCGAATCAACCAACAAAAACATTCCCGCCGACAAGCTCGTGCGCGTCACCTTTCTTCCCGAAGGCAAGACGGTGGAGTTCGAATTCGGCACCATGCCTTACGACCATCATGGAAAGCCGATGTCGTTTCTCGACGTGGCCGAGAACAACGAGGTCTTTCTCGATCACGCCTGCGGCGGCTCATGCGCCTGCACCACCTGCCACATCTGGGTGAAGGAAGGCGCGCCGGGCATCAGCGAAGCCGAAGACGATGAGCTCGACCGCCTCGACATGGCCGCCGACCAACAGTTGAATTCGCGACTCGGTTGCCAAGCCGTGATCACGCGGCCGGGCGAGTACGTTGTCGAGATTCCCAAGTGGAACCGCAACTACGTCTCCGAGGGCAAGCCGCTGGCGCTGGCCGAGCAGAAGTAATGTCCCTCTCAAAATCCAGATATGAGGCGCCCTGTTTCGAATGTGAGGAGTAAGGAGCGAACGATGCCGCGCGAGATTCACTGGACCGACGCCGAAGAGATCGGCATTCAATTGCAGGAGAAGTTTCCCGACATCGATCCGCTGACGGTGCGCTTCACCGATCTGCACCGGTACGTCATCGAGCTCGAAGGCTTCGCCGACGACCCGGCAAAATCGAACGAGTCACGGCTCGAGGCAATCCAGATGGCTTGGCACGAAGAGCACGAGGATGCCAAAGAGTAAGGCCTTGCTCTACTGCTCTTCAGACGAACTCGACCGAAAAGCCAATCTGTCGCGCGGCGTCAGCCTGGCGCTGGTCCGCAGTCACAAATGCGTATCCGCGAGGCCGGTGATCGCATGCTTCCAAGGCCGCCGCCAATTGGAGCGCATCTGCAGCTCGAAGAGGATGATCCTCGAGGAGTGAGCATGCATCTTTCGTAATGTTTTCCGATTCATGCACCGAAAGCCAACTCTGCACAAGTCTCTGTGCCAACCGTTTGCCTGAGAGAAACTGGTTGGGAGTAATCGAGCCCATTCTCTTGAGCCTGGTTAACCCGCTCCGAATTTCAACCTCCGTAGCCCACCAGGTCACAATCGCCCACTTGGCGTAGATCGCCTCCGCTACCGAGGACTTCGACTGGGTGATGCAGAGCGGGACGAGTGCGCTTGAGTCCCAAAAAGCGCTCGGCAGGCTCATCGGCCATCCCTCTCCTCGCGCCAAACCTGGTCCATCACTTCCTGGCTAATGCAGTTCGGACCAGCCGGCCCGGGCCATGGCTCACCCTCGACCCGAGGCACTTTCGGAGGCGAAAGAACACCCTTCGCAATCAACCGGCGCGTCCGCTCATCGTAGTCTTCAGCCGGCCCGGCGGGAACGAGTCGCGCAACCGGCGTGTTCCGGTCCAGGATCAAAACCTCTTCGCCGCGCTTCACGTATTCGATGTGAGCACTGAGTTTGGCCTTGAGTTCGCTGATCTTTGCGGTCCGCATGAATCGATTCTACGCTGAATGTGACCAAGTTGGTCGTGTTCTTGCCTGGCACTTATTCCCAGTCCCGGCGCCCCTCGCTCCAGCCGAAGTAATTCTCGAAGTGAACGATCTCTTTCTCTTGACCAGGCACCAGGTACACGCTCATCACATCGAACCGCACGGGCGGCGCGGTCGCGCGCGGCAACTGCCGGATGTATCGCCGTGCCAGCCGTCGCAGAACGTCTCGTTTGTGGGAGTCGATCGCCACTTCGGCGGGCGTGATGTCATGGGCGGTCCGCGTCTTGACTTCGATGAAGCAGAGCATTGGTCCCTGCCAGGCGATCAGGTCGATATCGCCGGGCAGGTTACCGGCTGACCAGCGCCGCGCCACCACGATGTAGCCCTTGCGGCGCAGATGAAAAAGTGCGGCGCGCTCGCCGTCGATGCCGGTGAGAAGATGAGCCGGCGTTGTGGCCCCGCCGCCGCGCCGGCGCGATACGCGGTGCAGACCGTCGAGCGTGCGCTCCAGCCAGTCGATTCTCTTTTGCTTGAGCCAGCCCATGGCAGACCATTCTCAGGCCGGCAAGCGAAACGTGCAAATCCGGCGCGCATCCCATGGGAAGCGCGCCGGATTTCAGCCCTATGCTCAGACGGCGGCCACGGCCGGCTCGCTAGCCTGCTCATGTTCCTTTTCGGCGGCGGCGAGCGCTTCTTCAAGGATGTCGAGAGCCACGGTCGCTTCATGCTCATTCACGATGAGCGGAGGACACAGCCTTATCGAGCTCTCGCCGCAGCCCAGAACCAGCAGGCCGCGCTCGAAGGCCAGCGTCTCCACGCGATTGCGCAGCGCCGCCGCGGGCTCGCGGGTGGTCTTGTCCTTGACTAGCTCGATGCCGATCATCAGGCCGCGTCCGCGCACATCGCCCACTAGCGGGTGCTTTTGCTTCCATCCGCGCACGCGCTCGAGGATAAACTCGCCGACGTGCGCCGCGTTGGCAATGCCCTCGCGTTCCAATACGCCGACCGTGGCCTGGGCAGCGGCGAGGCAGATGGGATTGCCACCGAAGGTCGACGCGTGCGAGCCCGGAACCCAATCCATGATCTCGGCGCGGCTCATGCAGATGCCGAGCGGCATGCCGCTGGCAATGCCCTTGGCCATGCACACGATGTCCGGCTCCACGCCGGAGTGCTCGATGGCCCACCACTTGCCGGTGCGCCCCGCGCCGCTTTGCACTTCGTCCGCCACCAGCAGGATGCCGTGCCGTGTGCAGATCGAGCGCAGTTCGCGCAGAAAGTTGTCCGGCGCCACTACATAGCCGCCCTCGCCTTGAACCGGCTCAACGAAGATGGCGGCAACTTCTTCCGCTGGAAGAATCGTCTTGAAGAGCTTCTCTTCGATGTAGCGGGCGCAATTCAAGCTGTACTCTTCCGCGGCCTTCGGATCAGAGATACCGGCGCGATAGGCGTAGGGGAACGGAACGTGGGTCACGCCGGGCATCAGCGGAGCGAAGCGGCGCTTCTGCTGCGGCTTTGATGCCGTGAGTGAAAGCGCGCCCATGGTGCGGCCGTGGAACGCGCCGAAGAAGGAGATCACGTGCTGGCGGCCGGTGTGGTAGCGCGCCAGCTTGAGCGCGCACTCGATGGCCTCGGCGCCGGAGTTGCCGTAGAAGAAGCGGTGCGGCCCGGGCATGGGAGCGATGGCCGAAAGCCGCTCGGCGAGATCGGTGAGCGGCTGATGAAAGAAGTCGGTCCCGGAGATGTGAATCAGCTCCGCAGCCTGCTTTTGAATGGCCGCGACCACCTCAGGATGGCAATGGCCGGTGGAAACCACCGCGATGCCGGCGGCGAAGTCGAGAAACTCGTTGCCGTCCACGTCTTCAACGCGAATGCCGTGGCCGCGCCGCGCCACCAGCGGATAAGAGCGCGTGTAACTCGGCGAGATGAGCCGCTCATCGGCAGCGACGGCCGCTCTGGCTTTGGGTCCCGGCACCGGGCCGTGAAGCTTGGGCCCGAATTGAGCGTGTAACTCTTGTTTATTCATGTTCCAGTCTCCTCGGCAGATTCGGTTGCGCAGCCGCTGCTCGCGCGTGATAAGGGAGCACGGCCTTCGATCCTGAATGCGGGATCATCCATCTGGCTCGCCTCGCATTCGAGAGAAGGAGGCGAGAAAACGCAGGCGAGTCCGCCGCGGCGGACGGCGGAGCAGGTTCAGTCGCCGCCGAAGAGGCTAGGTCGGGTGCGGGTGGGCAGCACGCGTAGGTGCCGCCTCGGGCAGATGCACCGCGCGCGCGACCGTGACCAGCGCCTGGTGACGGGCGCCGCGGTCGTTGCGTGTGTGGAGCGCATATGCATCGAATCCCCGCTGGCTTGAGGATAGAACATCTTTACATTTTCTGTATAGTGTCTTTATTTCTCCCATACGGCTTTGGCGTGGCGGGCTCCTCGACACTGACTCGGGGAAACGCAGCAAGAAGCGGGAAGCGGGCCGCGGCGGATGCGGCTAGGATGATTTCATCTCAATGGCAAGCCCAGGCCTCAAATCCGCGCCCGCACAGAACAAGCCGGCCACCGCCAGCACCATCGTGCTTGCATTTGCCAACGTTTATTTCTTCTGGGGCTCGACATTTACTGCGATTCGCATCGGCGTGACCGAAATGCCTGCGCTGCTTCTCGCCGGCACGCGGTTCCTCGTTGCCGGCGTCATTCTTCTCGCCTGGTGCCGCTGGCGCGGGATGCGTCTGGTATGGCCGCCGAAGACGATGCTTGTGCTCGCAGCCGTCGGACTGCTGTTGCTGGGCGGCGGCAACGTTGGCCTGGTATACGCAGAGAAGACCGTGGACAGCGGTCTGGCCTCGCTGATCCTGGCCGGAATTCCGCTCTACGTCGCGCTGGCGGAGATGCTGCTCCCCGGCGGCGAGCCGTTGCCCGCGCGC
>JBAUBR010000420.1:0-44763 GCA_049676965.1 Occallatibacter sp.
ACTACTAATTGATTAGTTGATCCTTGCATTGTTATTCCCTCCATGTTGATCTTGCGTTGAACCTCTGGACGCGGCCCCTGCCGCGCCTTCAAATTATGCTTAGATTTGAATGATCAGCCAGCCGTCCTTCGTTGGCAGCGCGGCATAAGCCCCTTTGGCGTCGAACTTCACCGCCATCACTGCCTGCGGCGGCGCGGCAGTTCCATTCCACTCGGTCAGCACCAGCCAGCCGTCGTCGTTCGGAATGTCTCTGCGCCGCGCATTGCGCATAGCCAGGCGCTTGCGCGCAGCAGTCTTTGTCGCCGCCGGCGCGCTCAGTGTCGCCAGGTGAACCGCCCGCTCCGGCATCACCGCCTTGGCCTGCACCAGCCGCGCCGAGTTCTCAGCTTGCCGTTCATCCACGGCTCGCATTGCAGCCGGCGCGGCGCCTGTAATCAACGGCGGCTCGTCGTTTGCCGTCTGAACCAGCGACGCCGTTGGAACAAAGCCCACAAACTGTGGGCTGCGCGCCAGCGCCAGCGCGCCGCCCAGCACGCCGAGCATCAGGCACGCCGTCACCAATCTTGCCTGCAAGCTGCCCATCGACCGGCTGGGCCGTCGCAGCAGCCGATGCACGCGGCGCACCAGCTCCGGCCGGCGCTCCCACGCACCCAGCACCAGCGAAAAGATGCGCCGCAGCATGGAGTACTCAGCCAGCCTCGTGAGGCAAACGGCATAGGCCTTGCGCGCGCCGCTCGTTAGCAGCACGCGGTCGTCGCAGGCCAGCTCGCGCTCCGCGCACAGCCGCCGCTCCACCCAGTGCAACACTGGATTCAGCGGGAAGAGAACCAAGGCAACTTTTTGCAGCAGATTCGTCCAATCGTCGGCGCGGCGCAGATGCTCCATTTCGTGCAGCACCACCTGCCGAAGCTCGAGCGCAGTAAGCCGTTCGGCCAGCGCCGGCGGAATCAGGATGCGCGGCCGGAAGAATCCGAAAACGCTGGGCCGCGCAACCTCGTTCGATACGCAAAGTTCAACAGCCCGCCCGCGCGGCCCAGTCTTGAGCAGCGTCCCAAGAGATAAATCCGATAGATCCGATAGATCTGAAGGTCCCGACGAATCGACAGCCAGCGGAGTCGCGCGCCGGGCAAGCCGATGCAGAAGGACCGCACCCGATATCAGCTGCGCCGCCTTCCACAGCGACAGCATCGCCCAAACACCGGCAATAGCCAAGCTCCAGCGCAAGTCGAGATCGATCTGCCACGCGTGCGCGGAACTCGCGCCCTCCCGCGGCACGCTCAAAGCAGGAAGGACATGCAAGAGCACAAGCAGGAGAAAGACATTCATCCAGATCAGCGAACGCCAAGCCGAGCTCAGCCGCGGGAACAGGCGCAGGCAAAGGAACACGCCCGCGGTCAGCACTGTCCCCTCCCATATCGCCCCAATCAGGTTGCCGACGGCCCCGGCGGAAGCAAGCGAAACGGCATGGAAAAAATGCCCCATCTACACCCCCTCTGATGCTTCGTCGGGTGCATTGGCCACAGCTTCTTTCAGCCGCCTGAGCTCCTCGGGACTGACTTCGCCGTCGCCCAATAGAGATAACAGCAACCGCTCGCGGGAGTTGCCGAAAAAACCGCTCCAGCACATGGCGCACCTCCGACCGGCTCGCCTCGACTTCTCCAATCGTGGAGTCGTAGAGGAACGCCCGCCCCTCCTGCCGGTGGCGCACATATCCTTTAGTTTCAAGGATTCGAATGGTCGTCAGCACCGAGGTATAGGCCAGCTCCCCATCTGCGGCGGTGGCGGCAACCAGCTCGGCTACCGTCGATTCGCTGCGGCTCCAGAGAACCTTCATCAACCGGAGTTCGGCTTTCGTCAGCGTGATGGATCGCGTTGGAGGCATTGAATTTAGGAGTCCAAGGGGAAGTCTCTAACCAACCCTTCGTGCTTCCTTAGACTAACAACTAATGATTTAGTTAGCAAGGGCCCTCACGCTTTTTCAAGTAGAGCCCGTGCCCCATCCATTTCGCCGCTCTTTGGCGAAATGGGTGGGATACCTTCGAGGCCGGATCATCATCCATCTCATTTCCCGATCTCTGCGAAATTGGTCCAAGCCCGTCTCACCCATCTCGCGGCACTAATCCCATCAGTAAACCTTTTCATCTCCGCAGCCCCATGGCGTAGAATGGCTCCGCCTCTGGGACACGCGGGTCGGCGCCACCAAACCCGCGCGCAGTCACAGCCAGGGCAATTCGATCGACTTTTCGGATGGTGCAGATGAAACCGCTCGCCCGTGCATTTGCAATTCTGCCCTTTGTCTTACCGGCTTTAACGACTGGAGCTATGGTTATGACTCTTCAGGCTCAGGCCGTCACCGAGATCGGCGGCCAAAAAATCGTTACGCTGCAGCGCACCGCCGCCAGCTCCACCAAGCCCGAATTCACCAGCGTTACGGTGCTCCCCGGCCGCGGTATGGAAGTGCTGCAGATCACAGCTAACTTCCCGGGCAAGGGCAACATCGATGTGCTGGCCTCGCCGGACCTTGCCGAATCCGCCAAAATGCTCGACCAGGAAGACGACGCCAACGGCGACCTGGGCTACCGGCTGGGTGCGGCCTTCCTGGTTCCCTACCCCAACCGCATTCGCGGCAAGCTATCCGACGATGGCAAAACCCTCACAGCGGAGTGGGAGGGTCATACGCTCACCTTGCCCGCCAACAACGTGGGCAAAGATCCCGGCGCAGAGCGCCACGCCATGCACGGCCTCATCCTCAAGGACAAGACCGATAACGTGAGCGTGGATAAGATTCGCGGCGGCGAAGAGGTTTCGGGAGTCATCCACGCTGGCGACTTCGGCGGCCACTGGCTCTCGAAGACCGACCTCGTCGTCACCATCCGCCTCACCGCCGACGCCGTCGACGCCAGCATCGTAGCCCGCAACGCGGGCAGCGAACCCGAACCCATCGCCATCGGCTGGCACCCGTATCTCAACCTGCCTTCGGGAGATCGCACGCAGGTGCGCTTGCGCGTGCCCGGCAGCATGGTGGCCGAGGTGAACAACTACGACAGCGTCTTCCCCACCGGCAAGCTGACCCCCGTCAAAGGCACGCGATTCGACCTAAACACGCCGACCGCCCTGGGTAGCACCTTCTTCGACGACAACTGGAGCAATCTCCAATGGGAGCACGGCGCGGTCACGGTGCAGGTCGTCGATCCGGCAGCGCATTACGGAGTCGACCTGCAGGGCCTGTCGCCGCAGATCAAAACCATCCAGGTCTACGCGCCGCCCGCCAAGAACTTCGTCGCCGTAGAGCATCAATATAACTTCGGCGACCCCTTCGGCAAGGAATGGGGAAGCATGGATACCGGCATGGTGACGCTCAAGCCCGGCGAGAGCACCACCTGGCACGCGCGCATCAAGGTGTTTGCAATGTAGCCGCGCCTTCGGCTTGCGGTGATTGAACTGAAAATGAAAAGCGCGCCGGGACCATCGACCCCGGCGCGCCGATCCGATGACAAAAGTTACTTCTCGCCTTTCCCGGCTCCGGTCGTCTTTCCCGTCACTCCCTGGACGAATGTGATTCCGTTGGGCTCGCCCCAACCCGTCGCATAGTCCCAGCCCGAACTCACCAGCAGCGATGAGTCAGTGCCGAAGCTGACCGCCTCGGTCACGTTGCTGTTTCCGAAGGAGTCGGGCCAGATAGCGCTGAGGAACGCGCCCTGCCCATACAGAGACAACGAGTTCGGAGAGTCGTCGAGGTCGATCGCGTGAGTAAAAAGCGTGGTGCGGTTGTAGGTGTGGGTTTTGCTGTCGGTAATCGAGCCGGCCACGTCGTCTGCGTCTTCGGCCGCGGTTGGCGGCACAACGTCGGCGATCTCACCCGAACTCAGCTTCGATACCGCGATGGACGCCTGCCCGAGATGCTTGCCGTTGTACTGGTCGGCGATGGCCCAGGTCGCGGTGAAGATGGGGCTGGCGAGGCTTGTGCCCCCAACCACACCGGCGTATTGTGACCCGTACTCCGAAAACACCACGGGAAACCCGGTGTAGGGATCGGCCAGCGCCGCAACATCCGGAACCATACGCCCGGTGCCCAGGATGCCGATCTTGTGTTGCCAGGAAGGCCGTACGTAATACGCGCTCTCTCCGCCGCCCGCGCCGCCATTGAAATATCCTTCCAGCGGATCGACTACGCCGTAGTCGTAGAGATACAGTACATCGTTGCCCCATCCAGTAACGATCCACGGGCTCTCGCTTCCCGTGGCGTTGGGATTGTTCAGGATCGAGGTGCCGCCGACCGCGGTCACGTAAGGCGAGTTGGCTGGAACGCCCACAGCACCCAGCGGCGTGCCTAGCCCACGGTCACCGCTGTCGCCGCTCGAGAACTGGAAGGAGATTCCCGCAGCGGAGCCCATCTTGAGAACTTTGTTGAATGCCTCCTCCTCAAGCACGCCCGAGATAATCTCGGAATCGTTCTCCCAGCTGCTCGACACCGTGTAGGCCAACGGTTTGCCGCCGGAGTTGATGACGGCGGTCAGCGAAGCCAGCTGATCCTCGTTGTCCTGTCCAGATGAGGCCACCACCAGGATCTTGGCTCCCGGGGCAATGGAGTGCGACGACTGGATATCCAGCGCAATCTCGACCTCCCAGCCCGCCAACAGGCCGGCGTTGGGGTTCAGCGGCTTGCCTTCCGGATAGATCACTTTGAAGTTCGCGCCGGTCAACGCAGGAAGCCCGAAGACCTTGGCCGCCGCGTTGGCGTCGGCCTCGGCGGTGGGATAGCCATAGCCCTCAACCAGCGCAATGGTCTGCCCGGTGCCGTCGTACGTAACCGAATCCTGCGAAAAAGGCATGCCGTAATGCGTCTGCAACTGGCTCGGCGTAAAGGCAGCACTGCCGCCATCTTTCAGGTATTGGTACCCGGTGAACTTCGAGGACACGCCGCTGCCGGTGAATGTAACCGGCTTGGTCGAGTAGCTGAGCGGCGTATCCGTGAGCGAGGCCGCAAACATTGCCAGGTCCTCCCTGGTCTTGATCAACCTCTCCGACGCCGGCCTGCCCGTCTTGGGGTTGACGACATAGCTCAACCTGGGACGCGTTTCGTGCCGCTCGATTCCAGCCACTCCGTCGATCAGGTCGTCGGCCGGCCCGGCCAGGTGCGCATCGCGGGCGTTGGCCTGGAAGGTTCTGCCGTTGTAGCTGTAGTTGTTCAGCTCGGTATGAAATGCCTTTTCGACAACTGCCGCGGTCCCGTGAACGCGGATCGAAAAGCGCATGGGATCTGTATAGACCACCGTGAATCCCTGCCGGACCAGCTCGTTCTTCACCCTCTCGAACTCTTCCGGCGTGGGCGCATATCTCTCAAAGTCCTTGGCGGTAAACCAGTGGTGGAAGTTGTCTGACGCCGGATCGTACCGCTCCTCGAGCGCCTTGTCGAACCCGGCGCTGTCGTGCATCTTCAGCTGCACGGTCAGGTTCATCTCCTTGGCAGGGTCGACGCGCCCCTCATAGTGCGCGATCGCGACACCGCCGGGTACGTTATGGACGGGCATGGAAACGGCAGGCAGCGCGGCCAGAGCGATGAGCGCCATTAATGCTACCGGCGCACTGGTCTGCAAACAATGTTGAATCCTCATACTTCCTCCTTACATGGCATGGTGGACTGTAATCTCTCGGGATGGATAATTCCGGAAGGTATGGCAGCCGGAATCCTATTCGCAAAAGCGATTGGCGTCAAGATTCCTTTTTTGAAGGGAAGAACAGCCTATTTACTTTACTGCGATTGCCAGGTCATATCCACGCGCACCGGAATCTCGTTCTTTATTGGAACGGTGAGAAACGAAGGCCGTTCGATCTTGAAGTCGGAACACGTCGAAGGAATAGTTCCCACGATATGTACCTCGTTACCGGCGGTGGTCTTCTCGAAGGCCACATGTTTGTATTCGGCCGTCTGGCCGGCAAACTGGACCTGTAAGTCGGCGAAGATAGTTCCCGAGGCCGGCGTCGCCGCGGGTATCGCGGTGCGCACCACCACCATGGGGAACTCCGCGCCGCGCGTCGCCTGCACCATGTGCAGGTCGCGATTGGTATCGCCCGAGTCGAAGCTCTTCACCGGCGCGGCAATCAGAAAATCGCATAGCCCGGCGTTGCAATTTCCTTTGCCCTTCGCCGCCGTGCTCACTCCGTCGACCTGGTGAACGGGGTGCGACATGTGATACGCCAGCGTCGCCTTGACCAGGACCCATTGCGTCTGCGCGCCGCACGTCGCCGCAATCCCGAACAGCAAACCGGCAAGCGATATTCTCCGGATCACTTCTTCTCCCAAAACTTCAGCGGCCACGACACGGAGACGATCGCCGCCCCATACGCGCCGATCGTCACCCATGCCACCGTGCCGTGCGCCGACGCGATTCCGTGCACCTTCTCGCCGTCGTTCTCCTGCTTGTACGCCATGGCTCCAAGAATCGGCGTCAGGATCATTCCCGGACCATGAATGAAGGCCAGCGCCTCGTGCAGGCGGATTGGTCCGCGCTTCTTCGTTCCCGGAACCTTGGGCGCAAAGATGGCGTACGAAGCGGTGGTGAAATACATCGCCGCCGTCACGCCGCCCAGCGCCGCATGGAAACCCAGATTGGCCGTGCTTGGCTCGGTGATCGTTTCTCCGTTTTTCCCTTTCGCCTTGGCCATAGGCCCGGTAATCACCGTCGCCGCCATGGGAATGAGCGTAAACAAGCCGAGCTTTTGATGGACCTTCAGCATGTGCGTCCGGCGATCGAGCATCGCCTGCATCCGCGGATTCGCCTGCGTCTGCTGCTGGCCGAAACCCAGGTCGCTCAGCGAAGGCTGCTGTGGCTGCTGCTGCGTTTGGCCCGGCGCGTTCTGTTGATTCGGAGTGTTCTGCCGCGAAGATTGATTCTGCTGATTTTGCGGAGTCGATTGATTTTGATCTGCATTCCCATCCCGAGCTTCTGCCAACGCAATGTTCGGCTCCGGCGCCGACGGCAGATCGCCGAGCGCCGAATCGGAAGCCTCCGCATCCGGCGCGGCCGGTAAGGAAGCCTGCGCGCGCAGACCCGGACCGGAACAAGTAAGACAACTTCCCAGCAAAATCCCCAGGAAGCACGTGCTCGTTCGCCGCTGAACTCTCATGATCCCCCGGTAACCGCACTCGCTCCGTAGAAAATGCTCTCGGCTCGAACCGATGGACGGGCGCGGCACAGATTTGTCGCCCGTCTCGGAGCGATTATCGGACTCCTACCTTATGGCAGCATTAAGAAGCCCTACTCCTCCACCTTCGTCAGCCGCACCGTCCTTCCGCTGCGCGCCGACTCCCGCGCCGCATCGAGAATCTGCATCACGACAATATTGGTATCGAGCGCGGTCAGGTCGCCTTTGGGATGGATCTGGCCGCGCAGCACTGCAGCCAGGTAACTCAACGAGTTGTTCTCGGGCGGGCTGAGCGGCGCGGCCGTCGTGGTGTGCTCTTCCGCATCGTGTTCGTGGCGCAGGCGAACCTGATCCGGCCCGACTGTGATCGCGTAACCCGTCGCGCCGTAGACCTCCATATCCTTGCGGCTGAATGGCCAGTTCCACGAGGCCTGGATCACGGCCTGCGCGTGCGGGTACTGGAGCACGATGGTCGCGTCGTCATCCACGCGCGGATAAATCTCCGGCTTGTCGTGATTGGTCACCGCGGTCACGGTGAGCGGCGTTTCGCCGTGCATCATCCAGGTCATCAGATCCGCGCCATAGCAGCCGAAGTCGTAGAGCGCGCCCGCGCCGTTCTGCGCCGGGTCGGTGAGCCAGCTCAAAAACTCCGGTGGCACGCCGATCTCCTTCGGTCCCTGGTGCCCGTCGTGAATCACCACGCGGCGAATCGGCCCGATGCGCCGGTCTTCCACCTCGTCGTAGGCGGCCTTGTTGCTCGCGTACCACGTGGTCTCGTAGTTCACCAGCACCTGAATATGGTGCTCGCGCGCCACGCGCCGAATGGCCAGCGCATCGTCGAGCGAGATGGTGAGCGGTTTCTCCACCATCACGTCAAGCCCGTACTGCGCGGCGATCTCGATGGCATGGCGATGCTCGCCGATCGACGTGTAGACCAGGATCGCCTGCGGATGAGTCCGCTCGATCATGTTGGCCATGCTTTTGTAAAACAGCGTGTCCGGGAGCGAATACTTCTTGCCGTATTTGGTCCACAGCGAGGTATCGGCTTCGGCGATTCCGACCAGTTCAACGTCGTTGTGCCGCGGCAACTGCTGCAGAAAACCCTCCACGTGCCCATGCGCCAGGCCCGCGATGGCCACCCGGATCGGCGCCGGCGGCGTCTGGCCATAGACCGCGGCGGGCCAGGCCGCGAGCAATCCCATCAGGCAAACCTGGGCAGTTCGGAATACAACTTCGAAACAAATATCACGCATCGATCCATCGCTCATTTGCACTATCGCTCCTTTGCAGCCATTCGCTTCCCGCGCCCGATTCTACACTCGCATTTTGCCCCGTGCCCCATCCTTCCGCCCGCATTTTGGCGGAAGGGTGGGATTGTCCACCTCCGCCCTCAATCCGTTAGCCTCCCTCCTTCGTCCGGCCAGTCCTCCCGGAAAGTACCATGCCTTTCCTGGTCCCTTCTGCCCACAACCGCCCTCGCCGGTTTGACCCTTACCGGCATACCCCCTTACCATGGAAGAAGACATTTCCCAGGCTACCGCTCTGTATCGCCTGCAACGTTAGCCCGAAGTGGTAGTTTCCAGCCCGTCAAGGCTGTTGTTTCGGCTCCCCGCGGCGAGCCGGAAAGGCACAACGTTGAGTCCCACCGACACCCTCGAAAACGATTCCCAGCACGACGCGGCTGAAACTGTGCACGCCCACGAAGCCGGAACCGAAGAGCAGCACGACCACGAAGGCCCTCATGAACATGGGCCCGTCCTCAATCCCGAGTGCACGCGCGAGGTGGTGATCGACGTTCCCGCCGAAGACGTGTCGAAGGCCTTTCGCGAAACCACACGCACCTACCAGAAGCTGGCGCGCATTCCCGGCTTTCGTCCCGGCAAGGTTCCGGAGACGGTCATCAAGCGCCGCTTCGCCGCCGACATCCGCAAGGAAGTGATCGACAACCTGCTTCCCGAGCGGTTCAACCAGGCGGTGCGCGAGCTGGGCGTGGCGCCCGTCGGCCAGCCGCAGGTTACCGAGCTTACGGTGGAAGACGGCGCGCCGCTGCACGTGAAGGCGGTCTTCGAATTCGTTCCCGACTTTTCCATCGAGGGCTACAAAGACGTCTTCATCCCCAAGCCGCCCGTCGAAGTGACAGAAGAAGAGTTCGCCCACGAGCTCGATCAGTTGCGCCAATCGCGCGCCACCATCGAGCCGGTGGAGGAAGACCGCGCTCTTGTGGATGGCGATTGGGCGCAGATCTCCTATCGCGGCCAGATCGAAGGCCAGATCGAAGTCGACGCCGAAGCGGCTCCCGTCGTCGGCCCAATCACGGGAGAAGATACGCTGGTCGAGATCGGCGGCCAAGATACCGTCGCGGCATTTACCTCGGCTCTGCGCGGCGCCACGCCCGGACAGGAAATCAAAGCCGAAGTCCTCTATCCCGCCGACTACTCCGACCCCAAGCTGGCCGGAAAAACGGTAGCCTACGACGTCGAAGTGAAGGCCATCAAGAAGCGTATTGTACCTGTGCTCGACGACGACTTCGCGCGAGAGCTCGGCGAATACGAGAGCTTGGCCGATCTTGAGAAGCGCATCCGCGAGCACATGGCCAGCCGCAAGCGCCGCGCCGCGGAGAACGAAACCAAGGATCGCCTGATGGCGGCGCTCGTCGAGCGCTACCCCTTCGCCGTTCCCGAGTCGCTTGTACAGGATCGCATCGACGCCCGCCTGGATCGCGGATTGCGCGCCCTCGCCGCGCAAGGCATGGACCCCGGCCAGATGCGCAAGCTCGACTTCGGCCGCCTGCGCACCGCGCAGCGCGACGGGGCCATCGCCGAAGTGAAGACGTCGATCCTGCTCGACCGCATCGCGGGTGAGGAAAACATCACCGTAGGCGACGAAGAACTGGATCATGAATTGCAAATGGTGGCATTGCAAACGCGCGAGCCGGTCGAGACGCTGCGCTCGCGTTTGACGGCGGACGGCGGGCTCGCTAGAATCCGTGAACAATTGAAACGCGAAAAAACGGCAAATGTATTGTATGGAAGGCTGCCGGGATAAGGCAGTAATTAGGCTGTAACCCGCCGCGATGTGCCGATATATAACCTCGCGGCCACAAACAAAGGGTCAGGCAAGTTACCCGGGGAGCGGGAAGAACACACAATGGCATTGGTTCCCATGGTGGTTGAGCAGACGAGCCGGGGCGAGCGCGCCTACGACATCTATTCGCGTCTGCTGCGCGACAACATCATTTTCTTAGGCACACCCATCGACGACCAGGTCGCCAACCTTATTGTGGCGCAGATGCTTTTCCTTTCCGGCGAGGACCCGGAGAAGGATGTTCAGCTCTACATCAACTCCCCCGGCGGCTCCATTACCGCTGGACTGGCAATTTACGATACAATGCAATTCATCAAGAACAACGTAGTGACTTACTGCATCGGCCAGGCAGCCAGCATGGGCGCATTTCTCCTTCTCGCCGGCACCAAGGGCAAGCGCTTCGCGCTGCCCAACTCGCGCATTCTCATTCATCAGCCCTCCATGGGCGGCCTCAGCGGCCAGGCCACCGACATCGATATTCATGCGCGCGAGATCCTGCGCATCCGTGAAATTACCAACAATTTGATCGCCCGGCACACCAATCAGCCGCTCGAGCGCATCGAGCGCGATGTGGAGCGCGATTTCATCATGAACTCGCAACAGGCCAAGGAATACGGCATCGTCGACGAAATCATCGACCGGCCGCGTACGTGAACGATCGGACCGCGGTATGCGGATTTTGAGCTCGTAGAATATGGAGCAGACCCAATGAAAACGCGCACGGGACCGGAAGAGGCACTGCGCTGCTCGTTCTGCCACAAGTCGCAGGACGCTGTGGCCAAACTGATCTCGTCGCCCAGCGACTACCCTCGCGCTTATATCTGCGATGAGTGCGTAGCCGTCTGCAACTCGATCCTCGAAGACGATCGCGGCGACGCCGCGCACCCGGCCACGACCGCCGGCCACCTGCCCAAGCCCCAGGAAGTCAAGGCATTCCTCGACGACTACGTCATTGGCCAGGACCAGACCAAGAAAAAGCTCGCCGTCGCCGTTTACAACCACTACAAGCGCATCCAGATGAACCGGGTCCGCAACAGCGAAGTCGAGCTCGCCAAGTCCAACATCCTGCTCATCGGTCCCACCGGCTCCGGCAAAACCCTCCTCGCTCACACCCTCGCCAAGATGCTCGATGTTCCCTTCGCCATCGTGGATGCGACCACCCTCACCGAAGCCGGCTACGTCGGCGAGGATGTCGAGAACATCATCCTCAAGCTGCTGCAGTCCGCCGAAGGCGACGTGGCGCGCACCCAGCAGGGCATCATCTATATCGACGAGATCGACAAGATAGGCCGCAAGGACGAGAACCCCTCCATCACCCGCGACGTCTCCGGCGAAGGCGTGCAGCAGGCCCTGCTCAAGATCCTCGAAGGCACCGTGGCCAACGTTCCGCCGCAGGGTGGCCGCAAGCACCCGCACCAGGAGTTCACCGCCGTCGACACCACCAACATCTTGTTCATCTGCGGCGGCGCATTTGTGGGCCTGGAGCGCGTGGTCGGCCGGCGCGTCGGCAAGAAGGCGCTCGGATTCAAAGCCACCGAGATCGAAGTCGAAGGTCCACGCACGCATCGCGACACCGAGCTGCTGCGCAAGACCGAGCCTCAGGACCTGATCAAGTACGGTCTCATTCCCGAATTCGTCGGCCGCCTGCCCGTCATGGGCATTCTCGACGAGCTCGACGAACCAGCACTGGTTGAAATCCTCACCAAGCCGCGCAACGCCATCCTCAAGCAATACCAGCGCCTGCTCGAATACGAGAACGTCCGCCTCCACTTCACGCAGGAGGCCATCGGCGCCATCGCCAAGGAAGCCCTGGCGCGCAAAGTGGGCGCCCGCGGCCTGCGCATGATCATCGAAGAGCTGATGCTCGACCTGATGTACCACCTGCCCAACAACAAGCGCGTCCGCGATTTAGAAATCACCCGCGAAATGGTTGAGCGCCGCGATTTGTCGCTCTGTCTGCTTGAAAAAGCCGGCTGACGTTCAGCCGTCGCAGATCTTCCGATCTAATTGGTGTCATCGATCTAAACTTGGTGTCATCCTGAGCGAGGTCGCCGCGGCGACCGAGTCGAAGGACCTGCATTTTCTACGAAGGCAGGCGGCCCGACGGTCGAATTCCACTGAATTGGGTGCCCCATCCTTTTGGTCCGCCGCGGCGGACCAAAAGGGTGGGATGCTACAGCCTAATCTGTCCATCTCCGTTTCCACTTCCGTTGTAGTTCGCTAAATCCTCCAACTTTCGATCATCTTCGTCTACATCGAACCCGGCAATTCACTAATTTCGGCCTACACGCGGCCTCACATTTTTCTGTGCAAAACTTGTCGTCCCGAATTCATCGGTCCGGAAGCCGGCAATTCAAAGCGGTTTCGTCGGCCTGCACCCCGACAAGTTGCACAAATGCAAAACTCCTCCGCAAGCTCATTCCGCTGTACAATTCCGTTATGAGCCGTAGACCCAGCCTCGCAGCCCTTGCCGCACTCCCTGCAACCGAGGAGGCCCGATGACCGCGTCCCGCGACCGGAACGAGCCGCGCAAGCTGCCCATGATGCCCATCCGGGACATGGTTATTTTTCCCTACATGATGACGCCTTTCGTCGTTGGCCGCGAGTCCAGCGTGCGCGCGCTCGAAGAAGCGCTCACCGGCGACCGCAAGATCTTTCTCGCCACGCAGCACGACGCCAGCGTCGACGAACCCAAGGCCAAGGAGATTTACCAGGTCGGCTCCATCTGCAATATCGTGCAGAGCGTGAAGATGCCCGACGGCAACATCAAGGTGCTGGTCGAAGGCGTGGAGCGCGCGAAATCCATCGAAGTGAACGACCGCGACGGCTTCTTTGTGGCTACAGTGCGCATGGGCAAGACAAACTTCGAGATGACGCCCGCTGCCGAGCAGTTGATGCAGCGCGTCACCGGCCTCTTCGAGCAGTACGTCAAGCTGCAGCAGTCGCTCAACTACGAAACCATCATCGCCAGCGTGCGCATGGATGAGCCCGCCAAACTCTCCGACACCATCGCGGCCAATCTTCAGCTCGGCATCGAAGAGAAGCAGGAGCTTCTCGCCATCTTCGATCCCGCCGCGCGCCTGGCCCGCATCGCCGACGTGCTCGACATCGAGATCGAGAAGCTCGACCTCGACCGCAACATCCAGTCGCGCGTCAAGCGCCAGATGGAGCGAGCGCAAAAAGAGTATTACCTCAACGAAAAGATCAAGGCCATCCAGAAAGAACTGGGCCGCGGGGAAAAGAGCGAGTACGACGAACTGAAGAAGAAGATCGAAGCCGCCGGCATGCCCAAGGAAGTGCTCGACAAGGCCATCCAGGAGCTCAAGAAGCTCGAAGCCATGCCGCCCATGTCGGCCGAGTCCACCGTGAGCCGCAACTACATCGACTGGCTGCTGGCCGTGCCGTGGAAAAAGCGCTCGAAAGAGACCCGCTCCATCGATTACGCCGAAAAAGTTCTCAACGAAGACCATTATGGTCTGGAAAAAATAAAAGAGCGCATTCTGGAATTCCTCGCCGTTCGCCAGCTCGTAAAAAATCCCAAAGGCTCCATCCTCTGCTTCGTCGGCCCTCCGGGTGTAGGCAAGACGTCGCTGGGAATGTCGATCGCCAAATCCACGGGCCGCAAATTCGTGCGCCTCTCTCTGGGCGGCGTGCGCGACGAAGCCGAGATACGCGGCCATCGCCGCACCTACATCGGAGCGCTCCCCGGCCAGATCATCCAGCACATGAAGAAAGCCGGCACCAAGAATCCCGTCTTTCTTCTCGACGAAGTCGACAAGATCTCTTCCGACTTCCGCGGCGACCCGGCTTCCGCTCTTCTCGAAGTTCTCGACCCCGAGCAGAACACCACCTTCCAGGACCACTATCTCGACGTCGACTACGATCTTTCGCAGGTTCTCTTCGTCGCCACGGCCAACGTCCTCCACACCATCCCGCCTGCATTGCAGGACCGCATGGAGATTCTGCGCCTGCAGGGCTACACCGAGCACGAGAAGCTCGAAATCGCGCGCCAGTATTTAGTGAAGAAGCAGCGCGAGCAAACCGGCCTGAGCGACAAAAACATCGTGTTCCAGGACGACGCAATCCTCGAAATTATCCGCTACTACACCCGCGAAGCCGGTGTCCGCAACCTGGAACGCGAAATCGGCAACGTCTGCCGCAAAGTAGCCCGCCGCGTCGTCAAAAACAACTCCAAGCACAAGGAAGAGATCACCGGTCAGAACATCATCGAGTTTCTCGGCGTGCCCAAGTTCCGCGATTCCGAAGTGCACGAGAAGAGCGAAGTGGGCCTGGTCACTGGCCTTGCGTGGACCGAAGTGGGCGGCAGCATTCTCACTACCGAGGTGCAGGTTCTCGACGGCAAAGGCAAGCTCACCATCACCGGCCAGCTCGGCGACGTGATGCAGGAGTCGGCGCAGGCCGCGCTCAGCTACATCCGCGGCAAGGCGCAGGTGCTGGGCCTGAGCCGCGAGTTCTACCGCAACGTCGACCTGCACCTGCACGTGCCCGAGGGCGCCATCCCCAAGGATGGTCCGTCGGCCGGCATCACCATGGCCACGGCGCTTGCCAGTGCGCTGGCCAAGATTGCCGTCCGCCGCGACATCGCCATGACCGGGGAGATCACGCTGCGCGGCAAGGTGCTGGCCATCGGCGGATTGAAGGAAAAGCTGCTCGCCGCACTCCGCGCCGGAATCTTCGAAGCCATTCTTCCCCGCGCCAACGAGAAGGACGTCGCCGAACTGCCCGACAATATCAAGAACTCGATGAAGCTCCACTTTGTGGACACGATGGACGAAGTGCTGGCGCTCGCGCTGGAGAAGCCTCTACCTGAGGCTGTTCCCGCGGAAGCGGAAGTCCTGGCCGCTGTACCGCCGCCCGGCGAGATGACAGCCAACCTGCCTGCTCCGCAGTAAGGCATTCGTCTCGAATAAGCAATATCGGCCCGCTGCCGCGATATCCCGCAGCTGGCCTTCTATTTTCGGATCCGATTCTAGGGCTGAGTCATTCGCAAAATGCCCCCGACGATCAAGCAAAGTCGCATTTGTGCAGATCTGTGGGGATAGAGGCCGACGAAGCCGCGTTGATTTGCCGGGTTCAGGGGCGACGAATTTGCAGGCGCGAGTTATGCACGGGAGAATGTCGCGTTGCGGTTAGACCGAAGTCGGTGAATTGCCGGGTTCGAGTCAGACGAACAGTATCGAAAGTTGGCGGAATTTGACAAAACTGCATCCGAGAAACGTTGAAGTTCTTGCGGTGCTACTGGAACTGTGGCATCCCACCCTTTTCGCGAAGTGCGCGAAAAGGATGGGGCACCCAATGAGTGGAACTCGACGGGTAGGCATTGGTGGAACTCGACGGGTGGGCTACCCGACGCCCCCTTGGCTTACGTAATCCCCTTACCCCGCGCCAACCAGCTTCAAGTAATCCGGCTCATCGGCAATCGTGCGATGGCGAAAAGCGCGCACGATCTTTCGCTCCTTCAGAAAGAAGACGCCCGGCATCTGATCCGCATCTTCCTTGATCATGCCGATTCCATACTTGAACATCGCACCCTTGAGCCAGCCCTTCCAGACCGTCAAATTCAAAAAGTGCAAATAAGGATTGGTGCGCGACAAGCCAAAGGCGGGAAGCTGATACAGCGTCGCGTCCGGATTGCTGATCCTCTCCACATCGGAGAGATGGTAGTAGTCGAAGTAAGGTTTCGCCCGTTCCGGAGAGCCGAGATGCACGAAGACCGGCCGCGCACCCTTCGCCTCAATCTGCGCCCTGACCTGCGAAACGCGGTCCAGAGCCTGTGCACAAAAAGCGCAGGCAAAGTGGCGGAGAAACACGAGCAAAATCGGCGATTCATCCACCAGATCGAGCAGCGATCGGCCCGTCTCCGTATGAAACCCGCGCAAGGAGTCTGCGAGATTCGATCGTTCAGTTGACTGGAGCATCCCCGTAGCCATTCAATTCACTCCACTCCGCTGGGAAACGTCGATTATAGACCTCTGAGGCCAATTGATGGCCTAAAGCAGGCGCTGGAGTCGAAGATGCGCGGCACAACGGGATAGCCCGCTCGCGGACTTGGCCGCAGCGGGCTTTCTCTATCTGCGGCCCAAGCACCGAATTGTTCACCAAGCGTTCATAATCCTTTCTCCCGCTATTCATTTTTTGCGGCCTCCGAGGTCTGTAGTTTTAGGCACGGAGGTCAATTCGTGAAGAAGCACCTGCTTTTCGCTCCGATTCTGTTCCTGGCCGTTACGGCAGGATCATCGGCAAGATTCAACGCGCAAGAGAACCATCCCACGAAGAACAATCCCAAGGACCATCACCGAGGTTTCCATTTCGTGCCCGGCACCTTGGTAGTGAGCCGCAGCGTCTATGCTGGCAATGCCTCGACGGTCACCATCGGCGAGAGCCTGCCCTTCGGATGCCAGGGTGGTCTAACCGGGCTCACCATCAATGTTCCCACCATCCCCAGCGGCACCACGGCCGTGACCGTTCCCTGCGGCGTCGCTTCCGATAATGGAGAGTATCCGAACCTGTTCGATTCCCACAACGTCTGGAACAACGCCAACACCGACGGCAGCTTCGGCGTCTCGTCCCCCATCTTCCTCGACGACATCACCACCGATGGCTGGACGCTGGGAACCCTCCCCATTCCCACCGACCAGATCGTGACCAGCTTCAGCTCCAAGTCCGAGCTGGCCCTGAACCGCTCCGTCGACGGGCGCTCCCTCACCTTCATGGGCTATGTCGGCGGCATCGGCTGCGGAGGCTCCACGGTTTCTCCCACACGCCCCAACCTGATCGATGTTTCGGCTTCCAACACACCCGGCGTCTGCGACCCTACCAATCCAGTCTTCAGCACCTTCGCCGGCAATCCGGTGGTTCCCGCAGCCTACTATCGCGGCGTCGCCGAGGTGAATGCCGACGGCCATCTCAGCGTTACTCCCGGCAACGCCTATAGCGGCGACAACGGCCGCGCTGCCATCAAGGGCGGCAACGAACTCTATTACATGGCCGGCAACGACAACAACGGCAACTTCTCCAAGAAGCAGATCCCCATCACTCAGGATGGCATCAACCTGGTGAACGGCACGGGTTCGGAGCTGCTTTATCCCGGCCTGACGCCGCCTGTCCCGCCCAACATCGAAATGATCGGGCGCCTTGAATTCGGCACCGACAAACCGGGCAAGGATACCAACTTCCGCGGCATCACCATCTTCAACAACACTCTCTACGTCACCAAAGGCAGCGGCAGTAATGGCATCAACACCGTCTATCAGGCGGGCACCGCCGGCACTTTGCCCACCGGCTCCGCAGCCGACCTGGCCACCGTGCCGCTGACCATACTTCCGGGATTCCCCTCGACCGCCGCCAGCACCAACACCGCGTTTCCTTTCGGCATCTGGTTCGCCGACGCCAACACGCTCTATGTTTGCGACGAGGGTGACGGCACCCTGGTGTCGCCCCCGGTCAACGGCAACGTCGCCGACGCCCAATCCCAGGCCACTGCCGGCCTGCAGAAATACAGCCTGGTCAACGGCGCCTGGGTGCTCGACTACATCCTGCAGGATGGATTGAACATCGGCGTGCCCTACGGCATCGAAAGGTATCCTTCCGCAATCAATCCGGCCACGGGCGGCTGCCGCAACATCGCCGGGCAGCATAACTGGGACGGAACGGTGACCATCTTTGCGATTACCTCGACGATCAGCACCAACGGCGATACGGGAGCCGATCCTAACAAGCTGGTCAAGGTCACCGATCGCGTAAGCGACACTACCCTGCCCTCGGGCGACGGATACCTGGGCCATTTCTTCACTATTCGCAGCGCCAAAGCCGGCGAAGTGCTCCGCGGAGTCACCTTCGCTCCTGACGAATTTGGCAGCGGATTCGGCTGGTAGAAAGCAAAGGCCGGGCAAACCAATAAACTGTCCTGCAAAACCACGCGGCGGGTAGCTACAAGGCTGCCCGCCGCATTCCGCTTCATATTCCAGTGCAAACTCAGTCGTCGTCCGGGTCTTCGGGTTGGCCCTTTTGCGACAGGAAAAACTTCGCATCCTTTTGCGCCGGCACGGTGTGATAGTCCCGTGGCAGGCGCAGCGTAAAGAACTCGTGCAGATCCGTGGCGGCTCGCGCGTCGGCGAAGCCGAGTGCGCCTTCGGGCAGGAGGTTGATTCCTTCAATCATGCGCAGCACACTGCCGAAATCGTAGGGGGAGTTATCGATGTATCCAGCCGGAGTGTAAGCGGAAACCACGATCAGCGGCACGCGGAATCCATATTGGTAGTCCCCCTGGCAATCGCTTGAGTTGCAAGGCAGGTTTGAAGCGAACGGCGGCGCCTGATTGTCCGACCATCCGCCCCAGTCGTCCCAGGTGACCACTATCGCTGTGTCCTGCCAAAAAGTCTCGCCGGGGTTCGCGGTCCCTGGCCCGCATTTCGGGTTATTGCCGATGGCGTTGATCACGGCGGCGACCCACGATGGACCGTAAGCGTCTTCCAACGCCGCGTGGTCGGACCACCTGCCGTCGGGAATCACCCAACTGACCCGCGCCAGACTGCAACTCGCGATATCGCGCAGAATATCGGTTCCGAGATTGCGAACGTCGACATGCGCGTTCCATTCCTTCCCGGTGCACTCTAGAGCAGATTTCGGGTCGCTGGGATTTACGAACTGCGGCTGGCAGATTGACTTGATCGAGTCGGGCGCCGTCCAGATCGAGCCCGGAGAGGGAGCGTAATACTTCCAACTGATCGAGTGAGGGTCGAGAACATCGGCCATGCTCTGGTGCGAGTAACAGAATGTGCCCACGGGATTGGAGGGAAACAGCAGGTCTGTGTTGCCGATGGGGCACTCCTGAACCGAGCCGCCCGCATAGAGATGGCACTCGCTGGACTGCTGGCCATTCACCACGGGAGAAAGCAATTCATTGGTTGTGTCCAACGGCGCCAGGCATCCTGCCACTTCGCTGTATACGACATTATTGAAGTTTTCCGAGACGAACGTTGAATTTGCGTCGTCTTCGGCGGTTGGGGCGGAGGTACCCGCAAACATGAATTGATGAGCCGGATAGCTTGGCCCCTGGTTGGTCTGGAACATGAAATTCGCCCAGCCGTATTGCTTGGCGAAGGTCAGATAAGGATCGAGCAGATGGCCGGGAGATCCATCGCTGTTGGTCACCGCCTTGTTGTCGACGTACCCGTAGGAATAGCCCTTTGGCGCCGATGTCTTCCATGCGCCGTCGTTGCGGCACGCCATCGTGACCGGGTCGGGGTCGCACATCTGCTTGAAGGCCTTGTGGCTGTGATCCGGATCGATCCCACCCGCCAACGGAACAGGTGTGAGGGCAACCGGAACCGTGATTCCCGACTGGTTGGAAAGACCGCACGGCGAAATGTCATAGCAGCTGGGCGTGACGAGCACGGGGGTGCAGGAGTGCAAGCGGTCGGCGAACGGAGGGAGCGGGCAGGCCGGGGTGAGGAAATGAAATAGATTATCCGGAGTGCGGTTTTCCTGAAATATGACCACCACATTTTTAATCTGCGGCGGGAACTGGGCGGATGCGAGCGGCGCCGCAAGGAGCAATAGCAGCGCCAATGCACGATACCTCATCCTCAAACCTCCGGGTTGACCTTTCGATGTCCAAATCAGCGGAGAACTTCTATGGTCCCGCAAGGGAATATGAGAGAACGCGCGATCGAGTTAATTCGGCACAAATTCTGCGCAGGAAATGTTCGCTCAGCTCAAAGAAGCTTTGTTGCCTGCAGTGTTTCATAAGGACGGACGTGGAAGATGAAAATCCGGCTCATTCGGCGGCAAGTTCGAGCGTTTCCGGCCGCCCGGCACATGACTTCAAATTATTTGGCGGTTAGAGGGGCGAGTCGGCTCACTACAATAAGTGAGGACCCGTGTCACACTACACCACACATTTTCTACTCTCGGCGCTCGCGGCAGATCAGTTCCCTCCCCCAGGGGCGCCTGAGATCGCGTTCCTAGGCCGTTCCAATGTGGGCAAATCGAGCCTGCTGAATGCCCTGGTCGGCGAAAAAGCGGCGCGTGTGTCGCAGACGCCCGGCCGTACACGCGCCATCAACTTCTTCGCGCTGCACAATGGCAGCGGGCACAGCCAACTGGTCTTCGCCGACCTGCCTGGCTACGGCTATGCGAAGATTTCGAAATCGATCTCCGCCGGCTGGCCGGCATTCATCGAGCCTTACCTCGCCCATCGCGAAACTCTCGCGCGGTGTGTCTGCCTCATCGATGCGAACGTGCCGGCGCAGCACAGCGACCGCCAGTTGTTCGACTGGCTGCGCAGCGCGGAGCGCGAATTTGTCGTTGTCGCAACCAAGATCGACCGCCTGAGCGGCAACGAACGCACCCGCAATCTGAAGGGGCTCAGGGAGGGTCTCGAGGTGGATGCGATCCTGCCCGTCTCGGCGAAGACAGGGTACGGAATCAAGGAACTCTGGGCGCGGATTGAAGGCGCAGCCAGCCCTGCCGGCTGAATTCAGCGAATGCCCTTCGGCGGTCCGGCAGGCGAGAACCGGTGACGCTCGGAGACGCCTCTTCGCGATATCTCAATTTCCACTGGCAGGCCCAGCTCGCATCGCAGATCCGCAAGTTCAACCCGCTTGATGAACCCATCCGCGGCATCCGGCTCGCAACGCAGCGCGTGGGTTCCCCTCGTCATGCGCCCGAGGAACCGCGGAGCGAGCCGCAGCCAGCGGCGTTCCGCCCACGCGTCGGAATCCAGGCAGGCAACGGCGAAAGCATCCACTCTCGACAGCCACTGCGTAGCCCCGGCCGCCACGCTCCACGTCACCATTGCCTGGCTATCCGCCACGGGCAGCGGTTCAATGCTTCGCGCGCTTCTCGCCAAACCGGCAACCTGTTGGCCCTGCCCATCCGCGATCATGTCGGGAACAACGCCACGCTCGTGCATCTCCGCTTCAACAGCGTCCGGTCTCGCCCCCACGCACACCGCAACCGTCTCCCGTTTGCGCACTTCGTTCTTGAGGATGCGCAGGGCCTCGTCGAGAGTCGTCACGGCAAAATCGATCACGCCGTCGCGAATCGCCTGCCTTTGCGCGTTCGGATCATCGGTCGCTGTCAGCGTTGCCGCGCCCGCGATATTCGCGGCTACAACCAGTACGCGGCCCTGGTCATCGAGCCGCCCCGCATAGAGCAGTTGGCCGCCCAGGCCCGGCTCCGCATGCGAACTCGCATCGTGTTCCGCTGAGGAGATCAGCGACCAGTAGAGGTCCTGGACGCTCAAGAGGAATGCGAGTTCGGCAGATGGGATGGAATCGTGCGCCATGAATATTGGGCCGAGGCTGCAGAGGTCACGGAATCTGTGCCATGGGCAGCTCGATGGCAAATGTGCGCTTGCCCTCGTTCATCGCGTAGGCCCACATCCCGTGAAAGCTTTGCTTCAAATCCGGATGCGCTTTGAGCAAAGCGCTCAACACGGCTACCGCCTCGGTGCGCGCCGCCGCCGGATCGGTCACGCCCATCGAATCGTAGGTCACGCCCAGGTCCGGCTCGTTCAGCGTGGCGTCCAGGTCCACCCCGTCGATCTTCCAGGTGCGCGGGCCATCGGCGAGCGACAAAGGGAAAGCATCGCGGGGCGGATCCTTCAGCAGCGCCTGCTCCTGGTCCAGCTTTTGCAGGTTCGGCGAAGAAAGGTAGTCCACCGGCACCAGCAGGTAGCGTGCGGCGTCGTAGAGGTACCAGGCGCTCCAGCTCAGGTTCGCTTTGGCGGCGTCCCGCGCGCGCGTCCAGTACCAGACGCCGTCGTGGCCGACGAATGCGCCCTGGCGCGCCGAAAGGCCGCCCAGCTTCCATCCCTGGGCGGTGAAAGCCAGGATGAACCCCAGCTGTCCCGCCAGCGGAGCGCCGACGGCATCGGCCAGCACTACCGCATAGCGGCCTGGCGGCAGCGCCCGCATGGTCAGTGTCACGGTCATCGAGCCGCTTGCGTCCGAGCAGAAGAACTGCGTGTCGGCGGGAGCGGTGAGCATGGTCGCATCGAGCAGAAAGACATTCCGGATCTGAATCTGCCCGCCCTTGACCAGGGTCGCGGCCTGCTCCGCCGCGCTATGGATTCCCTCCCAGTCAGCGGTTATCGAGGGCAGGAGAGCGGCCTGTAATGAGGTGAAATCCTGTCCTTGGATGTAGCTGGAGAACTGCAGGCCGGCCGCTGCGATCTGGTCGCGATCGGTCGGCGGAAGCTCGGCCTGCGAGATGCACGTGGCAGCACGCGCGCGGCTCGCAATTGCCAGCAGCAGAAGCAAAAACAGGGACGAACGCGCCGCAGCGGCCCAAACCTTCCCCCAGAGGCGCATCGGAGCGCATCCTCTCTGCCCGTCGAGAACTTTGCGAGCGTCCGCGGGCCACTGCTAGTCTAGTACATGAGGGCTAGCTTCCGATCGCCGGAACAGAGCCGCGGTTGCCGGGCGGCGGGAGTTCGGATTCCCGAGGAGTGCGCCATGCGGAGCATCGAGACAATGCGCGCGATTCGGCCCGCGATGCCGGCGATTGCGGTGATACTGGCGGCGCTTTGCCTACCTTCGTTGTTCGCACAGGACGACCGCATGCCGCCTGAATCTGTGGCGCCGCCGGCTGCTTCGGCCGCCGCGCCCCATCGTCAAGCTCGGCCCGGCGCTGCCCATCCGGCCGTCGCGGCGACGTCGGCCGCCCAGGCAGCGGCGGGAACAGCCGATCCTGCCACGCCGGCTCCAGCGCCAATGCCGCAATGGCCCATCAACGAACAGCCGGCTCAGCCGGTCGTCACCTGGGACAGCCACGGGCTCAGCATCGATGCCGCCAACTCCAGCCTGCAGCAGATCCTGAAAGCCATTTCGGTTGCGACCGGCGCAAAGGTGGATGGAATGACGGGCGATCAGCGCGTGTTTGGCGAGTATGGCCCGGGCCAGGCGCGCGACGTGCTTTCGCAACTGCTGCTCGGCGCAGGCTACAACGTGATCATGGTCGGGGACCTGGGCGAGGGTACGCCGCGGCAGATTCTGCTGAGCGTGCGGCGCGCCGGCAAAGACGCGAACGATGCCAATGGGAACCAGGCGAACAACAACGACGACGATTCGGCGGACAACGACGCAGACGATCAGCAGCCGGTGCAGCCGGTGATGCGCCCGGGCTTCCCCGGCGGCTTTCCGCGCTCTCCCCAGCAGATGCTGGAGGAACGCCAACGGATGATGCAGGAACGCCAGCAGCAGATCCAGCAGCAGTTACAGAATAATCAGCAAAGTAACCCGCAAAATTAAGGAAGAAGCTGCCCGGAAGGGCGAGCCAAATGGGCAGAGCTGGCTGAATCTCTGTCTCCGGGATGGCGTGCGGCGAAGGGCCAACGAACCTACGAAGCCCCAGCCGCTTCCGGCTGCGATTTCACCGGGGCCGTCTGCCGCTGCGGGCGCATCAACGCGAAACCGGCCCGAAAGATCCAATATGCCGCCAGCACGCCGAACGCCAGCGAACCGACGGAAGCCGCAATCAACATCGTTAAGTTCAATAAGTCTGCCATCTATTCCGCCTCGGAAAGCTCCTCAAAGCCTTTAGCATTCTCCGAATCTATCGATCGCGATACCGCCGCTCCGGCCAACGCCACCCGTTTCCCCGTCCGCAGCGAACCCGCCCTCCAAAAGCTCCAAACAGTACACTGCGGTTCCGAAAATGCTGTCCAACGCAACCGCGTTCTATCGGCTTCTCCAGCCTGCGGCACTCCTATCGAACTAGGATGCGCCTCTCAGATTCTCGCAGAAGACTGCCTTACGTTGACCCTGATTTCTGTTGCCTACTAGAATACCCCTAGGGTAATGCAATTCCGTAATAGCACCTTTGCAGTATTGGACTGCAGAATTGGTAACACCCGCCGCACCCGGATCGCCTTTCCATGCCCATCACACACATCTCGGTGCGCGGGGCGCGCCAGCACAACTTGCGCGACATCAACGTCCGCATCCCGCGCAACACGCTGACGGTGGTCACCGGCCTCTCCGGCTCCGGCAAAAGCTCGCTTGCATTCGACACCATCTACGCCGAAGGCCAGCGCCGCTACGTAGAGACACTATCGGCATACGCGCGGCAATTCTTAGATCAAATCGAGCGGCCCGATGTCGATTCCATCGAAGGCCTGAGCCCGGCGATCTCCATCGAGCAGAAGACCACCAGCCGCAGCCCGCGCTCCACGGTCGGCACCATCACCGAAATCTACGATTATCTGCGCCTGCTCTACGCCTCGGTGGGCACGCCGCACTGTCCCAACTGCGGCCGGCCCATCTCGCGCCAGACGGCCGAGCAGATCGTGCAGCGTATTTTGCAATTGGGCACCGGCGAGCGTGTCACCGTGATGGCGCCTATCGTTCGCGGACGCAAGGGCGAGTTCAAGGAGCTGCTCGACCAGCTCGATCAGCAGGGCTTCCGCGCGCGCGTCGACAGCGAGATGCGCGATCTGTCGGAGCCGGTGCTGCTCGACCGGCGCAAGAACCACACCATTGAAGCGGTTATCGACCGCATTCTGCTCAAGGATTCGGCAACGGCGCCGCTGGCAAATTCCACAACGCCGGGTGCCCCATCCTTGCCGCGTGCCGGGGTCCCCACGGACAGGTCTTCGTCCGTGGGGTGGCCGACAAGGGTGGGAGCCCCCGAAACTCCTTCTACCGGCAAGCCATCCGTCGAAAAGCGTCTCGAACAGGCCGTCGCGAAAGCTCTGCAGCTCGCCAACGGCCTTGTGCTTGTCGCCATAGCCAGCGGCGACGAGCAATTATTTTCGTCTTCGATGGCCTGCCCCGATTGCGGCCTCGACGTTCCCAAGCTGGAGCCGCGCAGTTTTTCCTTCAACTCCACATTCGGCGCCTGCCCCGAGTGCCACGGCCTGGGCTCGCTCTATGACTTCGATCCCGCCAAAGTCATCTCCGACTGGTCCAAGCCGCTGCTCGACGGCGGCCTCGGCCCCGGCTCGGCATCGCAGTACCTGCTCCGGCTCATCCATCTCGCCGCCGAGCGCTACAAGATCGACCTGAAGACGCCGTTCGAAGATTTGCCGCCCAAACAGCAGCACATTCTGGTCTACGGCCCGCCCAAGGGCGAAGCGCCGCGCACCGGCTTTCACGGCATTCTGCAATACTTGCGCGACAGCGTGGAAGAGGCGCGCAGCGACGGCTATCGCGACTACATGATGACCTTCATGTCGGCCACGCCCTGCCCGGTGTGCCGCGGCAAGCGCCTGCGCCCCGAATCGCTGGCGGTCAAAATCGGCGGCCTCTCCATTGCCGACTTCACCGCGCTGCCGCTGAATCGCGCGCTGCAGGCCGCATTCGAGCTCACCTTCAACGCGCGCGAGGCCCTCGTTGCCGAGCGCATTCGCCGCGAGATCGTCGAACGGCTCGAGTTCCTTTGCGGTGTTGGCCTCACCTATCTCTCGCTCAATCGCAACGCGGCCACGCTCTCCGGCGGCGAGGGCCAGCGCATCCGCCTGGCCACGCAGATCGGCTCCAAGCTGCGCGGCGTGCTGTATGTGCTCGACGAACCCTCCATCGGCCTGCACCAGCGCGACAACAATCGCCTGATCCAGGCGCTGAAGAAGTTGCGCGACTTGGGGAATACGGTTCTCGTGGTCGAACACGACGAAGACACCATCCGCCATGCCGACTACGTAGTCGATCTTGGTCCCGGCGCGGGACGCCTGGGTGGCCACGTTGTGACCGAAGGCACGCCGGAGCAGGTGATGGCCTGCCCGGAGTCGCTCACCGGGCGTTATCTTTCCGGAGCGGTGAGCATTCTCTATCGCGAGAAGCCGCGGCCGCTCACCGGCAAGTGGATTACCGTCGCCGGCGCGCGCGAACATAATCTCCAGGACCTCACCATCCGCATCCCATTAGGTGTGATGACGGTGGTCACCGGCGTGAGCGGCAGCGGCAAGAGCACGCTCATCAACGACATTCTGTACCGTTCGCTGGCCCGCACGATCTACGGCTCGCGCGAAGAGCCCGGCGTGCACGAATCGATTGAAGGCGCCGAGCAGATCGACAAGGTCGTGCGCATCGACCAGTCGCCCATCGGCCGCACGCCGCGCTCCAACCCCGCAACCTACACACAGGTCTTCTCGCCCATCCGCGATCTCTTCGCGCAACTCCCCGAGGCGCGCGAGCGCGGCTACAAGCCGGGACGCTTCAGCTTCAACGTGACCGGCGGCCGTTGCGAAGCCTGCCAGGGAGACGGTCAGCGCCGCATCGAGATGAACTTCATGCCCGATGTCTACGTGCAGTGCGAGGTGTGCAACGGCCGCCGCTACAACCAGGAGACGCTGGCGGTAAAATTCCACGGCTACTCCATTGCCGACATTCTCGACCTCACCATTGAAGACGCGCTGCCGGTGCTCGCCGACGTTCCGCAGGTGCGCCAGAAATTGCAAACCCTCGTCGACGTCGGCCTGGGCTACGTCCATCTTGGCCAAAGCGCGACCACGCTCAGCGGCGGCGAAGCGCAGCGCATGAAGCTGGCGCGCGAGCTATCGAAGCGCCAGACGGGACGCACACTTTACCTGCTCGACGAGCCCACCACCGGCCTGCACTTCGATGACGTGCGCAAGTTGCTCGAGGTGCTGCACCGGCTCACCGACCTGGGCAACTCGGTCATCATCATCGAGCACAACCTCGACGTGATCCGCAACGCGGACTGGATTCTCGACCTCGGACCGGAGGGCGGCGAAGACGGGGGCCGCATTGTGGGCGAAGGCCGCCCGGCAAAGATTGCGGCCACTGCCGGCTCGTATACCGGCCAGTTCCTGGCGCGCTACTATACTTCGTCGAATGGCCGGCTCGAGCCGCTTGAACTGGACGAACCGATCGAGCTTGTTCCGACTGAACCCGCTTCTCCCATCTCCGCAAATGGCAATCACAAGGCGCAAAACGGGACTTTGAAGACCGCAACCAATGGGCCGGACTCGACATCTTCAACAACTGGGAGCAAACGCATCGCGGCAAAGCGAACCGCAACCGGAAGGTCCGGACCCCGCAGGAAAAAGTCGGTGACCGCATGAGCAGCCTGCCCGAAGAATTACCGCCCGATCCCAATGAGGCCGGCTCGCCAGAACACGCGTTTGAGAACAAACCATTGGAACTCTGGCCGCTTCCACCGTTGCCGCCTGAAGCGCAGCCGCTGGAGATTCGGCCAGCCGAAGCGGCCGCCGAGGACCCCGCCGGTACGTATGCACATGAGCTTCATCGTGCCGAAACTCCATCCGGCTCCACAGACGATCTAACCGCTGACTTGAAGGGTACGGGCTTCAGCCCGTACGTCGATCGCACTCAACAGGAATGGGCTTTAGCCCCTGAGGTGGCTTCTCCGCAAACAGCTCTCGCAGCGGAGCAGATCCCGGCGCCTCCCGAGCGGCCGCCCTTCGATTCCTTCTACCAGCCCGAGATCCGACAGCCCACGCGGATCCCGCACCTCGGCCATCTCCTCATGCTCGCGCTCTTGCTGATCGTCGGTATCGCCGCCGATTTCGTTGCCGTCCCCATTGCTCTGCACTTCCATCTCTTCGACGTGACCACGGCGCAGGACGCGATGACCGAAATCCATTACACGCTTGGCAGCGAAGCCATTCTTTACCTGGTCACGCTGGCCGGATGCGTTCTGATCTTCCCGCTGATGTGGCGCATGAGCTTCTTTGACGGCATCTCCTGGCACGCCGCAACCGCGCGGCGGCTCAGCCCGATGCTCATCGGAGCGGCGTTCGTGTGCTTCCTGCTTGCGCTCGTCAATGGCTGGCTCATGCCCGGCCCGCCCAACGCGCCCATCGACAAGATGTTCCGCGTCCCCGGCGCCGCATGGCTGCTCTTCGGATTTGGCGTAACCTTCGCGCCCTTCTTTGAGGAGCTGGTCTTCCGCGGCTTCCTGCTGCCTGCATTGTCCACTGCCTGCGACTGGATCGGCGAGAAAGCCACAGGCAATCCTCAGCTTCCGCTCGCGGCAGATGGACTGCCGCAATGGTCGCTCCCCGCCATGGCCATCGCATCCATCCTCACCAGCCTGCCCTTCGCCGGCATGCACGCCGCGCAGACAGGTTACTCGCTGGGACCGTTCCTCCTGCTCGTAGGCGTGAGCCTTGTGCTTTGCGCCGCTCGACTCCTCACCCGCTCCCTCGCCGCCAGCGTGCTCGTCCACGCCAGCTACAATTTCATGCTCTTTTCGCTCATGCTCTTCGGCACCGGCGGTTTCAGGCATTTGGAAAACATGTAAAAGCAATTCGGAGTTTCCAGTTCAAAGTTCTCAGCGAGTGCCTGCGGGCGTCGATAAATGGACGACTGCGAAACGCGAACTACGAACTGTGATCTATTTACAATCGATCCTGATGACTGCACCCACCGACTCTCAGCAACTGCTCTCGCTTCTTGCCCGCATCAGCTTTCGGCTTGGGCAATTCAAGCTCTCTTCCGGCGGTACAAGCGACTACTACATCGATTGCCGCACGACGACACTCCACGCCGAAGGCGGAAGGCTCACGGGACAATCCGTGCTTCATTTGCTTGAAGAGAACCACATCGATGCGGAGGCCGTCGGCGGCCTCACGCTTGGGGCCGATCCCATCGTGTCCAATGTAGCCACAGCCAGCGCGTGGCGGGCGCTTTCCCACCCCGGCACACCGCTGTTGCATGGATTCATCGTGCGCAAGGCGGAGAAAGCCCACGGCGCCGGCCGCCGCATCGAAGGCTTCTGCCGCGAGGGCGCGCGCGTGGTCATCGTCGACGATGTCTGCACCACCGGCGCTTCCACCATCACCGCAATTGAAGCCGCGCGCGAAGCCGGCATGGTCGTCGCCGCCGTCGTCTGCCTCGTGGAGCGCGAAGAAGCCAACGGCCGCCCAGCCGTTGAAGCCGCCGCGGCTGGAGCGCCTTTCCTGAGCCTGTTCACTGCGGCGGAGGTTCGTGCCGAGCACATGCGGCAACTCGGCTGAATCGCACAGGAATGCGGTCATCCGCGCCAAAAGAAAGGCTCCGGGACCAAGCCCGAAGCCTTTGCCTTCTGCAATGAAAATAAACGTTGCCTATTGGCCCGTACCTGAAGCAGGCGCCGCCTGCTGTCCGCCGCCCGTGTTGGTCAGCATCTGCACCTGGACGCGCCGGTTCTTCTCGCGGCCTTCGCGCGTAGTGTTGGGCGCCACCTCCTGATCCTTGCCGATGCCGATCAGATAGAACCGTCTTGCCGGGATCGAATATTTCGACGCCAGGTATTGCACCACCGCGTCGGCGCGGCGCTGGCTCAGGTCGTAGTTGTATTGCGCCGGCCCGGTCGAGTCGGTGCCGCCAGTTACTTCGAGAATGTAGCCCTTGGCGCTGCCGAGCTGCGCGGCGAAGCTGTCCAACTGGTCG
Organism: Occallatibacter sp.; assembly: GCA_049676965.1. GTDB lineage: Bacteria > Acidobacteriota > Terriglobia > Terriglobales > Acidobacteriaceae > Telmatobacter. Next base: position 29,613 of record JBAUBR010000420.1, read on the forward strand.
CGATCGTCCTTGGTCAGCGCCGCCTTGTCGAAGCCGAAGTTCACCGTCACGTCGGCCATTTGCTTGTAGTTATCCAGCCCCTTCACAACGCTGTCGAGCGAATCAGCCCGATTGACGGCGTCATTGGCCGCTGTCTGCGCATCGCCGGCGGCTTTGGTCGCGCTCTGCGCGTTCTGGTTAGCCGTATCCGCGGCGCCCTGCGCCTGCTGGATCCCCGCCTGCGCGCGGCTGTTCACATCTTGAAGCTGGCGATTGTTCTGCGCCGTCTTGTCTTCCAACTGCGTAGTCTGTTGCGCCAGAGGGGCGGTCTGTGTGCGCACATAGTTTTTCGTGGCGCAACCCGTCATCGCGATCAATGCCAAGGCGCCGACTCCCAGTTCGAGCCGATACGTTCTCATACTCTTCTTCCTCCATCCGCTGTGATGCCAGCGGAACATCTTCCGATGCCTGCCCTGTTAGCGACACGAACACTCATCGCGTGTCGCTAACGGCTTTCTGGGGGAATTGCACGCGCCCAGCCAATCGGCCAAATCGAATACATCTGTTTTAAAACAAACAATTTATTGTCGAAGTCTAGGCGTGAAGTTCAGCCTTCGCAGGGTGTATTTTTTACGCGGAAGGGTAAGGTTTGCCCGGCAACCGTCCACACTCCCAGCCACGGGCCCTGCACTTGAGCGCCGCGCGCCCGCCTCTGCGCCCAATCCTCGAAATCCTCGAACCCGTTATTCTAAGAAGAGGCGCTGCCGGCGCCCGCCCGCACCGTGGACCTCTACGACAAAATCCGCACTCTGCCCACCCAGCCCGGCGTGTACCTCTACAAAAACGCCGAGGGCGAGGTCATCTACGTTGGCAAGGCCAAAAACCTGCGCTCGCGGGTGCGCTCCTACCTGCTGGAAGCGTCACAGGCCAACGCCAAAACAGGCTCGCTGATGCGCGAGGCCATCGACATCGACTACATTCTCGTGGCCAACGAGCACGAGGCGCTGGCTCTCGAAAACAACCTCATCAAGCAGCGCAAGCCGCGCTTCAACATCCTGCTGCGCGACGACAAGACCTACCCCTACGTCAAGCTGACCCTCGCCGATCGCTTCCCCAAGGTCTTCGTCACGCGCCGCCTGCGCAAGGATGGCTCGGCCTACTTCGGCCCGTACTTCCCCGGCAACCTGGCGTACCGGGTCGTCGAACTGATCCATCGCAGCTTTTTGCTGCCCAGTTGCAAGGTCGATCTGTCGCGCTACCATCCCCGCGCCTGCCTGCAGTACTACATTCATCGGTGCCTGGGCCCGTGCGTCGAGGGGCTGACCACGCCCGAAGCCTACCAGCAGGCCGTCCGCGACGCGCAGCTTTTTCTCGAAGGCCGCCAGGCGGAGCTCGAGCGCGCGCTGACTGCGCGCATGTTGGCCGCCGCCGAGGCGCAGCAGTTCGAAGCCGCCGCGCGCCTGCGCGACCAGCTTTCCACCGTGCACCAGCTCCAGGAGAAGCAGCGCATCGCCACCGCCGAGCAGGACGATGACGCCGACGTTTTCGGCTACCATTTCGAGGCCGGCAGCCTCGCCGTCAACCTCTTCCACATGCGCGGCGGCAAGATCGTCGATCGCCGCGAGTTCTTCTGGGAGGATTTGCCGGATCTGCTTGACGCCGCCGACCCGGACGAGCAAGGGCAGCCTGAAGAGTCCCGTGCCCTATCCCTTCGCCTGACTTTGGGCGAAGGGGTGGGAGACCGCGAATGCGAGCAGTCCGCTTTGAAATTGCACGACTTCAGTCGTGCCAAAGACAATCCAAATGAAGACCGGACAATACAGGCTGCGGAAAAACTCGATACGGAGGGAGGCGGGGGTTTCAACCCCCGCATAAAGCCAACAGAATCGGCGCGGGCTTTAGCCCCGGAAGGACGTATTCGGTCGATTTCACCCGAAATATCGAGTTTCTCCGCAGCCTCTCTAGCCGCTGATGCAAGAGCCGGCCACGCCAATCATGCCCAATTCCACGCCGGGCAGGTCTTCTCCGCCCTGCTCAAGCAGCTTTACATCGACCAGCACTACGTTCCGCGCATCATCCTGGTCCCCGTCGACTTCGACGATCGAGAATCCCTTGCCACATTGCTCACCGAGCGCACCGGCCATCGCATCGAGATCGCCGTCCCGCAGCGCGGCGAAAAACGCTCACTGGTCGACCTCGCCGGCCAGAACGCCAAGCAATCCTATACGCAGCGGTTCCGGGTCTTGGAGCCGTCGCGCAAAGCCATCCAGGAAGCGCTGGCCGACGCGCTCATGCTGCCCGAGTTGCCGCGCCGCATCGAGTGCTTCGACATCTCCCACATTCAGGGCGCGGAAACCGTCGCTTCCATGGTGGTGTGGGAAGACGGCAAGATGAACAAGCAGCTCTATCGCAAATTCAAAATGATGACTGTCGTCGGCGTGGACGATTTCGCTTCTATGCGCGAAGTGGTCCACCGGCGCTACAAGCGCATCCTCGACGGCATGAATCAGGCGCCGGGAGTCTCTGCTTTGAAAGGGCACGACTTCAGTCGTGCCGATATCGATCCAGATGAGAACGGGGCTTTAGCCCCTGAGGGCAAGCCATCCAAGAGCAAAGAACCCGCAACCATGCCCTCGCTCATTCTTATCGATGGCGGGCTAGGCCAACTGCACGCCGCCGCCGAGGCGCTGGAATCGCTGGGGGTCACGTCGCAGCCGATGGCGTCTATCGCGAAGCGCGAAGAAGTGATCTACGTCTACGGCAACGAAGAAGAACCCGTCGTGCTCGACCGCCGCTCGCCGGTGCTGCATCTCGTGCAGATGATCCGCGACGAGAGCCACCGCTTCGCCGTGGGCTACCATCGCCAGCGCCGCGCCATGCGCGACCGCGACTCCGAATTGCTGAACATTCCCGGCGTCGGCGCGCAAACCCGCCAGCGCCTGATCACCCACTTCGGCAGCCTGCGCGATGTACAGCAGGCGACAGCCGAATCGCTCGCCGCCGTGGTCCCGCGCAAAACGGCTGAAACCATCTGGAACCACTTTCACCCCCATCCCGCTCTGCTCCCATGACGCGCCCGCCGGTTCCGTGCTATGCTCGCCGCGTGATGCGGCGTTCGTCATTTTTGTCCTTTATTTTCTCCTTCGCCACGGCGGCGGTTCTCCTCGCTGAGCAAGCCCCGCAAGTCCCCAACCGCCCAACCTACGACAACTCCGCCGCTCCGGACGTGGCCTTGGAAATCCACATCGACGGGGACTGCCGGGTCGTCCCCAACCCCGCGCTTCCCGTCGGCGCCGGAAAAACCAAGCCCTTCCACGACAACGCCATCTGCTACCTCGAAGGCCCCCACGACTCCGAGCACGGCGAAGAACGCATTCAGGGCAACCAACTCCTGCGCTCCTACGTCCGCGTCAGCGAAGAAACCTTCGTCCTGCGGAACATCACCGATCGACACATCGTCTTCATCGTCGAGCGCCCTGTCCCCAAAGGCTGGACCGTCGACTCCGACCCGCAGCCCAATCGCTATCTCGGCTCAACCGCCATCTTCCCCGTCCACGCGCAACCTGAAGAAACCGTCCGCCTCCACGTCGGCATCCGCCGCACCACTCTCCTCAAACCAAAGTCGCTTTAGAATGAAATCTAATTCAATCGCTCAAAAGTAAGGCAAGAAATCCCCCCGATAGCCGCGTATCTTTCAGCTAACTCCTGAATCGATAAGTCAGGAGTCTTAGAATGCAATTCGCACAGTTAACTAGTAGATCGCTTTTGCTCGGAACCCTTGCTTTTGCCGCATTCGCCGCTGAGGGATGCAATTTTCATCCGCACCCTGACGATAAGGCAGCCGTCTATCAATTGCTCGATCGGAATGATCTTTCCAGCGTGGAAGTATTTGAGAGCCGCATCTCCGGCGTAATCACGCTCAAGGGCGACGTAGCCAGCGCGGATCGCAAGGCGCGCGCGGAGGCCATTGTGCGGCAGGCAGCGCCGGGATACACAATCTCAAACCAGCTTCGCCTGGATAACTTCGGCGTCGCCAACCCGCCGAACGATACGACAGCAACGGCGAGATCGAAGGACGTCACGCTGCAGTAAGAAAAGCCTGCGATTCTATCGCCTGGATAGTTCGGCGTGACCCGTCGCCTTCCGCGCCGCTCGATGCCGTGGTACGCTCACATCACCGCATGAGCCAAGTCTCTGCCGCTACGTCCAGGACATCTCCCGCCGACCTGCCTCGTGTACTGGGCGCGAGCGAAGCCACCGCGATTGTTGTCGGCACCATTATCGGCAGCGGCATTTTTCTCGTGCCCAAGGAGATGATGCAATTCGTCGGCTCGTCCACGCTCGTCTATCTGGCGTGGATCGCCGGCGGGTTGTTGTCGCTCTTCGGCGCCATGACCTACGCCGAGCTCGGCGCCATGCTGCCCTATGCGGGCGGCGAGTATGTTTACCTGCGCGGCGCCTATGGCGACACCACGGCGTTTCTCTACATGTGGACCTGGTTCGCGGTGGCCAAGCCGGCGTCGATCGCAGCAGTGACCGCGGGCCTGGCGCGCACGCTGGAAGTTTTCCCCACCTTTCACTGGATGAATGCGGAGGTCTTCGGGGCGCACGTGCACGTGCCGCTGCTCTGGTCGCAGGTGTTCGCCATCGGCGTCACCTGGTTCATGACCGGATTGAATTATCTCGGCATCAAGAAGGCCGCCGATTTCCAGCTCGTCTTCACCATTCTCAAAGGCGTGCTCATCCTCATCGTCGCGGTGCTGTGCTTCGCGTCGGCTGCGGGCACGTGGTCCAACTTTTCCACGACGCTGCCCCACGCCGCCGGAGGCATCGGCGGATTCATGGCCGCGCTGATCGCCACGCTGTGGGCCTACGACGGATGGAACGACCTGACCATGGTTGCCGGCGAAGTGAAGCGCCCCGGCCGCAGCCTGCCCATCGCGCTCATCGGCGGATTGCTGGTTGTCGGCGCGCTGTTCATGGCCACCAACGCCGCCATTCAATACATATTGCCGGCGGCCAAGATTGCCTCCAGCGATCAGCCCGCCGTGGCCGCTCTCACCGTGGTTGCGGGCGCGCGGGGAGCCGGCTTTGTGGCCGCGGCAATGGCCCTCAGCATCTTTGTGGCGCTCAATGGAACGGTGATGTCCGGCGCGCGCATCCCTTTCGCCGCCGCGCGCGACGGCTTGTTCTTCCGCCGCTTTGCTCACATCCATCCGCGCTTCCAGTCGCCGTCGACGTCGCTCGTTGTGCAGGGCCTGCTGTCCACCGTGCTGCTGATCTTCCTCAACCAGTTCAAGCAATTCTTCGAGCTGGCCATCTTTGCCGAGTGGCTCTTTTACATGCTCACCGCCACCACGGTCTTCTACTACCGGCGCCGACAGCCGGACGCGGCACGCCCCTATCGCGTCTGGGGCTATCCGGTGCTGCCTGCCATTTTTGTGGTCTGCGCCGCAGCGGTGCTGGTATCGAGTTATGCCGGCAACCTGAAGGGTTCGCTGCTCGGCACAGGCCTCATCCTCATCGGCCTGCCGGTGCTGTGGCTGGTGCGAAAATGCAATGGACCTTCAGCCCTTGCCGACGAAGCAACTGTTTCCCGATGAGTCCAAAGATGCAGGACCGATTCCGTTCACCAATCCGCCCTGCTCACAAAGGAGCCCGTTCCATCGACGTGATGAATTGTATTCCCGGCACGCGCGCGCCCATCAGGCGATCGTCGTTGGTGATAAAGAGGTCGCACCCCGCGCTGGCAGCCGTCGCCAATTGAATCGCATCCGGGGCTTTGATTCCCCGATCCTGACGAATCCGCGCGAAGATCTCCCCAGCCGGGCGGTCAAATCCCAGGACCTCGACTTCGGGCTCTTTGAGGAGGCTCCGGTATTTCGTCTCCAGTGCTCGGTCGCCGGTTCGTATAGGCTTGACGAGCACTTCTCCCAAGGTCAACGTTGAGGTGACGATTGCGTCTCCACGGATGGAAAGCCGCTCAAAAATCTCGTTGGCGCGTTCGCCGCGCGGCCCCAGGTCCTCGAATTGGTAAATGAACAGGTTGGAGTCGAGAAAAACCTTGCTCATTCCCACCCCTCGCGCAGCTCCCGGATGTAATCGTCAGGGTCGACCCCATTTGCTAAATGTGCTCCAATGCCGCGCGCTTGAAGCAGTGCCTCCAAGTGCCTCGGACGAGACTCCGGCCTCGGCTCGGAGGCGGCCGATGGGGGATAGGAGTTATCTACTAACTGACGAACTGGCTCGTCGGGGCCGTCGGCCCAACCACTCGCCTTGGTACGCGCATTCTCGTATCGCGCCTTGGCCCACTCCAGCAACGGAAGATACTTTTCGGGGACTTCGCCTGGCTCCGGGAAGATCTTTCCGGTACGGCCCGAATGAATTTCGTCGCCCGGCAACAACAATCTCCGAGTATGCTTTCCGGTAGCAAAAATCATCTTGTGCTTCGCCGGATTCGGGGCCTTATTCGCCACGCAATGCTGCGACGCGTGCACCTGCACACCGGACCGCAACTGGCCGCTGATATCCTCGCGTGCTGCCCGATTGACAATCTCCTGAATCGTAAACTCCGGCCGTCCTGGCTGTTCCTTGTGCAAGAGCGCGGTGGCGATAAACACCTCGACCGCGCAAGATACCGCAGTCGGCAATGACAAAGTCGTCACGGCTCACCTTCCCTCGAAAACGCCCCTCGAATAATTGTATCATTTGTACTATTTTTGGAAAATTTTCGAAACTTTTATCGTAACTCTCGGACTTTTCGAACAGAGCGAGTGAAGCCGCTACCGCTGCTGTGTGCTGGCGTAGAATGTCTTCACCCCGCATCTACACTGAATTCCTGCGTTCATTTCCCGTCTGCGTTGGCTTCCGGACCTGAAAAATGGCTCCAGCCAGCACAATCGCTGATCTCAAAACACGACCATCGAGCCGCACCGGCTCCAGCGAGCCGCAACGCTCGTACCGTCCGGACATCGACGGCCTTCGCGCCATCGCGATTCTCAGCGTGGTGCTCGATCATGCCCGCGTCCCATTCCTCGCCGGCGGATTCACAGGCGTCGACATCTTCTTCGTCATCTCGGGTTACCTGATTGGCGGCCACATCTACGCCGAGTTGCGCGCCGGCTCGTTCAGTTATCTGCGTTTTTATCAGCGCCGGGCGAAACGCATTCTTCCGGCATTTTTCGTCGTACTCATCTTTTCTTTGATCGCCGCGCTGATCCTGCTCTCGCCAGGCGAGTGCGCCGACTTCGGCCGTTCGGCCTTTGCCGCCACGCTCTCGGCCTCCAACATTCTGTTTTGGGGAACGACAAATTACTTCGCCGGCAAAAGCGGCTTCAATCCCCTGCTGATGACGTGGTCTCTCGGCGTCGAGGAGCAGTTCTACGCCATGATCCCGCTGCTGATGGTTCTCCTGGCCCGCATCCGGCGCAACTGGATCTTGCCGGCGACACTGTCCGCGTGCGTCCTCTCCTTCGCATTTGCGTGGGCCGCGCTGCACAGCCGCCCCATGCTGGTGTTTTATCTGCTGCCCGCGCGCGCATGGGAACTCGGCGCCGGGGTCGCGCTCGCAATTGTCGAATTGAACCGGAAGCGCGACCTGTTGTCCACGCGGGCCGCTCAATGGGCAAGCTTGCTGGGCCTGACCCTTCTGCTCGCCCCGCTGTTTCTGCTCACCGGCACATCGGCCTACCCCGGCCCCGCAGCGTTGCCGTCCGTCATTGGCGCGGCACTCGCGATCGCCGCGCCTGCAAGCTGGACGAACCGGAAACTGCTCTCAATGCCGCTGCTGGTCTTCGTCGGCAAAATCTCTTATTCGTTCTATCTTTGGCACTGGCCGGTGCTCTCCTTTTTGCACATCCTGTATGGAGGCGATGCACCCGGGGAAATCACTGTCGCGGCGATCGGAGTTTCGTTTCTGGCCGCTGTCTTGACTTATTCCTTCATCGAGCAGCCCTTCCGCCGATCGCGTGGCGCGCCTGCTCCGCTGCTCATCCGCTACGCCGCGGCCGGCGCAGCCATTCTTGCCGCGTGCGCAGCGGTGTGGTTGAGCCGCGGATTCCCGCAGCGTTTCCCGCAGCTCGCACCCATCGAAGCTGCCAGCCGGGCCCTCAAATCCGATCCCTGCCTGGCGGGCTACGGCAAAGACTCGCCGAATGTTTCTCCGGCCTGCGCCGGCGCCGCATCCGGCGGTCCATCCGTCGCTCTCTGGGGTGACAGCCATGCCGCCGCCCTCGCGCCCGGCGTACGATCCATCGCGTCGGCACAGGGTTACGGATTCATTCAGCTGGGCAAAGCGGCATGTCCGCCGATGATCGGCGCAACCCACTCGTCGCCGCGGATCCCTCTGCTGGCCGGCGAATGCATGCGCTTCAATCGGCGCGTGCTCGACCTGATCGCGTCCGACCGGCAAATCAAAATCGTGATCCTGAATGCAGACTGGGCCGGCTACCTTTACAGCGATTGGCAGGATGGATGGCTGACCGCCGATCTCGCCTCCGCGAACACACCGCCGGCGCCGGATGCGGCTCGCAAGCTGTTCCTCGATTCACTCAGCGCGACGATCCGCTCGCTTCAATCGGCGGGCAAGCGGGTCGTCATCTTCAGCGACGTTCCCACCTTCGAAATCGATCCAATCTGGCGGGTGCGGTCCCGGCTCATCCCTGCGCGCCGCGGGCTCGCGTCCTGGCTCGGCGTGCAAGACGCATCCGATCCGGGCGTCGCCGCTCCCTCGCGCGATCCGCATTTCGCCGTGGCCGATTCGCTTCTCGCACAAACTGTCTCGCGTCTTCCCGGCGTGGCGCTCGTCGATCTCAAGCTCGCGCTGTGCGCCGCGCCGGCTCAATGCACCTATCGCCAGGGTGACTCGCTGCTCTACGGCGACTCGAATCATCTGTCGACCGAAGGCGCGCTCTACGCGCTGCGGGACTTCCGGTTCCCTGCGACGATAGCGACCGGCAGATAAAAATCATTCGCGGAGCCGGCAAGCTGCCGAGGCGTTTGGACGAGTGGCCTTCGAGGAATCATGATTCCCGCACCCGTGCCGGGCCGCCTGGCATCTGAGACCCATGGCGGACTCCAGCACAATCGACAATCCATTACGCACTCCTGCCGTCGATTCGGCCGCGACGGGCCTCGATTTCGATCAGCTCGACAATCCCATTTGGAACGCGCTCCGCTCCGAGCATGCGGAGCTGGCCCAGGGCGACGGGCTGGCGCGGCGTTACCCGGCGGCGATCGGCCCGCTGAGCGGCATGGCCGAGCCAAACGCGGAGGGATATGAGGCCCTGCGATCGCTGGCCGGACCCGGCGGCGTGGTCGCCCTCTTCCTCAAACAGCCGGCGACCCCGCCCGCCGGCTGGACATGGGTGCGCGATGGACGCATGAATCAGATGATTTATCTGCCGCGAAACGCACCTCAGCCGCAAGCGGCTCCGCTCGGAGTCGAAATTGTGGAACTCACGGCCGCCGATGCCCCCGCGATGGTGGAGCTGGCAGAGTTCACCGAGCCGGGCCCGTTTCATCTCCGCACCATGGAGTTGGGAATGTTCTTCGGCATCAAGGAGTCGGGACGGTTGCTGGCGATGGCCGGAGAACGCATGCGATGGACAAAGTTCGTCGAAGTAAGCGCCGTATGCACCCACCCCGAGGCGCGTGGCCGCGGCTACGGATCGGCCCTGATTGCAAAAGTCATCGCGCACGTGCTGCAAATTGGCAAGACTCCCATGCTGCACGTCTTTACCGCCAACCTGCCGGCAATTCGCGTCTACGAAAACCTGGGCTTCGTGCTGCGCCGCCATCTGGAGCTGGCGGTGCTGAAAAACGAGGCTTGAAAGGCGAACGCGAGGTCTCGCATTCTGCTCGCCGGCGTTGGTCTACCATCAGAAAGGCCAATGCCCGCCAAACCCAAGTTCGGCCAGAATTTTCTCAATGACGCCGATGCTGCTGAGCGGATCGCAGGCGCGCTGGGAGACATATCGGCCCACACCGTGATCGAAATCGGACCGGGCGGCGGAGCTCTTACCGGAGCCTTGGCGGCAAGAGCCGGCCACCTTGTCGCCGTTGAGCTGGATCGCGAGCTGGCGGCCGGCCTTCGCGAGCGCTTTGCGCCGGACAAGGTCACGATTGTCGAGCAGGACGTTCTGAACTTCGATTTTGCCGCAGCCGCGGCCGCTGCCGGCGAGCGCATCGCCGTTGTAGGCAACCTGCCCTATGGAATCACTTCGCAGATTCTGCTCAAACTCGCCGCAAACCACGCCGCGCTTGATCGCGCGGTGCTGATGGTGCAGCGCGAAGTTGCGGATCGCATCGCAGCCACTCCCCACTCGCGCGATTACGGCCTGCTCTCGGTCACGGTGCAGATGTATGGGCCGGTCGAACGGCTCTTCACGCTGCCGCCATCGGCCTTCATACCGCCGCCCGACGTCCACTCCACAGTCTTTCGCTGGCGGTTTGCGCCGCGATTCGCCGAACTCGGCGTTGAAGAGCAGGGATTTTTGCGTTTCGCGCGGCAGGCATTTGCGCAAAAGCGGAAGACGCTGGCCAATAATCTTCGCGCCTCCGGCGTTGCGCCCGCCGCGGTTTCAGCCGCGCTGGCACAAGCACAAATCGCCGCGCAGGCGCGTGCCGAAGAGATCTCAATCGAGCAACTCGCGGCCTTGTGGCGTGTCTTGCAAAGGGTCGAGAACCCTCTGGCGCAAACGCATCCGGAGTGAGCAGCCTTTCCATCGAAAGGCCGTCACTCCGGAAAAATGCCATGCGGATTCACGAACCGGGAAGCTTCAACCGCTACCTCAGTGGTGCGCTCCACCACCTCCGCCTCCCGACGGATGGCTTGCCGGCGCCGGTGCCGACGCGTGGCTGGGCGGCGGCGAGTAATGCGGGCTCCCGCCGGCAGGCCTTGGCGCAGGCCGGCTGGCGATCCCGGCTCCGCCGACGTACCCGCCATTGGGCGTTCTGACTCCCGGCGCGCCCGGCGAACCCCGATTCACGAACGCCGAAGCAGAGTGGTCATACTGCGGTCGCGGCGAAAGCGCATGCAGCGGCATCACTACATGGCCGGCAATGGTGGCGGAAACATTCCGGTCGTGCGGCATCGTTCCCGGGCCTCCACTCGGCGGCCGTTTGTTGACGGCGACCAACGGATACGGACCATTTCTGCCCGCTCTGACGGGAGGGCGAACGGGAGGCCGGCGCGGCATGCGCGGAGGCAAGTATCCCGTAGGCCCGAATCCAATGTTGGGAACGAAGACCCCGCCGCCCCACCACGGCATGCAGGGTCCCATGCCGGGCGCCCAGCCCCAGCCAAATCCGGAGTAGAAGTTCCACAGGCCGCAACTGAATGGCATGTAGCCCCACGAATCCCCGGAGATCCACGTATAGCCGAAGCCCGGATTGTACATCCAGTTGCCGTTGCCGTAAGGGTCCCATCCCGGCGTCGAGGCGTCGTAAGGCGACCACACGTAGCCCTGGCCGGGAACGTCGTACCAGTTGCCGTTGGCGTCCAGGTCGCTCCACGCGGGATTCTGACTGTTGGCGAAGCTATTCGTCGCCGCGGTCCGGTCGCTCTGCTCCGAATTCAGCGCCTGATCGCGATCCGAGTTCCACGCGTCCCACGAATCCGGTTCGATGCTCTCCGCCAGGTTGTACTGCGACGGATTGGTGGCATTCAACGCCACGCTCTCGCCGCCGTGCAGGTCGAGCGAAAGGGCGCTGTCCCTCTCCAGGTGCGCGTTGCCGGAAAAAACCGCCAGCTCGCCCGGAGGGTTGTCCATGTCGACGCGTATCACGGTAAATCCACTGACGGTCACCGTGGCATCGGCGAATCGAACCACGATATGGCCCGGATCGCTGCCCGCCTGCAGCTCGAAATAGCCCAGGCCGCTGTTCATCGTGATCTCGGTTCCGGCCACGCCGTCGTCCGGCTTCAAAACGGTGAGGGTCAGCGAGCTGTTGGGCGAGATGCGGGCGATGCTGCCCTCCTCGAACTGGATCTCTGCCTTGCCGTCATCCAGCGTCGTCACCTGGGTGCCTTCAAACAGCGGAGTGTTGGCCAAAGCCGGGTCGGCGAGCACCTGGTTGCCCTGCGCAATCTGCACCCGCCCATCCACGCTGCTCAGCCGCACTGCGCGTCCGCCGGGAGCCGATCCTGCGTCCTCGGCCCGGAGAGCCGGCGAAAGAGAAACTACACCCAAAGCAATTAAAGCCAGTCCAACCAATCCTCTTCCCAGCGACGTTCTCAACAGACCCGCTTTCAGGCCCGCTTTCAATCCCGTTCTCATGGAGCCCTACCTTTCCATACCGCCGACTCCGCACGCTCTGCCGTCGAGTCCCACTAGCTAGGACACCCCGCGGCAGCTAAAAGTCTCGCCCATATTTCGCCTGTTGGACGCTCCCGTTGGACGCTCCAGTTGGACGCTATTGACCAGCCTTGGCTAGCAGCGTCTTCGCCCGCTTCCTTACCCGCTCCATTACTTCCGGATCGTCCGCCAACCGCTCCAGAATGCCCCGGATAGTGCAGATCTGGATGAGCCGGCCATCAGCGGCCGCGTCCGAGATATATTCCATCTCCTTGTCCAGTCCCAGCCGGTCGTGCTGCAGCAGCAGCTCCAGCCGCGCGCCCTCCAGGATGCTTCCCGACGCCGCTAGCAGCGAGTCGCCCAATTCCTGCACCTGCCGGTCGCGTGAATAGTTGAACTCGCAGGACCACTGGCCCTCCGGGCCGGAATAGGTCAGCTTCTTCCATCCCTGGAACGCCACCTTCATGTGGCTCTCGCAGTTGCCGCTGCGGATTGCATGATCCTGAACTGTTTGAAAGACGCGGTCGGCGAACTGCTCGCTCACCTGCACATCGCGATCGATGTTAGGTGCCTCCATGGCCGGCGGATCCTGCTCGGGCGCGCTGCCCCGCTCGGAGTGGAAGTGACCGCTGCCATCGGGATGGAGCGTCAGCGTCCAGTTGGATGGAACCACCCCGGGGTTGGAAAAGTCGACGCGCACTACCGCGCCCGACTGCCCGTATGCGGGCAAAGCCAGAATGGAGGCGGCAATCGCAAACCGCGCTCCCCTCATCGCGAAGCTCCCTGTGCGGCCAGCGTTTGCGCGCAGTGAATGTGGCAGATGGCGATCGCCAGGGCGTCGGCGGCATCGGGCGGCTGGGGAAGCTCCGGCAGCTCGAGCAGCCGCGCCACCATGAACTGGACTTGTTCTTTCTTCGCCAGCCCGTAGCCCACCACGCTCGACTTCACGCTGAGCGGCGCGTATTCGGCCACTTCCAGCCCCTGGGCGGCGGCGGCAAATAGCGCCACGCCGCGCACTTCCCCCAGCTTAAGCGCAGACCTCGCATTCACGGAATAGAAGACGCCTTCAACGGCGACAGCATCAGGCCGCCAGCGGATCAGCTCAGCCGTCAGTTCGCGATACACCTGCTCCAGCCGCTCGGCCAGTGGCCTATTCTTTTTGAGCCGAATCGCTCCCATCGCCACGCAAGTCAACCGTGACTGCCGGCCGGTGTCGCAGGTCTCCACCACTCCGAAGCCCGTCGTTTCAGTCCCACAATCGATGCCAAGCACCCGCACGGCCTGAGTTTACCGCAAGTGAGGCGCTGCCGGAACCACAGTCAGCGTAATGGGCGAACAGACCTTCTGATGTGAGGCGAATGGGAATCGGGTCAACGCCACCCGAGACAACAACGGCCTGAGCACATTGCGCACCCAGGCCGCTGCCGGTGAACTGTTGGGATTGGACTAAGGCCATCGCGCTGCCGCGAGTGCCCTGGGCCCATGCGGATTACCGCTTCCGCCGGGACTTACATTGGGGTCTGGGGCGCGATGCCCTAGGCCTCAGTCACCTCACGTAAGAAACTACTCGAACAGTCATTCTGCATATGTCTGGATCAACCTCCTTTCCCGTGTAATGCCAAGCTAACGCACCTGCTGCAGTCAGTCAAGCGGCTCGCAATTCGGCAAACGCGCTACGTCCGGCTCATGAGAGCTTTCGAATCAGGAGCACCTCAATTCGGTAAGCAGCGCCCAGTTTCCTGGGAAAGGGAGGTGTCTTGCGCTTCTTACCCGTTGCCCGGTATTCGGGCTTCAAATTGATATCCCAATAGACCGCGTAGCCAGGCTCCCACTCGAACGCCATTCCTTCTTTGCGCCCGCCGCCGGCCGATTCAAGCTTGACCCGCTCGCCTTCAAGAAAAGCCGCGAGGCGCAGCCGTCTCTCTTCCGGCAGTTTATAGAACGTCTCCTCTGCGTCCCCAGCAAGATAGATGCCGGCCTGTTCCTCTGCCATGGAGTCGACCTCGCGCGCAAATCACTCCGCAGCCATCTGCTCTCCGCTTTGCTGCGCAGCCTTGAGCTCCGCATTGGAGTACACAGGAGCACGCTTCTGCGAATCCCTCCGGGCAGCCTTCTTTAAAGCCTGCTCCAGCGAAACCGTCCTTCCGCCATTCGCAATCTCCCTCCGCCGTTGATTGAGAATCTTCTCAACCTCCGGGGTGATGAGATCCTTGCGCACGCGGGTGAAGGGAACCATCTGGATGTGGGAAGGATTGTGGACAATGATCTGCAGCTCGTCCCCCTTCTCGAGGTTCAGGTCCCGGACGATCTCCTTCGGCAAAGTCACCTGCCGTTTGCCGGCGATCTTGAGGATGTATTCCGTCATTTTGTCGCCTCGTCGGAAAATCCGACAATCCGATTGTACGTAATTCCGCGAAAATTCTGCAGAGACCCGGGCCGGTTTAGGATCAATCGCACATCGGCCCCGGTCGCTTGAGGCGCTTGTACGCCGGGTCGCTTAGGCCAATTGTCCTTCGAATCCTTCGTTGGACGGCGCGGATTCGCTTGGAATTCATCTTCTTGCACAATACTGCGCTCCATAGGTCCCCGGTCGCCTTGTCAACCGCGTAGTTCCCCCAAACGACGCTGCCGCCCGGATTATCCCAAACGACTTCGATGAAGTAGAACTTCGCTGGATCGTAGCCCGCGAAATCCTCCAATCCGTAACCGCGAAGTTGCTTCGTCCCTTCAGGAATGTATGCTTCTAGTACCTACTTGCAATAGTTAGCGATATAACGATAAGCTGTTCCCATGTCAAGGCCGGCAGCAGTGATTCGTTTGACGGCGGAAGAAGAGAAGGTACTCAAGCAGTATTTACGCTCGGGTACTTCCGAGCA
>JBAUBR010000421.1:0-1642 GCA_049676965.1 Occallatibacter sp.
TTCCTCATCCGTAACGTCGCTGGGATAGCCCCTTCGATTCGGCTTCATGCCTCGAGCATGAACAGCTTCGACCGGAAATCCCTATCCCAATGCAAACAATGGAACAAAGTTAATAACAGGCTCTAGGGAAGCTCTGAACAAGCAATTTGAATTCCCTCAGGGGCTGAAGCCCGCCATCATTTTGCGACATTTGCGGCACGACTGAAGTCGTGCCCTTTCAAAACATCAACTTGTTCAGAGGTTCCCTAGATCGAGCGCAGCGCTTCGATGGGGTCCGCGGAGGCGGCCCGGGCTGCGGGCTGCGCCGATGCAGCGAGCGCCATGACGATCATGAGAGAAACGCTGGCCGCGTAGATGAACGGGTCAGTGGGGCTGACCTCGAACAGGAACGAGCGGACAAGACGCGACACCGCCATCGAACCCAGCACTCCGAATCCGCAGCCGAGCAGAGCCAGCTTTGCGCCGGAAACAAGGACGAGGCGCGCGATGCCGGTGCGCTGCGCGCCCAGGGCCATGCGGATGGCGATCTCCTGAGCGCGCAGCGAGACCGAGAACGCGACCACCGCGTAGATGCCGGTGACGGCGAGCAGCAATGCGCCGAGCGCGAACGCGCCGATCAGGCCGGTGTTGAAGCGGCGCGGCGCTTCGACGTTGGCGATCGCGGCGGTGAGGGGCCGCACCTTGTTGAGCGCGAGTTGAGGATCGATCGGAGCGACCGTGGAGCGGAGGGTTTCGACCATCTGCTCCGGCGCGAGCGTGGAGCGGAGGACAACATTTCCCCAGTTTTGGTAGGTGAGCTGGCCGGGTGCGGCGGGGCCGAAGAGAATCTCCGGCTGGCGCATGGAGCAGTACCATTGATCGGCGCTGGGCTCGTCGCGCGAGCCGATCTTGGTGTCGGCGACAACCCCGACCACCGTCGCCCAGGGCATTGGCTTCCTGGGGTTGCCCACGTGCATGCGCTTGCCAATGGCCTGTTGGCCGGGCCACGAATGCTGCGCCATCGATTGGTTCACGATGACCACGAGAGGCGAGCCGGCGCGATCGTTGGGCGTGAAGTCGCGGCCTTCGAGCAGCGGGATGCCGAGAGAATGGAAGTAGTCGCCATAGACGATTCCGAATTCTGCGAACTTCAGCTTCCATCCCTCCGTGGGCTGGCCTTCGATGGTGTACGCCGCCAGCGCCACCGCGTCCGACCCTGGCAGCAGGCTCGACAGTCCGGCGGCCGTCACTCCGGGCTTGCTGGAGAGGCGGTCGATCGTATCGCGGTTGAAGGTGTCTATCGATACATTGGTTGCGTACTTTTCCTCGGGAAGCTGGTAGTCGGCGACGAGAACGTGATCCGGCCGGAAACCGGGATCGACGGCGAGCATCTTTTGATAACTGCGCACGAATGCACCTGAGACGGTGAGCAGCACCAGTGCGATGGCGATCTCCGCAACAACCAACGAAGAACGCAGCCAAGTGTGGCTCGAAGCGCCGGAGGCAGTGCGCCCACTGTCGCTAAGGCTTTCGAGCAGGTTAGTACGCAAAGCCGCAAACGCCGGCGCCAGGCTGCAGAGCGCGCCGGTTGCCGCTGCCAGCAGCAGGGCAAAGGCGGCGACGGTGGGGTCCATGCGGATGGAATCGATGCGCGGCATGGAGT
>JBAUBR010000422.1:0-10849 GCA_049676965.1 Occallatibacter sp.
AGCTTTTTGGCGCTTTTTTCTGCGCTGCCTGTGGAATGCCTGCAGCGGTCTTCAGACTATCGCGGCCTCCGAAGCCCGCCAGAATCAACTTCTGCGTGCCTGAAGGGGACTTTTTCAGGATCGACTAATGTACGGGCTGAAGCCCGTACCCTTCAAAAAGCCTAGTGTCCGGGGCTGAAGCCCGATCATCTGCGGGCTCCGATGTACGGGCTAAAGCCCGTACCCTTCACACAAAATGAAGCTCTTGGATAGGTTCTAAGAATCTGCACCAATTTACTTTGCGCTGGCTGCCGGCGCGGCCGTCGAGCCACGCACCACCAGGCTTGTCGACACCAGAAATTCACGCTGCTTTTTGGGATTGGCGGGCTCCTCGGCCTGCTGGCGAAGTGCTTCGAAGGCCGCGCGCGCCAGATCGCTGCGTGACAGGCGAATGGTGGTCAGCGGCGGCAGCGTGAACTCGGCGAAGTCGATGTCGTCGAGGCCGACTACGGAAAGATCGTGCGGCACGCGCAGGTTTTCGTGATAGGCAGCGCGCAGCACGCCGATGGCGGTCATGTCGTTGGAGCAGAGAATGGCCGTGGGCCGCGTCGGCAGCGACCACAACTGGGCGAAGCCGGCCACGCCTCCCTTCAGCGTGTGATCGCATTCGACGACAAACTTCTTCTGGATAGGCAGCCCGGCTACCTGCATCGCCGAGCGGTAGTCGTTTTCTCGCGTGATGGCCGAATGCAGCGTGTGCGGCCCGGCGAGGAATGCGATATGGCGATGGCCCAGCTCGAATAAGTGGCGCACGGCAGAGTGAATCCCCGTGGTGTAGTCGAGCAGAATGGTGCTCACCTTGGGATCGTCGAGCTTGAACTCGGCCAGCACCATGGGCACGTCGTGGTGCGCCAGCTTGTCGAGCACCGGCTCTTCTTCGCCGAACGTGAGCACCGCCACGCCTTCCACTTTGCGCTCCAGCATGCGCCGCACGCAGGTGGTCAGGATCGCGGGATCGCTGTTCGATGAGCTGACCAGGATCTCGTATCCATGAGCAACGGCGATCTCTTCGAAGCTCTGGATCAGCTCCGGGAAGAAGGGATTGGTGATGTTCTCGACGATGATGCCGAACAGCCGGCTGCGCCCCGAAACCAGGCTGCGCGCGTGGGTATTGGGAAAGTAATTCAACTGCTCGATGGCCTGCCAGACGCGCTTCGCGAGCCGGTCGCTCACCGCCGGAGAGCCGTTGATGGTTCTGGAAACCGTGGCGATGGAGACTTTGGCGAGCGCGGCAACGGTGCGGATGTCGGGTGTTTTGGCGACGGCCTTGCGAGTTACTTTTCGAGCCACGAGCAATCCTATTCGAGACGCGGGGAAGGTGAAAAAACAATGTTAGACGATATTGGTTTTAGGTGCGGGGAATAATGGTAATTATCCCGGAGGGAAGCGGGTACACTGACCAAAGTTTGCTCCGCCGCCGAACCGGGCACGAGGATTCAAAGTCTGGATTCTCAAAACTCCATGGGTTTTCACCGATCCGTCTGCTATTCGTCGGCGATCAGCAAGCGGAGATCGCGCAGATTGTGTTCTGTCGGTCCGGTGACCGCGGAGTCGCCGAGCGCGGTGAAAAGAGGGCAGGCATTGAAGGCCGCCAGCGATGCCTCGGGATCGAATCCGAACGCCCGCGCTCGCGCCACTGTCGTCGGATCGGCAATGGCTCCGGCAGCCCTGGTGTTTCCATCGATACCATCGGAGCCGGCGCTGAGAACGGTCAGGTGTTCGCCGGGATACTTGGCCAGGTCGAGCGCGCAGGCCAGGGCAAATTGCTGATTGCGGCCGCCGGCGCCCGGCGAGCGGCTCAGAGTCACCGTGACCTCGCCACCGGAGATGAGGCACATTCGGGGATGCACGCGGCGCAATGCATGGAAGCGCTGCAGCAGGTAGCGCGCGGCGTCGGCGTAGTCCCAGTCGTCGCAGGAGTTGTCCACGGCCACCCAATAGCCGGCCTTTGCGGCCAGGGCGCGCGCGTTCTCCACCAGGTCGTGGCTGGAGAGCAGGATCTCGAAGACCGAATCGCGGAAGGCGTCGTCTTCGCCGCTCATGGTAGCGGCCGAGGTAACACGCCGCGCGGGCGCGGCTTCCGCCCGCTGCGGGCGCGGGAAGAAAGGCGGACGCCAGGCTTTATTGCCCGGCGACTCGGGCAAATCGTCGCGCTCGAAGAAGGCGCGGACAGATGCGGGAAACTTCATCTCCAGGCCGTACCTGGCGATCAGATCGCGAACGTCGCCTACGGTGGTGTGGTCGGGCGACGTGGGACCGGAGGCGAGCGCATCGAGCGAGCGCAAGGGCACGTCCGGCAGAAGAAATGAAACTTTGGCGGCTTCAGGAGCGGCGATGGCCAACCGCCCGCCTTTGACGGCGGAAAAGTGCTTGCGCAGCGTGTTGATCTCGTTGATGGGAGCGCCGGATCCAAGCAGCGCCTGATGAAACGCGATGGTATCGTCGAGGCCGATGCGCGCGTCCAGCGGGAGGTCGAACATGGCCGAGCCGCCGCCGGAGATGAGAAAGAAAATGAGCGTGTCCTTACGGGCCTTTTTGAGCAGAGCCAGCGTGGCGCGCGCGGCTTCGAACGAATCTTCGTTAGGCAGAGGGTGGCCGCCTTCGAAGTAGCGAAAACGCCAGTTGCGGTTCCTCGGCAGCGGGCTGGCGCAGCAGATTCCGCGCAAACCCTGGCGGCGGTTCATCCGGCTCAGCAGCGTCTCCAGCATGGGCCCGGCGGCCTTGCCCAATGCAACAACGAAGATGCGCTTGTAGTTGGCAAGATTAATCGTGTCCGGCCCGCTGCCATCGGGCAGCAGCCGTTCCATCACATTGCCCTCGAAGCGGATGCGGCGGTCGAAGGCCGACTCGATGTTGCACGCTTCAAGAGCGCCGGTAAAGATGGCATTGGCAGTGGCGTGGAGGGAGTCGAGCGCTATATCTGTTGCCGGAGTCATCGCAACTGTTCCTTCCCGGCGGTGCCCGCGCGCCTTGGCATGGAACATTCAGGGTCGGCGTTCGATGGAGAAGTCTCTGCCACTTTGATCATTCATCAGGCATTTTACTCGCATTGGTAAAAGGTTTCACCTTTGGAACCTTGGGTTCTCGATTCCAGTCCCGCATCAGGAGCTGCCGGCGCGTTCTGATAAGCGAATCGGGAAGGTTCCAACGTGCTCAAGATCCGTGGGTTATTCTGGCTGCACCATGATCGATCAACCGCCGATCGACCCCATCGCGCTGACCCGGGAACTGGCCGGAATCGAATCCACAACCTACCACGAGGGGCCGGCAGGCGATTTTTTGGCTGAGTATCTCGCGCGCCGCGGATGGACGGTGGAAAAGACGCCGGTCCCGCAGCCGCTGGAGGGCGCGGCCGGCGAGCCGCGCTGGAATGTCTATGCGGGTGCGGCCGGCGAAACCCCAGATCTCGTCTTTTCGACGCACATCGATACAGTGCCGCCCTACATCCCGCCGAGCGAAGACGACGAATTCCTCTACGGCCGCGGTGTTTGCGACGCCAAGGGGATCATTGCCACGCAAATCGCCGCCGCCGAAGCACTGCGCGCGGCGGGGTTTCGCATCGGGCTCCTGTTCGTCAGCGGCGAAGAGCGCGACTCGGCCGGCGCGCAGGTAGCCAATCGCTCGCCCCAAGGCAGCCGCTTTTTGATCGACGGCGAGCCCACGGACAATCGCCTGGCGCTGGCCTCCAAGGGCACCCTGCGCACGGTTCTCCGCTCCACCGGCAAGATGGCCCACTCCGCTTATCCGGAGTTGGGTGAGAGCGCCGTGCACAAGCTTGTCGAGGCCATGGCAAGGCTGCTGGCGCTGCCGCTGCCCGTGGTGGACGACGTCGGCCCATCGACGCTGAACATCGGCCAGATCGCCGGCGGCCGCGCGCCCAACGTGGTTGCCGACAGCGCCGAGGCGCAGGTGCTGGTGCGGCTGGTTGGCGACTCGGCCCCGATCCGCGCGGCTATCGTCGACGCGGTCGCCGGCCTCGCCGAGGCGGACTTCACGCTGGAGATTCCCTTCGTCCGCCTGCGCGCCGTGGAAGGCCTGCCCACCATGATTGCCAGTTTCACCACCGACATTCCCAAGCTCACCAACTGGGGCGAGCCGCTTCTGCTTGGGCCGGGCTCGATTCACGTGGCCCACACGCCGCGCGAAAAAGTGGCCAAGCGGGAGCTGCTGGAAGCGGTCGAGCTGTATATTCGCGTGGCGAAACAGTTGCTTGGTTGACCCGCCGCGAGAGGATTGCGGGATCGTGGACGCGTTCTGCTATCCTTCCCCTGCAACTCCGCCGTCCTAATTCCCGTACGAGGATCAACATGGGTTCGCAAATCTCAGCGCCGGTGTCGCCGGTGCGCATTCAGCAGCTTGCCTGGGGTTACGCTCCGCCGCTGGTTCTCGAATCGGCCATTCGCAACGGCGTCTTCGACGCGCTCGATAGCGGTCCGAAGTCGCTCGCGGAAATCCAGCAGGCAACCGGCGCGTCGGAGCGCGGGCTGAGCGCCATCCTCAATCTGCTTGCCGGTCTTGAGCTGCTGGCACGCGACGGAGACGGCAGATTCTCCCTCACTCCGGAGAGCGCGGCGTTCCTCGTCACCTCCAGGCCCGGATTCATGGGCGGCCTGATTCGTCACACCAGCCAGCACCTGGTTCCGCGATGGCTGCATTTGAACGAAGCCGTGGCCACGGGCAAGCCGGTTTCGCCGGTCAACCAGCAGGAAACAGGCGCGGAGTTTTTCGAGCAGTTTGTCAGCGACATCTTCTCCATGAGCTATCGCGTCGCCCAGGAGCTCGCAGATCATCTCGATCTTGGCGGAGCAAATGAAACCGTAAAGGTCCTCGATCTCGCCGCAGGCTCCGGCGTTTGGGGAATCGCGCTGGCGCAGAGCTCGGCGAAAGTTCGCGTCACCGCTGTCGACTGGTCCGGTGTCATTCCCGTAACCAGGAAGACAGCGGCAAAGTTCGGATTGGCTGACCGATTTACTTTTATCGAGGGCGACCTGAGCGACGCCGATTACGGTTCGGGCTACAACGTGGCCACGCTCGGTCACATCCTGCACAGCGAGGGCGTTGATCGCAGCAAAGCACTGCTTGCCAAGACTTTTGCCGCGCTCGCTCCGGGCGGGACCATCGCCGTGCAGGAGTTCCTGGTGAACGCCGATCGCAGCGGGCCGATGAATGGGTTGATCTTCGCCGTCAACATGCTCGTGAACACCGACAACGGCAATACATTCTCGTTTGAAGAGATCGCCGAGTGGCTGCACGAGGCGGGATTCGCGAACGCGCGCACTCTCGATACGCATGGTCCTTCGCCCCTGATTCTGGCCGCAAAGCCGTGATGGGTCAGGTTGAAGAAGCACATCCTCCGGGGCTAAAGCCCGCTCTTCATTTCAGAGGCATTGATGTGCGGGCTGAAGCCCGTACCCTTCAAACTGACCCACTACCCGCAAAGCCGTGATGGAGTCGCAGGGTTTACCCTGATCCTTTGCTTTGAACACTTGCGCAAAGGAGAAGCATTGCCATGGCTCTATCGCGGCGAAAGTTTCTTGGCGCTGCGCTGACTGCCGGCGCATCGGGCTTGATCGCCAATCCCGCTGCGGCCGAGGCCGCACCGGATGCGCCGGATCTGCTGTCTCTCGAAAACGAGAGCCTTCGCGCAACCGTTGATCGGGCAACTGGCTGCATGGCTTCGATCGAAACCAAAGATGGCGCGTGGAAGCTTGCGGGCGCCGGAATGCGCCTGCACGTGCCCGCGCCGGAGCATCGATTTCACTATCTCACCGAGCATCGAGCCGGCAAGCCGCAAATCGATTCGGAAAACGATCGGGTCACGATCACGTGGAATGGCTTCAAAAGCGACCGTATGGGCAGGCTCGATATTGAAGTCAGGCAGTCTGTCCGTCTTGAAGCATCGGCCATCCACTTCAGCTACGAGATCCGCAACGGCAGCCCGGCGGTGATTGAGAGTTACACCTACCCGCGCCTGAAGGGCCTGAAACCGCCTGCCGGCGACCGGCACATGCGCCAGTGCGCATGGAATTACAGTGGAATGAGCTCCGTCGATCTTTGGCCGGGATTCGGCAACGAAGTCGGATACTACGGCTACGATACGCCCGCCCAACTGCGACAACTCGGCACGGACAAGCAATTCTGCCTGATCTTGAGCGACTCGCGCGGCCTCTATCTCGGCTATCACGATCCGGCCCAGAAGCAGGTCGTACAAATCTGCTTCGCTTTGGCCCCTGCGTGGGTCGACTCGTTCAACTCCGATGCGATCGACCCGTCGGGCAAAGTAGGTGACTCTGCTGTCGCCATCGATCCCAACCATCTTTGCTTCATCCATCCCGGCGCGACCCAGCAGTCCGAGGCGCTGGTTCTCGCACCCTTCCCGGGCGACTGGCACGCGGGAGCCGACATTTACAAAGCGTGGCGCCGCACCTGGTTCGAAGCACCCAAAATGCCGGGGTGGGTCGAAGATGTGCATAGCTGGCAGCAAATTCAAATCAACTCGGCAGAGGATCGTCTGGAATTTCCTTACAAGGAGCTGGTCAAGAAAGCCGAAGCCTGCAGGCGCTGGGGCGTGAAGGCGATCCAGTTGACAGGTTGGCAGATCGGCGGCCAGGATCGCGACTTTCCGCTGCATGACACCGATCCCCGGCTGGGCACACATCAGGAGTTCAAAGATGCGATCGCTGCCAGCAGAGAGATGGGCATCGAGATCGTACTGTTCAACAAATACGCCTGGGCCGATGTGACGGCTCCCGATTACGCCGAGTTCCGCAAGTACGCGATCGAAGACCCGTATGGAAACCCGTACCAGTTCAATGGCTATAACTACGACACGCCGACGCAGATCGGCGGAATCAATGCGCGGCATGGAACCGGGATGTGCCAGGCAAGCCCGGCGTGGCGGAAGCGCGCGCTCGTAGAGTTCCGCAAGAGCGTCGATCTGGGCGCCAGCGGCATCCTCTTCGACGAGTGCCAGTGGCACATGAGCCCTTACTGCTTCGCCAAAGACCACGGCCATGCGGTTCCCGGTGCGGTCTTTTCCGGCGACGTGCCGCTGATCGAAGGCTTTCGCGCCATCGTCGACGAGAAGAGTTTTCTCTTCGCCGGCGAATCGCCTTATGACCTCGAACTGCGCACCTACGACATGTCCTACTTCCGCATCGAGCGCGGCTTTATCCCGTTCGGCCGTTATATCGATCCGTTCGCGCCCATGTCGGTCGCCGTCACCGGATGGAACGACCGCCAGATGATCAATGCCTGCCTGCTTTACCGTTTCTCGATGAGTTATGAGCCGCGCGACTTTCACGGCGATCTCGACGAGTTTCCCGAAACGATGGGCTACGGCCGCGCCGTCGATGAGCTGCGCCGCAGATATCGCGAATGGCTCTGGGATGCGGAGTTTCGCGACACGCTGGGCGCGCAGGTGACGGCGAACGGAGCGCTGGCGGCAACCTACGCCGTCTTCCGCCGCAGCGACGGCCGCCGCGCCGTCGCCTTCGCCAACATGAGTGATACCGAGACAGCCGCCTGCGCAGTTTCACTTGAATCGCCGAGCCGCCCAGACCTCCATTGGATTTCTCCCGAACTGCCTGACCCGCAGCCATGGCCGGGCAAGTTGGAGTTATCTCCGGGAGCGGTTGCAATCGTAATCGAAGGCTGATGTTGCCTGGTCGCGCAAAGCCGTCAGGAATGCGGGTCCTTCGACGCTTCGTCCCCGCTCTTTTCATCCGGCTTGATGGTCGAGCGCACCACCATGAACTGATTCAACAGGTCAAACCAGAATGGCGCTCCCAATGTCATTGCGATCGCCGTCAGAAACCATCCCGCTACCACCAGCACGAACTCTCCCCAATAAACCCGGCTCAGCACGCCGGGGAATGAGTAGTCGGCTCCCGGCCCAATCCAGGCCAGGTCGGAGGAATTCCATCCCAGCGGCAGGTTAAGCGCCTTCAACGATTGGAGGTATTGGGGAAGATCGGCCGGCTTCATCGCAGTTGTCCCATCCGCTGTCGCCGCCGTCGGATGGTCTTTGACAAATTGCTCAGCCGATGCGACAGCATAGGATCGCAGCGCGGGAGTGGTCCAGAGTACCTCGGCTACACGGATGGAATCGACGTTGAGAGCCACTGCCAGAATCAGCCCGATGAAGAACAGCACGAGCTGGGTCTTTCTCTTGTACCAGCCGGAGGCGCGATCCATGCCGTCGTTGTACCAGAGCTCAAACGCTTTTCGCGTCTTATCGATGTCTCCGTTCGCCTGCTTTACGAGAGTCGCAATTGCCTCCTTCGCCGGGCCTTCGGAGATCTTGTCCAGGCTGCTGATCATGTTTTCAAGAACGGCAGTCTGCGTAGCTTGCGGCGCCGAAGGGCCCGCGCCGGACGCTGCCGCCGGAGCGAGCGGCTGAGGAAACAGAATGTCGAAGAGAGCGGCTGAAAAGGTGCGCGAGGGAATGTACGAGGGACGATTCTTCAAATCTTTGGCTAGCTGGTCTTCAATCCCGGCACCGCTTTTGTAAAGGCTCTGCACCAGTCCGTGCTGGTAGATGGCGTCGACCAGTCCCACGGTTTTGGTTACGGCAGCTGCCGCTGCGCTCGCGGCCGCGGGTGGAAGGGTTTTGGTTATGGCAGATGCCACCGCGTCTACGGTCGCGGGTTGAACATCGGTGCCGCCGGTCGTAGTGCCGCCCGTCTTTATAGCCTCGGTAATCGTCAATTCGCCTTCGGTAAACAGGCTTCTGATCCCTTTTTCGAGGTTCTTCGCGCGCGAGCCAAGAATCCCGGCGATTGCTTCGTTGATTGCGGTGCAGAAGAGGCTGAGACTGAGGTAAACAAGCGCCATTCCGATGGCGACTTCCAGAGTCGTTGAGTTGAGCATTGAGGGGTCCTTTCCCGAAGCTTCCTGGTGAGTGAAAGAGAATTTGTCACTGCGAACAACTCCGGCTGCCGGCTCCGCGCGCATAACCTCGGAGAGCGTCGCATCCGCACAGTCAAGGAAGGAATCGAGCCGAGTCAGCGGGAGGCGAAATTCTAATTTTGGCTAGTCACCCTGTCAATCGGGTGCTCGGCCGGCCTGCCGGCAGACCATCGATGATTTATCCTCAGCCCATGCGCGAGGAATCTTCCTCAACGCCCCGCGAGGCCAATCAGCTGGAGCACTCCGCGTCTTCCTACCTGCGCTCGGCGCGGCATCAGCCGGTCCAGTGGCATGCATGGGGTGAAGCTGCGTTCGAGCGCGCGCAGGCCGAGGACAAGCCGGTGCTGCTCGACATTGGCGCGGTGTGGTGCCACTGGTGCCACGTGATGGACCGCGAATCTTATGAAGACGCGGAGTTGGCCGCGCTCATCAACCGGCTCTTTGTGGCGGTAAAGGTCGATCGCGACGAGCGGCCCGACGTGGATGCGCGCTATCAGTCGGCGGTTTCGGCCATCAGCGGCCAGGGTGGCTGGCCGCTCACGGCGTTTCTCACTCCCGATGGCCGGCCTTATTTTGGCGGCACCTATTTTCCGCGCCAGGACCGCTATGGCCGTCCGGGCTTTGGGCGCGTGCTCACCACCATGGCGCAGGTGTGGCAGGAGCGGCGCGAAGAGGCGCTCGAGTCGGCCGCCAGCGTGATGGCGTCGATCGAGCACAATGAGAGCTTCTCGGGCGGCGGCGGCGAGCTCTCGCTGGCGCTGGTGGACAAGATTGCGGGCGCGGCGCTGAAACTGTTCGACAAGCGCAACGGCGGCTTCGGAACGCAGCCTAAATTTCCCCATCCTTCGGCGCTCGACCTGTTGCTCGAAGTTGCGGTGAATCGCGGCAACGAAGAGGCGCGCGAGGCATTCGTCATTACGCTCGAAAAAATGGCGCGCGGCGGCGTTTACGACCAGCTTGCCGGCGGCTTCCATCGCTACAGCGTGGACGAGCGCTGGGGCGTTCCGCACTTCGAGAAGATGCTCTACGACAACACCGAGCTGCTGCGCAATTACGTGCACGGCTTCCAGAGCTTTGCGCGAGAAGATTTCGCGCGCACCGCCCGCGAGATCGTGGCGTGGCTCGATTGCACGATGAGCGATCGCGACAAAGGCGGCTTCTACGCCTCGCAAGACGCCGATATCGACCTCGATGACGACGGCGACTACTTCACCTGGACGCTGGACGAAGCGCGCGAGGCGCTGCCACCTGAGGAATTCGAAGCCGCCACGTGGTACTGGAATCTGCGCGAACTGGGCGACATGCATCACAACCCGGCGAAAAACGTGCTGCACGTGCCCTATTCATTCGAGCAGGTGGCGGCACGAACCGGCCAGTCAACGGAATCGCTGCAACAGCGCGTCGCTTCGGCGCGCGCCAGGCTGCTCGCGGCGCGCTCCCTGCGGCCCACGCCTTTCATCGATTGCACGCTCTATACCGGCTGGAACGCCATGGCGGTGACCGCGTACCTCGAAACGGCGCGCGTGCTGCGAATGGACGATGCGAAAGATTTTGCGCTGCGCACTCTCGGCCGGCTGCTCGATGAAGCCTGGGATGGCGGCGAATCCCTCCATCACGTCATTGCCTATGGGCACGACGTCGGCGATGAAAGCCCGTCTGCGCAGAAGATCGCCGGCATTCTCGACGATTACGCTTTCACCGTTCACGCCTGCATCGACGGCTGGCTCGCAAGTGGCGATATGAAGTTCTATCGCGCCGCCGTCAAGCTGGCCGATTCCATGATTGCGCGGTTCTACGACCGGACCGCCGGCGCGTTCTACGATACGGCCGCGGCCAAAGACGGCGAAACGCCCCTCGGCGCATTGGGCGCGCGGCGCAAGCCGCTGCAGGATTCGCCCAC
>JBAUBR010000423.1:0-8606 GCA_049676965.1 Occallatibacter sp.
GAGCTTGCCCTGGCGCGCCAGCAGCAATCCCAGCGAAAGGCGCGCCTCAAACGACTGCGGATTGGCCTCGACCGCGCGGCGATAGAGCCCGGCGGCGTCGTCGAGGCGATTCTGCTCGTCGGCCACGTAGCCCGCGTCAAACAGCGCGCGAGCATCATTGGGATGCGTGGCGACCCAGGGAGTCAGTTTCGTTTCCGCCGCGCTCCAGTCGGATTTGACGATGGCGGCTTCCGCGTCGGCAACCTCGGGCGCAACCGGCTGGGCGGCTGCGGCTGGCGCGGGGGGAACCTGTTGTTCCTGCTGCGGCGCCGGGTTTTGGGCGAATGCGAAACCCGGAGCCAGAAGCAGAACAAGAAAAGCAAAACCGCGCACGAAGTACCTCTGATTCAAGTTTAACTGGGTTCCGATGATGGATCCTCTGGAGCTGGCCTGCTACTCGCGCAGAAGGCCGATCGACTGCATGAGCTTGAGAGCATTGCTGGTCTGGACCACGCCGGCCTTCAGCTTGTAGTCGAACCTGAGCTCGCCGTCTTCGAGGTGGTCCTCAAAGTGATAGTTGCGGGTCTGTCCGTTCATGCTCTCCGGAATGCGCGCCAGAGCAAGATCGTGTGTTGTGATCATTCCGATGGCTCCATGTTGCACCAGATCGCTGACAACATATTCGGTTCCGGCGAGCCGGTCGTGCGAATTGGTTCCCGCGAGCAGTTCATCGAGCAGAAACAAGACCGGAACCGGGCCCTGCGCCAGGTCTGAAATCAATTTGAGGCGCTTGATCTCGGCGTAGAAGCGCGACACTCCGCCCTGCAGCGAATCGAGCACGCAAATCGACGCGCCGACAGCGAGACTCGACATGCGCAACCGGCTTGCCCGCACCGGCGCGCCGCATTGCGCCAGGACGGCGTTGACGCCGATTGCGCGAACAAGCGTGCTTTTGCCGGCCATGTTCGGGCCGCTGAGCACGATCAGTTGAAGTTCGTCATCGAGGTTCAGTTCGTTAGGGATGGCCTTGCCTTCGGGCATCAAAGGATGCGCAAAAGCTTGCGCGTCGAAACAGGGAGATCTGTCCACGAACTCGGGCCAGCAGTCGTCCGGATGCTCGAATGCGTGACCCCCCAACGCGGCAAGCGTTTCCATCTCTCCAACGGCGGCCAGCCATCCGCGTATTGCCGGCCCGAACTTCCTCCTCCACGCCTCGGCCATCATCGTCAACTGCGCGCTGTAAAAGACAAAAGGATCGATCCAGCGGACGAGAAGGTTTCTCCGCGATTCGAGATAGTGCGCGATGCGGTCGAGTTTCTTCACCGCGGCGGACGGAGGGATTCCGTCGGTCTTCAGTTCTGCCTGAAGGTCCTTGAGCCGCGGCGAAGTGAAGCTTTCGCGCTCCAGGATTTCGAGAACCTGCGCCAGCAGGCCGAGATCCGCCGCCGCCGCATCAATGGCGTCAGCGGACGCGTGGAGTCCTTGCCTACGCCACCGGCTCACGCCGAGATTGATGAGAGACAGCAACAGGAATATGTCATACGAGCCGCGCGCCAGGCCGTACACGCCGGCTGCGATCCAGAGGACCGCGAGCGCCGCGGCCAGCACGGAGAACCATTGCGAACCGAACCGCTGTTCGTTCTCGCCCCAAGCGGTAAGCGCATCGGGATGCACGCCCAGCCGTACACGGTGACCGGCCGTGAACAGCTTCTCGCGGAAGCGTGTTCGATTTCTCAAATCATCGCCTGCGGCCTGGCGGGCGCGAATCTCATCGGGTGGCGCCGCTTCGAGCAGCCAGCGCGCCAGCATTTCTTCTCCGGCGCGCGTGCGGCATGTGCACAGCAGCTCGAAGATCGATCCCTTGCCGAAGATATCGAGATCGCGCGCATAGGGATGCGTCGCGTCCAAAAACCGCTCGCCGCTTTCGCCGGTCCCTGCCCATCGGTCTTCAAGGCGTGCGATTCCGCGCTCATAGAACGCGATGACAGCTTTGACGTCTCGTATCGACCTGAGCACTCGCTCATGCAGAAGGGCGAGGGCGACGAAGACGGCGAAAGCCATCCCGAGCATCCAGATGCCGTGGCCGGCATGCAGGTAAAGCAGCATCATGCCCACTGCCGCGACAGCGATTGCAATCTTGGCGCCGACGAAGAGTTTGTCTCGCCGCCGATGGGAGAAGAGCCGTGCTTGATTTTCGCTCAGCAAGTGCCCGTAGACAGCTCGCGGCGACTCATTTCCGGGGCTGCCTGCGAATGAATCCATCTTCGGTTTCCGCTTGTTCAGGATAGCTTGTCAACGCGGGGCAATCTGTTGCCCGGACGAGTCGCATGAACGCCGGACTGAAGCGTAGCAAATGGAGAGTGCAGTTGCCGAGTCATTGCGGCCAATTTGACCTGTTCGCGCAGCCGGTGAAATTCTTGCTCGTTGCGCGGAGGTGCTCAGCCGATGGATCGCCGCAAATTCCTCAGTAACTCGATCGCCGCCGCCGGGGGCGCGATGCTGGCAGGGCGCGCAGTGGCCGCAGCCGAATCAATCCCATCGCAGCAGCAGGTTCCCGGCGCAATTGCCGAATCGAAGATCGAGTCCGCGCGCTTTCCCGATGGCTTTCTCTGGGGCATGGCGACGGCTTCGTACCAGGTCGAAGGGGCTTGGAACGAAGACGGCAAAGGCGAGTCGATCTGGGACCGGTGGACGCACAGCGTCGGCAAAATTCGCGGCGCCGGAACCGGCGACGTCGCCTGCGATCACTATCATCTCTATCCGCAAGATATCGACCTGCTGAAGCAGCTCAACCAGAAGACCTACCGGTTCTCGATTTCGTGGGCGCGCATTCAACCTACGGGCCGGGGCGCGGTCAACCAGAAGGGCATCGACCACTACCAGCGCGTGATGGATGCGGTGCTCGAAGCCGGCATTCGTCCTTTTTGTACGCTCTATCACTGGGACCTTCCGCAGAGCCTCGAGGATCTTGGCGGCTGGCCCAACCGCGATCTGGCCGGATACTTCGCCGACTACGCTGGAATTCTGGCCAAAAACCTCGGCGACAAAATTCAGGTATGGGCGCCCTTCAACATGCCCTGGACCTTTACCAATCTCGGTTACGGCACCGGAGTCTTTCCGCCCGGCCGCGCGAAGTACACAGACTTTCTGAAAGCCGCGCACACGGTGAACCTGGCGCAGGGCGAGGCGTTTCGCGCCATCAAGGCCGCATCGTCGAAAGCAACGGTCGGCAGCGCTTACGGCATGAGCCCTGCTTATCCAAAGACCGATAGCGAGGCCGACAAGGCCGCCACGGCTCGCTACAACGCGATGAACAATCTCTACTTCCTCGAGACGGCGATGCACGGCAAATATCCCAATGCATTCGTCGGCGAGATTCCATACGAAACGATGGGCTTTCGCGCCGGCGACGAAAAGATCATGCGGGTCCCGCTCGACTGGATCGGTTTTCACTACTACTCACGGCGGTTCGTTTCCGCTGCCGGGCCCGCCGCGCGCGGCAGCGGCGGAAGCCTTGCCACCGAGACGCAGGATACGGGCGCGGCCGGCAACAACTACACGCAGTTCGATTCGGTAATGCCCACCGAAGGTCCGATCACCGACGGCGGTCTCGAGATCTGGCCGCGCGGCATCTACGATCTCGTCATGCAGATCTCGCGCGCATACAACAACCCCATCATCGAAATTACCGAGAGCGGATGCGGCTATCTCGATACTCCGTACGACCGCGAAGGAGGCCGCGTTCCCGACGCGCGGCGCATCGATTTCTTCCGCGCCGAACTGGCGGAATTGGCGCGCGCCATCGCCGACGGCGCCCGCGTGCGCTCGTTTCATGCGTGGAGCGCGCTCGATAACTTCGAATGGAACGATGGCTTCACGCAGCGCTACGGTCTCACTTACGTCGACTACCGCGACCAGAAGCGCACGGTGAAGGACTCGGGCCTGTGGTACGGGCGCGTGGCTGCGACCAACCGGCTTGGAGCTTGAGAACGCATTTCTCGGCTGATTTTCATCCCATCGAAATCGCCCACGTTCCGCACAGCTTCCCCGCACATTGTGGATTTCTCCGGTAAATATCGGATTAGAATTCGATCGTCAGCAGAAACCGTTCGTCGAGGAGCATGCGATGAAAATCGACATTCTGCGCGCCGCGAACTACACCTTCAACTTCGACCACGAGCTGTATGTCAACCGCGAAGCGAAAAAGGCATTCAGCTTTCCGTTTCTCGATGACCACGGCGAAGAAGAAGTCGTTCGCTCCATTAATGAATGCACCGACGGCAGCGAATGGAAGTTCTACTTCAACTTTCCGCCATCGCAACGGGTCAGGCGGGAACTCGAGAGCGTGCTCGTGGAAGAGGCCGACACGCATCTCGCCTATTCGCAGTTCGCATCGTAGCCGCAGGAGCGGCAAACGATGCCAAATGCTTTAGAACCTGTCCAAAATCTTCATTTTGTATGAAGGGTACGGGCTTTAGCCCGTACGTCGAAGCCTGCAAATGACGGGGCTTTAGCCCCTGAGGGAAGATTTTTCAGGAGTTTGCATTCCCTCAGCGGCTAAAGCCGGAGACCAAAATCGGCTTTTAATGTACGGGCTGAAGCCCGTACCCTTCAAAGCGCTTACTTTCTGGACAGGTTCTTAGAACCGAGCCTCACTCTCGATACTCAATCCACATCCGCTTACTCTTCGGTTCGCGTCCCATCACCGCAAGTGCCGGTAAGGGGTTACCGCGGAGAGAGATCGGAAGGTACTACGGTAAAGAATCCGAGGAATGTGGAGACGACAAAGGAAACAAAAGTGGAACAGGTGGCGAATAAAGCCGCGCACAAGGCCGCAAGGGACGAAAAGGAGCGCGTAAGAAGAACCCGATGGTTTCGATTTAGTGCTTGACTGGAAGGGAAGTTCAATAGGAAAATTAAAGAGTTATGAATTGAATGTCATTTCTACGATGAAGCTTAGAGTCAGCCGCCCGCGCTTCCCCGGCGCAATCGGCTCCTGACGGCAGCCCGCTCAACCGCAACGATAAAACAACTTTGCGGATGTGTGCTGCATCCATTTAATAGTGGGAATGCCCCTTTCCCCGTAAGGAAACACTAAGGTGAGTCTATGACTGCCCCGATGCTTCAACATATTCCATTGAGGTCCGCTTATCTTTGCCAGGATTGCGATTCGATCGGTAACTGCGCGGTGCGCTGTCCGGCATGTGCCTCCGAGGTTCTCTTAGGGCTTTCAGCGGTGTTGGACCGCGAAGTGGTTGCGGAAAGAAGGCCGCTGGCGCAAATGCCGCCGGTGCATTATCCGCGTTACACAGCGATGGTGGCATAAGGCGTCCGGGTTTCAGCAAGGCCGGATTTACCGCAGCTAACTTGCGCGGTTGCATCGCTCGCCACTCTGAAAAATCAGCAATTCGTAAGCGGCCTCTCATGAACATTGAGTCGGTCGCGCCGCATGCCTGCAACGGCTTCGCTGGTACGCGTGTGTCACGTTCCGCGGATTGCCGTCACTAACTTAATGAACGCTTCGTAATTGGAAGGAATAAAGATGATCACTCGCGATGCCATGCAGCATATCCCGCTCACCGGAGCGTATCTTTGCCAGGACTGCAACGCGGTTGGGAACTCCGCGATGAGCTGCCCCGCCTGCGCGTCCGCGGTGCTCTTGGGCCTTTCCGGCGTGCTCAACCGCGAACAGGCGGCCAAGGCCACCATCAAATGGCCGTGGATGGAAGCCGTGGCCGCGTAAAGCAAATTTTTCAAGCGATTCTCGACGAACTGAATCGGTCGCGCCCGCGTCTTATCACTTCAGCACCGTGCCCCATCCTTTCGGCGTTCGTTGCCGAAAGGGTGGGAGCCCATCATCGTTTTCATTCTCGAAAGCGACCCCTTCCGGCCGCGCTCTATAATAAAGAATGGCCGGTTGCGCCCTAAGCCTCGCTGAGGCGGCAGGGAAGCGCCCGCCCGATTTCTCCCCGGTGCCCGACCCTTGAATTTATCCAACGACGCCATCATCATCCGCGGCGCGCGGACGCACAACCTGAAGAACATCTCCTGCGAGATACCGCATGGCAAGCTGACGGTGGTCAGCGGCGTATCGGGTTCGGGCAAGAGCTCGCTCGCCTTCGACACCATCTATGCCGAGGGCCAGCGCCGCTACGTCGAATCGCTCTCCGCCTACGCGCGCCAGTTCCTCGAGCGCATCGAAAAGCCCGACGTCGACCTGATCGACGGCCTCGCTCCCGCCATCGCCATCAAGCAGAAAAACTCCACGCGCAACCCGCGCTCGACGGTCGCGACGGCTACCGAGATCTACGATTACCTGCGCCTGCTCTACGCGCGCGCCGGCACCGTGCATTGCGTGCACTGCGATGGCCTCGTCAAGCGCGACTCCATCGATGAAGTTGCCGAGGCCACACTCGCGTTGGGCGAGGGAGCGCGTCTGAATGTACTCTTCCCGGTGGTGACGGCGGCGCACGACGCGGCCGATACGAAAGAGACCGCAAAGCAAACCAAAGTCGCAGTGCGCGGAGCCAAATCGGCTGGCAAGTCCGCCGCCAAGCCGGCCACCAATGGCGCCGATTCCGCGCATGCCGAAACGCTCAAGGCCCGGCTCACCGAGCTGCGCGCCACCGGCTTCAACCGCCTCTACCAGCAGGGCAAGATCGTCGAATTCTCGACGCCCGAATCGCTTCTCGATCTCGACTTCACGCTTCCCGTGTTCATTCTTTTGGATCGCATCGTGGTTAATGCCGACAATCGCGCGCGCATCGTCGATGCCGCGGAGATCGCCTATCGCGAATCCGGCGAAGTCATCTTCGAGGAAGTTCCGCGCGACGACCGGGGTCCCCACGGACAGGTCTTCGTCCGTGGGGTGGGGGACGAAAATGCGGAGCGCACTCGCCATCGCTTCTCCGCGGCCTACGAATGCAAAAGCTGCCACAAGCCCGGCAAAGAGCCCGAGCCGCGCCTCTTCAGCTTCAACAATCCCTTCGGCGCCTGCCCGCGCTGCCAGGGCTTCGGCAACACCGTCGACTTCGACATGAACCTGGTGATCCCCGACAAGGGCCTCACGCTCGAGCAGGGCGCGATCGACCCGTGGAGCAAGCCCAAGTACAAGCCGTGGTTCGCCAACCTGCGCAAGCAGGCCGCGGAACTGGGCGTGCCGACGGATGTGCCCTGGCGCGAGCTGCCGGAGGCTGCGCGGGAGATCGTTTTGCGCGGCAAAGGCAGCTTCGAGGGCGTCTTCGGCTTCTTCGCGCAGATGGAGCGCAAGAAGTACAAGCTGCACGTGCGCGTGATGCTGAGCAAGTATCGCGGCTACGCCGAGTGCCCGGATTGCCGCGGCCAGCGCCTGCGCGCCGAGGCGCGCAGCGTGCGCCTCAACGGCAAAAATATCTGCCAGGCGTCGGCGCTCACTATCGCGCAGGCCAAGGAATTCTTCGACGCGCTCAAGCTCACGCCCATGCAGGAGGAGATCGCCGGGCCGATTCTCACCGAGGTGCAGCAGCGGTTGAGCTTCCTCGATGCTGTCGGCCTCGAATATCTTACCCTCGATCGTCTCGCATCCACGCTCTCCGGCGGCGAGGCACAGCGCATCCAGCTGGCAACTTCGCTGGGCTCGCGTCTCGTCGGCGCGCTCTATGTGCTCGACGAGCCCTCCATCGGCCTGCACACGCGCGACACCGCGCGGCTGATCCACATTCTTGAGGAGCTGCGCGACCTCGGCAACACCATCCTCGTCGTCGAGCACGATTCCGACGTGCTGCGCTCGGCCGATCATCTGCTTGATCTCGGTCCTGGCGCCGGCGAGTTCGGCGGCAAAGTGCTGGCCGAAGGCATACTCGCCGAGATCGAAGCCAACCCCAACTCGCTCACCGGCCGCTATCTTTCCGGGAAGATTGCCATTCCCGTTCCCACGCGGCGCCGCGCTCCGGGCCGCGAACGCCTGATATTGCGCGGCGCGCAGGCCAATAATCTCCGCGGACTCGACGTGGAGATCCCACTCGGTATGCTGGTCGCAATCACAGGCGTCTCCGGCTCGGGAAAATCCACGCTCGTGCACCAGGTGCTCTACAGAGCCGTGGCGCGCGCGCTGGGCCAGAGCGATGGCGGCGACCCTTCCGGCGTGTACAAATCGCTCACTGGGGCAGAGCGCCTCAACGACGTAGTGCTTGTCGATCAAACGCCCATCGGCCGGACGCCGCGGTCCAACCCCATCACATACATCAAGGGCTTCGATCTTGTCCGCGAGCTCTTCGCCGCGCAGCCCGAGGCCAAGCGCCTTTCGCTCACGCCTGGCCATTTTTCGTTCAATGTGCCTGGCGGCCGCTGCAACACCTGCGAGGGCGACGGAACCGTAACTGTCGAGATGCAGTTCCTCGCCGATGTCGAGCTGCCCTGCGAAGATTGCAACGGCACGCGCTACCAGGCGCGCATTCTCGAAGTGCAGTACAAAGGCAAGAGCATCCACGAAGTGCTGCAGATGACGGTGAAGGAAGCGCTGCGCTTCTTCACCGGCCAAACGCGCCTGCTTGAGAAACTCGCCGTGCTCGATGAAGTCGGCCTTGGTTATCTGCGGCTCGGCCAATCCGCAACTACGCTCTCCGGCGGCGAAGCGCAGCGCGTCAAGC
>JBAUBR010000424.1:0-8068 GCA_049676965.1 Occallatibacter sp.
CCTACGCTTCACGGAACACCTCGCGGTGTCCCATGCAAGACTAGAGGTCAGGATGGAGTCGCTACTTCCTTTCCTGCAGGGGACTTGCACCCCCTACAACACGCCGGTTTATCCCGGCGCACAGCGCTTTATCGCCAAAGCGCGTTTCCAGACAATGGAGAGGCTGGAAACGTGCTTTGGCCTGTTGGCAACAGTTGATATCCGGCTGGAGCACCGATTAGTACACAGAAGCCGTCCTATCAGGGCCAAAGTACCAAGCCGTAGGTTTATCGCGACCGCGTCAGACACGCCCTCACATCGATTTCGCGGTCAGCGGCGATGGCTTCTCTTTTGGTGCAGGCAACTTCACTCCCTTTAGCGCCAGCCACAGCGCTGCCGCCAGCTCCGCAAAAAAGTCCGGCACCACAAAT
Source organism: Occallatibacter sp. (assembly GCA_049676965.1). Lineage (GTDB taxonomy): Bacteria > Acidobacteriota > Terriglobia > Terriglobales > Acidobacteriaceae > Telmatobacter. The sequence goes on from JBAUBR010000424.1 coordinate 411, forward strand.
GCCGGGTCAAGAACGGCTCTCGTGTTCGGGAAGAGGATAAAAAGGAAGGAGCACAACAACATTTCTATGCAGCAAAACAGATAAAGGCCCGATATTACTCTTGGAATATAGCGCGACCGGTACAACAACCAACTGTGAATACCCGCACCCAGGCAGAAAAATATAAGCCCCATCAGCGATAGACGGCTACCCAGGTCGAAACAAATGAGCGTGAGTGCGTGCATCTGACCGAGACTCAAGAGCGACATCTCGTGGGGGTTACTGAGCAGGTCTAAACCGACCAGGCTGGACGCGACGCCCACGCCTAGCACCAGTGCGTTCGCAATCCGCCAAAACGAGCCGAGCAACGCCAGGGTTGAATTCACGGGCTTAAGCAATCCGTAGAGGGCCAGTGCCAGCACCACGTCGCAATTCAGCATCAAAATCCCGCAAATTTGTCCTGCGCGGAATCCTCGTTCATGAGCCAAAATGTTCCGTGCGGTCGCCGCGGCATCTCCAGCCACAACCAGGTGGCGGTCAAAAATAAACATCCCCGTCAAGCCGCTGATCATGAGCAATAGCAGAGTGAATCCTGCGATTCGTGCTGCAAGCCGTTGCGACGCTTCCGCCGTCCCCTCTGCCATGACCTTACCTCTTGACAGTCGTTTAGGGTGTTGGTGATTCGTGTTGCCACTTTGGGAGAGCGCGCCTCCGGATACCGTAGTCTCGCATGATTTTCTCTACGCAAACCGGAACTGAAGAGTTCCGTCTCGACTACCTATTCGCTAGGTTCTCACAAAGGCCTCGTCAGTGAACTCCTCGGGTAATCTCAGTTGGCGCTGAATCGCCAAGGCGCTTTTCGGGCCGGGTCGAACAGGAAAGGTGGATCGGGCTGATACCATCAGTCGAGAATTACTTCCCGTACTTGCTGAAAAAGGGATAAGGCCAGGACTCTGACCAACTCGACATAAGGCCTCATGAGCATTCCGGCTACGGTTTACCGGTCCAACTACAAGGAGGACGATGCGTGGACTCGATTCCTTTTGAAGACTTCACAGAGATGCTGGCGTAGGTTTGGGCGGTTGCTGGATCTTGTAGGCGTTCTCGAAGCGGACGCGAATGAGCCAATAAAGCATCACTGGGAATGGCAGGACGGCGAGGACCGTCAGCAAGAGCGAACCGCGCAGGAAAAGGGGAAAGACCTGTTGCTGGCCGAGGAAGAAAGAGCCTGTCGCGATGAAGAGTCCAAAGCACATGCGCCAGAGGAAGTATCCTCCGGCTCGATGAGCGGTAAGGCCTATCCAGAAAGCGGCGTGGTCGAGAAGATCCTTCGAATACGGAACATGGGGAGGTGAAATCCGCTCCGAATTCACTCCGCTACCGGGTGAGATTGTGGCTCAAGAGCATTGGTGTTCCAGCGGGTTTGCCAACACAGACCTCGACCTGTTGCTCAAAAGGCACGGCATCCATAAGCTCATCGTCATCGGGCTCATTGCACACACGTGCGTGGAGTCAACGGTCCGCTTCGCAGCCGAACTCGGCTATGAGGTCACCGTGGTAAAGGACGCGACGGCAGACTACTCGGAAGAAATGATGCACGCCGCTCTCGATATCAATTTGCCCAATTATGCAAGCGGGATTGTGACCACACATGAATTCCTCGAGTCGATCTCTTTCTCTAAGTGACTCGTTGTGGTAGCGGCGGTCCTCGATTTACGCGAAATCGCCGAGGCGCTCATTGAATCAGCTGATCGGTGCGCGAGCTAGGCCCGCGACTGGTGCTGACGGCGGCGGGCCAGGAGCTGCGCGTTGATTTCGCCAACGATGCGATCGCCCCTCATGAACGCCCGTGCGGCTTGAAGGGATTGTCTGTTGACGCGGGTGCTCGTTTCCAAGGGGATCCGACCTGGAAATGTGCTTTGCCCTGAAGGCAACAGATGCCCGTCTGGATCACCGTGGATTCCAGTGCGGATTCAACGCGTGTCCGGCTTCTGCACGAGCGAAGCAAGCGTCTTCTCTTGAGCGGATGCGGGCTTCGTGACTTCAGAGACTGCATTCGATATGCTGGCGGCGTAGTCCGCGTTGCCGGAGTAATCCGCGACGATGGCGTGCGTTCCGGCAACAAGCGAATCAATTGAGAATGACGCTTCGCCCTTGCTGAGCGCCTTGGTTGCCAAAGTAGCGCCATTCTTTTTCAGGGTTACTGTTCCGGCCGGCACTCCAGAGGAAGAGGCGACCTTCACCGAAAAGACCAGGGCTTTGCCCGCAGTCGAAGGATTGGCGGAGGATTTGAGCGTCGTGGTGGTTTCGGCTTTGACGACCGCAACAATACTCGCCGATGAAGCAAGGTCGAAGGTGCCCCCGGCGTAGCGCGTCTTGATGGTGTACTTGCCGGGTTTCAGACCGGAGACCTTCAGCATTGCCACACCGGCGGAATTGAGAGCCACGGCGCCAATTTCCTTCGTGCCATCGTCGAAAGTTATCTTGCCGCTGGGAACGGGCGAGTATGCGTCACTGGCGACCGTTGCCGTGATCTCGAGGACCTGTGCGGCCTTAGCTGCGACCGAAATTGCGGCCAGCTTGATATGCGTGGCGGCTTTGGGCGTGATCTTGGCGACAAAGCCCCAGGATGCGCCGGTGGCGCCACCGCGATAGCTAGTCTCAAATGCGTCCTTGGTCGCCCCCAGGCCGCCTGCGCTCGTGTTGCCGGCCACAAAGATGTTGCCGTCCTTGTCGACGGCAAGTCCCGCGGCGCTCTGCGCGCCCTCGTACTTTAAAGAGCCGAGCAAAGACCAGAAGGCTACTCTGCTTCCCGTCGGATTGAACTCCGCCACAAAGGCCTGGGTGTTGCCGTTGGTGTAAGGCTCGACGGGATGGACCTGCGGGAAGTAGTTATCGCCCTGCACCTGGCCGGCGATGTATACGTTACCGTCCGCGTCCAGTTGAATATCGCCGATTGAGTTAACCCCCGATGCACTGCCGCTGGGTTGGCCGAAGAAGGTAGACCAGAGAAGCCTGGTTCCCGCTGTGTCGAGCTTGCTCACGAAGCCCGTGCTGCACTCGTCGAAGTTCACCTCTCCGCAGGTTGGCTGAAATGAGCCTTTGGTGGTGGGGAAATATTGGCTGTCCGTCCAGCCGGTGATATAGGCGTTGCCTTCGGCGTCCGCAGTGATGCCGCTGGGGTAGGCGCGATCGAAGTTCGGGTCGTTGGCCGCCGGGCCGAGGTAGGTGAGATACCGGAGTGACGTGCCGCTGGAACTGATGGGGTTGAACTTGGCGACGTAGCCGGTGGCGCCGGAGCTGGGCAGCCCCGCCATGGTTTTTGGCTGGAATGCGCCCGCGGTGACCGGAAGCTTGGATGCCGCGGTTCTGCCGGTGAGGAAGATTTCGCCCGCCGAGTTAACGGCCACCGAGATCCCGGTTGAGAAGCCGTACATGTTGGCCGGCAGCGATCCATTGACGATGTCGGCCAAGCTATCTCCCAGTAGCGTGGAATAGACCAGGGCCGTGCCCTGCGGATTGAAGACAGTGAGGAACGCCCACCCACTTGCGCCGTAGGCGGTGCACGTCGTATCTCCAGGCGCAACCACGCAGGTTCCCTCGCCTGTTTGGATCGCGTCTGGCGTGGTGGGGAAGCATTGGAAGGTGGGAGTCGTCGGGCTGCAACTGTCTTCCGCGATGCCCGCCACATAGGCCCGGCCAAGTGAGTCCACAGCGATCGAATTGATGTAGTCGGTACTCGCGCCTAGAAAAGTCGAATAGACGATTTTGGAGCCGGCCGCATCGAGCTTGGTTACAAAACCATTGACGGCTCCAGCCTGGCAGCTGGCGGTGCGAGCATTGTTGGCACCACCGTCGCCGCAGATTGTCTGGAACGCTCCGGCCGAGGTGGGGAAATCTTTATCATTGGTATAGCCGGCCACGTAGGCATTGCCATCGCCATCGACGGCGATGGTCTGGCCATAGGTGCCGTATATCTCGCCCCCGGAAAGATAAGTGGAATAGACCAGCTCAGTGCCTTCGGCATTCAGTTTGGTGACAAACGCAGCCGTGGCGCCCGAATTGATTTTGAGGGAAGGGTCGGAGCCTTGATACGGATCCTTGACGGGAAAATCGAGAGCGTTGGTATAGCCGGTCACATAGACATTCCCATCGCGATCGATTGCCAGGGCTTGCGACAGTTCGCTGCCGTCCACGCCGAAACCGGCTACACCGCCGAGATGGGTGACGCCGTTGATCGATGCGGTCGCGCTGACCGGCGCGCCCAGGTAGGTAAGGTAAGTCAGCACTGGATCGATCACCAGCGGCTTCGATCGGTCGTAGCTGCCCAGCGCAAACCGCACCTGGTTGCCTGCGACCACGTAGCGGCCGTCCACGGAGATCTTCTTCTTGCCGTCCATCTGGTACAGCACCGGCTTTTTGAAGCCCGCCGGACCATTGGGCGCAGCCAGTTCGAGATTCCCCTCTGCGTCGACAGAGATTTGAGCGCCCTCGATCTGCCACGCGATCCGACCGGGATCGGCGCCGGGGGCGACGACAAAGTCGTACTCGAGCTGGCTCTGGTTGCCGTAAAAGACCAGGTCGATTCCCGGATAGACGCTGGTGTAGCTCACCTTGCCGTAGGTGGGTACTCCCGCACGCCACTTCTTCGGATCGTTGCCAACGAAGTAATTGACCACGCCGGGTTGTTTCTCCAGTCCGGCGACGGCGGCGTTGGAGTTGGCGCCCGCCAGCTTCATTCGCAGGGTGTCGGTGGCGCTGGCTTGGATGGCCAGGTCGTCGGCGATCGGCTGGCGATCAAGCGTGACGTAGGCCTCTGCTGGGGTGAGAAAGAGCGAGTATCCCTGACCGCGTGAAACGTACTGCACGACGGGATTGACCTGGCCCTGGTTGGGCTGGAAGCTTAGGGGGATCCTGGCGTAGCTGGCCGCGGCGCGTTGGATGGCGATGCCGGGGCCGGCGCACACCGCCGGCATGCCGCAGAGACCGGGGATGAAGGCGAAGATGGCGAAACGAGAAAGAGTCCGAACTTGACGGCATAGGGTTTGGAAGCTCTGGGCGTGATTGGACATAGGGATTCCCTCACCAGGGCGGCGATAGCGGCCGAATAATGTACGCCCATTATAAGGATGCGTTCGACTGGGCGATCTGCCATGAAGGGGCAAATCGGGCCATTTCATGCTGACGCGGTCGAAGGACTGGCAAGATTCGGAGAATCCCCTCACAGGAACCGTCGGGACGGTTGGATTCAGGTCGGATGGTCGCTCATAAGTTCCGCCGTGATACGATGAACCCCTCCCCGAAAGCCCCTGAACAACTCAGGCTGGAATGCGGAAAACCCTCCTGATTACGGCTCTGCTGCTCGCTCCCACCGTCGTCGCTGCGGCGCCTTCGCCCTTACCGATAGACACAATCGGACAGGCCACGCTGCCCATGGACGGGCCATGGCAGTTTCACCCCGGCGACAATCCAGCCTGGGCTTTGCCGGATTTCGACGACTCCGGATGGCCCCGGATCGAGACGGGCCGCACCTGGGAGGAGCAGGGATTCCGCAACTACACCGGGTATGCCTGGTACCGGCAGCGAATCGTCGTCGACCCCCAGTTAAATCCGCGAATCCATAGGAATTGGAAACTGGTGCTGTATCTGCCTGCCGTGCAGAATGCGGCGGAGGTTTACTGGAACGGGCGGCTCATCGGCAGCTACGGAAAGCTGCCGCCGGATCCCGTGTGGTACGACGCGGTATGGCCGCTGGGAGTGGCGATCGTGTGCCCTGCGTGCGGGCGGGGGCAATTTGTGCTGGGGCCGCCAGAGTCCGGGGTGCTCGCGATCCGGGTGTGGACGGCTCCGTATGTTCTTTTCAGCTCGCCCAACGTGGGTGGGTTGACGGCCACGCCGAAGCTCGGGAGCGCTGAGGCGATCCGCGATCGGGTGGGCAGGCAGAGCTCGGAGTGGCTGGAGGGCAACCTGTATACGCTGGCCCTGGCGCTGGTGTCGGGCATCGTGGCAGTGCTGGCGCTGCTGGCCTGGCTGCGCGACCGGCGGCAGTGGATGCTGTTCTGGCTGGCAATCTATACTGTTCACGCGGTGCTGCTGCTGCCGTTCTCCGTGCCTGGGCTGTGGAGCTTCCGGCTGGGCTACGGGCTCATTGCGCCCGTGGTGTGCGCGGAAGATGTCTCGCTGTGGTTCCTGCTGCTCTACCTGCTCAACCTGCGAGACGAAAGGCGGCTGGTGCGGTGGACGCTATGGATGACGGCGGTAGCCGTGGTGGGCGATTTTGGCGATGGAGCGTTGCAACTCTTCCAGTGGACGACCTGGCCGGGCCATCGCTTTCTGGCCTGGGACATCGGATTCACGATCCCGGCGCTGCTGGTGGAATGCTGGGTGCTGGTGCTCGTAGCGTTCGCCTTCCGGCGCAAGCTGGACGCGGCCCGCTGGCTGCTGGCCATTGCGGCGATGCTGGTGGACGTGCTTCAGGCGTTTCACGACTGGGGCGACGCCGGAGCGCGCTGGACTCACTGGACGATTGCCGACCCGGAGGCGCGGCTGCTGTTCACGGTGGCGGGGAACGCCTTCAACGCGGGGACGCTGGCCGATACTCTGCTGCTGGCATCGATTCTTTACGCTGTTTGGCGCTATGAAACCGAACAGCGAAACCGGCAAACCCGGCTCGACGAGGAATACCGCAATGCGCAGGAACTGCAGCGGGTGCTGATTCCCTCGGATCAGCCTGCGCTGCGCGGCTTCGCCGTTTCCAGCGCCTACCATCCGGCGCAGGAAGTGGGCGGCGACTTCTTCCAGATCATCCCCAACCCCGACGATTCCGCGCTGGTCGCCATCGGCGACGTAAGCGGCAAGGGCCTGAGAGCGGCGATGGCCGTCTCGCTCATCGTCGGCGCCCTCCGCACCCTGGCCGAAGTGAGCACCGATCCGGCACAGGTGCTCGCAGGACTGAATCGTCGACTCGATGGCCGTCTTGGCGGTGGATTCGCCACCTGCCTGGTGGCGCTGCTCCAGCCCGACGGACGCTGCGTCTTCGCGAATGCCGGCCATCTGCCGCCTTTCCTGAACGCCCAGCAGGTGGAACTGCCGGGCGCGCTTCCCCTCGGGCTCAACCCAAACGAGCGCTATGAAAATCAGGAAGTGGTTCTCGCGCCGGGCGATCGGCTGACTCTCTACACCGACGGCCTGCTCGAAGCCCGCGACTCCAAAGGCGAACTTTTCGGCTTTGAGCGCCTGGCGAAGTTGGTGGGGAACACGGCGGCGGCGGAGGATGCCCTCCTGCCGCAGCACCGTCTCCAGACGCAACGTGACATCCTTCTCGCCGGTATAGGTGGCGTAAACCTGGCAGCGCCTTCCCTGCCGCAGCTCGTCTTTGACGTCGGCGATCAGCGCGCGCTCTTTCGCGTACAGAGCCTCCCGCGTGAGGTTCTCCGGCTCAGTCACCAGGAACTTCACATACTCCTTCGTTTGCGGATCGAAGGCTCGCGCCCAGATCTGGTCGAAGTCGTAGGGATGGTCCGGATAAAGCAGGAGCGTGTTGAGCAGGATGCTCATCAGGCTCTTGTTGCCGCGATGCGCTTTCATCGCGGAGCGAATATCTTCCTCCAGCTTTTCGTATGCCTGCTTCAGGACATCGTCCATATCGACCGAAATGACGCTCTCGTCGTATCGCGGCA